>CAYIZM010000010.1:15017-22846 GCA_964368015.1 uncultured Methanomassiliicoccales archaeon
CCTGGAACCAAACATCCACGCTATTTGTTGAACGGTGCGGTTTCTGGTATACGTGATTATGGTAACAGAGTTGGAATACCAACTATTACCGGAGGAATATTCTTTGACGAACGTTATACTGATAACTGTTTGGTGAACGTTTCTTGTCTAGGTATTGTAAAACGCAAGGATCTTCTAAAAAATTATGCCGGAGGGGCTGGAGAGATAATGGTCCTTATCGGCGGATTAACAGGACGTGACGGGATACACGGAGTGAACTTCGCATCCCGAGATCGTGTTGAAACCTCGGATGATGATTCACGTGGCACTGTACAACTTGGCGATCCAATAACAAAAGAGGCCGTAATGCATGCATGTTTAGAGGTCAGCGGAAAACATCTAGTTACAGGTATGAAGGACCTTGGAGGAGGAGGCCTTAGTTGTGTCGTAGGTGAGATGGCCTTAGACGGCGGATGCGGTGCGGACGTTAACTTGGAGAAAGTACCTGTCAAAGAATCAGGTCTGGCGCCATGGGAGATATGGGTCTCTGAATCACAGGAACGCATGATGTGCACTTGTAAGCCTGAGAACTTGGATAAGATCCTGGCTATATTCGATTCATGGGATGTTCTAGCTACTCCTGTAGCTTTGACAACGGATACGAAACGTACCCGTATATTCTGGAACGGAGAACACATATTCGAAATGGATCAAAGTTTCCTTACTACTGGACCGTTATACCGCAGACCTTACATCAAACCCGTTGTTTCAACAGCGGAGGATGAACGTTCTCCTCGTATACCCAACGATCAAAAAACTATTCTTAAGTTACTTTCAGATTTCAACGTGGCATCTAAAGAGTGGATCATAAGACAGTACGACCATGAGGTCCGCGCTGCAACAGTGATCCACCCTATGGTCGGCGAGATGAACATGACAGGTCCAGGTGACGCTTCTGTTCTTAGGCCGGTCCCTTCCAGTATGAAAGGTCTCGCGGCCGCTATCGGATGTAACCCTTGGTTCACGGCTCTTGACCCGTACAAAGGCGGTATGTCATCGATGGACGAGGCATGGCGTAACGTCGTAGCTGTAGGAGCAATGCCTAACGCTATGACCGATTGTCTCAATTTCGGAAATCCTGAAAAACCTGATAGACTTGGTGTGTTCAGAGAAGCAGTTCGCGGAATAGGAGATTTTGCAAAAGCATTGAAGATCCCCATACCTTCGGGGAACGTCAGTCTTTATAACGAGACATCGGGAGGATCTTCTGTACTTCCTACTCCGATGATAATGTGCTGCGGCCTTATGGACGATGTTTCTAAAGCGGTAACAGCTGATTTCAAAGCATCCGATAACAAAATATACGTTATAGGTGAGACCAAGGACGAGATGGGCGGTTCTTTGTTATATCGCATATACGGTGGAAAACAAGGGACTGTGCCAGGCGTAGATGTGGACAACGTTCGTGACCTCACTGAGAAGACACTAAAAGCAATGGATGAATGTTTGATCACATCATGTCACGACTGTTCCGATGGAGGTATCGCCGTGGCAGTAGCTGAGATGTGTATCTCAGGTCAGATTGGTGCCGTGTTGGATACTAGGGATATCAAAGACCCATCATCTGGCAAACCGTTATCGCCACGTATCGTACTTTATTCGGAGAGCAACACACGTTGGATCGTCGAAGTAGCTAATGAGAACGTAAAAGCCTTTGAGAAGATCATGGACGGTTCTGCTCATCTGATAGGTAAGACCGGCGGTAACGCATTGAGTATCCGTGATAGCGGCGCTTTCATAGAAGTGGAAGAGATGCGCAAAGCTTGGAATGATCCTCTCCGGAACATTATGGAGGGGCCAGAATGAAAAACGCTAAAGTATGTGTTCTAAGAATAGAAGGTACGAACTGTGAGGAAGAGACCGCTGAGGCTTTCAGAATGGTCGGCGCAGTTCCAGAACTGGTACATTTGAATCAAATGAATTCTAATGCAAACTCTGATCTTAAACGTAATCTAGAGGATTACGACATACTGGCTCTACCGGGAGGGTCTTCCGCAGGAGACTATCTAAGAGGCGGTGCTTTGTTCGCAGCCAGGATAAAGAATACGATCGGGCCACAACTAAAGAAGTTCGTTGAGGGCGAGAAACCTGTAGTTGGAATATGCAACGGATTTCAGGTATTGGTGGAGCTGGGTCTTTTGCCTGCATTAGATGGCATCATGTCAGAAACACCTACGGCCGCCTTGAATATCAACGATTCAGGAAGATTTGAATGTCGCCCTACCGTTCTAAGGAACGATAACCGCGGAAATTGTAAATTCGTTTCAGAGATAGCGAAACAAGGTCTTGTCATGTACCCCGTAGCTCACGGGGAAGGAAAACTAATAAGCGATGACCCAGACTTCGTGAACAAGCTGGAAGATAACGATCAGATCGTATTCCGTTATGTGAATCCTGATAAAAGTGATGCCGGATACCCTTGGAATCCTAGCGGTTCTATTTCTGGGATTGCAGGTATATGCAATCCTGCAGGTAACGTAATGGGAATGATGCCCCATCCTGAACGTGTGATGACCCTATACACCTGTCCTGACTGGACCAGGAATATAGGTCCCGAAGAAGGGGATGGGATGTTGCTCTTCAGATCTATTGTAAATAGTATCTGATCACATTTCCACGCGGACCTCGATAGGGTCATTGTCTTTAAGGCTAAGAGTACGTCTCAGATGATACTGGCACACTACTTCCACGACTTCTGAATAATGGGATCTTTCAGGCATCACTATAGCGCAGTCGATGTTCTTTATTTTAGCCTTATAAGCAAGTACATCTCCGAAGGTGCGTCCTTCGTCATCAAAGCCTTTGATAACGTGTCCCGCGGTACTTTTAAGCATTTCGAGTTTTCCTACGTCTTCTTTGTTCACGACTATGTTCAAGGTACCCTCGAATGGTCTAAAACCTAAGGTCTTCACAAACTGTTCGGTATATTTCGGCTGTGATATGTAATATCCCCCCTCGCCCATCCCTGCTGTGACCTGACCTCTTAAAGTTACGTGATCGGTCAATTCAAAAATCCTCCGGTATTCAATATATTCGCATTTAAGCCAATTTACTCCAGTTTCGGTCAGCTTGATGCGTTGTCTTCTTGCGCCAAGGTCTCGGGAAATAAGTTTTTCTCCAAGAAGTTCCAATATTCGTTTGGATGCAGATTGCTGACTCATATCTAGAATTTCGCCTAGTTCTCTCGATGAGACAGCTATATAATCATTCATTCCGCCAAGAAGAGCTATCTTCTTGAGAGCAGAGGTGTATTTTTCTTCCACATATGTCAATAGAAAAAATAATTTATAAACCTACCGCTTTTATTGTAGGTGAGATAGATTCTGCTAGAACATATAGACATAATGTAAATTTGGCCGCCTGGAAAACCCAGACGGCATTAAAGGTTTAGTTAGATAATCTGTCTGTTTTGATCCATCGTCCTGTTTTCGAACTTGATGCCACAATTATGGTGAACACACCAATGATCGCAAGAACGATACCGAACCAGAGGTCCATGGATCCGTACAGTGACGCCGCTATGACCACGCCTGTGGTCAACGCTGCCATAATGGTAACGACGCTCCAGTTTCCAGGTCCACCAGATACAAATGCGCCGCCTACTCCGAAGAAGAGCACGGCTACAAGCAGATTAAGGCTTACATAGGTAATGGATGAGGATACGCTGAGGTCTAATACAACGATCGAAGCAACGATCGCGATAAGTCCACCTATGATACCTAATCCAAAACCATATTTTACAATTTTTGGTCTTTTATTTATCATATTGATACCTTCATTAAGCTACTTACTCTTATTTATCTCAGACGTAAAGTTCTCTGATGTTCCTTGTTATGATCCAAATAACGCCTACTATTATTGTTGCTACTTGGTAGATCTCAGGCCCTGTTGTCAGGATCAAGGACACTAATATTATCATACAGACGACGCTCATAGAACCAAATATCATGTGACGATCATCTTGTAAGTCGTCATATGCAGCGCTAATCATTGCGAACAGTAAGGAAACGAATACCAACGCAAGGGACAAAAGGAATATGTCTTCGCCGTACTTGAATATTGAAGCCCACACAAGGAATATTCCTGCAAATATAAGGAAAATGCCTTCTGCAATCCTTCCAGGACGATTGAACTCAAATTTGCCTATCGAAGAGAACGCTAACAGAAAACCGCCTAAAGCTCCGCCGGCAATAAGATACTTTTCAGAATCCGACCCAGTCAATTCGGTGATGGAAGTCTCTCCAAAAACCCAACCGGGATAGTCTGCAAGTGTGATTATTAACATTATTACGAACAAAGAAACTGCTAAGAAACCCAGCATCGAGTATCCTATGCCGTGCTTTTTATCTGAAATCATGTGAAGTAATTAATCGAGGGGTTAATAACGTTAATGCTTTTTTAACACCGTTCAAGGTTAATCAACCTTAAATCGGTATACGGTCTTCAGGCGGACATGAAGAACATTTTTTTTGTAGGAACTGCAGGTTGCGGAAAAAGCACTCTTGTAGCGGCGTATAAAAATTGGCTAGGGGAACAAGGTATCGATTCATTAGTTCTCAATCTCGATCCTGGAACTGACACACTTCCTTACGACCCCGACGTGGATATACGTGAATGGGTCAACACCACGGAAGTCATGGAAGAATATGGACTTGGTCCCAACGGAGCACAGATCGTCGCAGCAGACCTAATGGCTTTGAATATAGACAAAATGACCGAAGTAGTAAACAAAATGAGGTCTGAATATCTTCTGATCGATACACCAGGACAACTTGAACTATTCGCGTTCAGAGAATCTTCAAAGATAACTATAGATGCATTTGGCAAAGAGGACTCCATGCTTCTGTATCTTTCCGACCCTTCTTTATGCAAGGACCCTAACGGATTCATAACATCGATGACTTTGTCCTCGTTAGTACAATTCAGACTTCAACTTCCAACTTTCGGGATACTTTCCAAATCAGATGTACTTACGGAAGAACAGAGGGAAAGGATCCTTGGTTGGTTCACTGATTCCGATTCTCTCTATTTCGATCTGTTAGAAAAAGATTCAGATCCTCAGACCGTGGTAGGATTTGAGTTATTCAAGGCAATGGAATCCATGGGAATATTCGGACAGGTCAGAGCTGTCTCTGCCGAAGACTCTACAGGCATGGAAGAAATTTACGCCGCCGCCCAGCAATGCTTCTACGGCGGCGACGATTCTGGTTCCAGCGTATGAACGACTGATATCAGCCGAACATATACGCCGGTAAAGCTTTCACCTTATTGCGTCCAGCTTCTGTTACCTTAGCTTTAGCTCGCATGAAGTCGCTCATGGTGACGACGTCCCTGCCGTCCCTGATCGTCAACATACCAGCTTCAGTGCAGATACTCTTTATCTCTGCTCCTGAGGTGGAATCCGTCACGTCAGATAGAACTCTAAGATCAACATCGGGATCCGTGCTCATGTTAGCAGTGTGTATCTTAAAGATCTGGAAGCGTCCCTCAAGATCTGGAAGTCCGATATCGATTATACGGTCGAACCTTCCTGGTCTAAGCAAAGCATCATCTAAGATATCTGGACGGTTCGTAGCTCCAATGATCTTCACATCCCCGGTCGGCTTAAATCCATCAAGCTCTGCAAGGAGTTGCATTAACGTCCTCTGAACTTCACGGTCGCCGGACGTTGCAGAATCCAATCTCTTAGCTCCTACGGAATCTAGTTCGTCAATGAATATTATACTTGGAGCCTTTTCACGTGCAAGTTCGAATAGTTCACGAACAAGTCTAGCACCTTCTCCAATAAATTTCTGAACGAGTTCCGATCCAACGAGTCTAATGAAAGTAGCGTTGGTTGCGTTAGCCACAGCTTTAGCCATAAGGGTCTTTCCCGTTCCAGGTGGCCCTACTAACAGAACTCCCTTCGGCGGTTCAATGCCTACTTTGATGTAAAGTTCAGGTCTTAGCAAAGGATCTTCAACAGCTTCGCGAAGTTCTAAGATCTCCTTACTGAGGCCTCCTATATCCTCGTATGAAATATTGGGTTTTTCGATGATCTCTGCACCAGTGATCAAAGGATCCAGCGAGGACGGGAGCACATTCATCAGTGCGAGTGTCTGCTTGTTAAGAGAAACCCTTGATCCAGGAATAAGATCCCCTTTTGGAACGTATTCGGAAACTGAAACTATAAAATCAGGTCCTGTTGAACTTTTAACTACTACTCGGCCGTCAGGAAGCACGTCCTTAAGTGAACCGATGATAAGCGGAGGGCTTCTAAGCCTCTCTAGCTCGGTTCTTACTCTAGTAAGGTCCTTCTGTAGTCTGAACAGCTCACTCTCCGAGTAACGCTTATCATGTTCAGCGCTCTGAAGGTTCTCCATCAGACGTACATTCCGCTCTTCAAGCGATACGATTTTCGCCTTGAGCTCGGCAGTCTGCTCTTCTGCATAGTCTACCATGTTATCCGTGTGGGTTATACACTCCCGTTTTTATTACTTTTCCTTGCTAATACATTCTTTTCACGGTCCAACAGTAGTTATTAATTGTCGAACTGTATAATTGAAAGGGATGCTCTGCGAATTATGCGGTAAAACTGTGCCGTTCACAAAATCTGTTTTGATCGACGGTGCCAAGCTTGAAGTGTGCTCCGAATGTGCCAAATTTGGAGAGGATTACAAATCACCATCCGAAGGTTCCACTGGTGGAAATAGGACGGTAATAGAACAAAGGCTCGATAAGCGCCAGAAGAGGATGGGCGTCAAAGACGTTTATGCTAATGCAAAGTCTGTTGAGCTAGTGGAAGACTACGGGAAGGTCATTCGTGAAGCTAGAGAGGCTAGAGGCATGGACCTTGAAGAGTTCTCTAACTCAATAAACGAGAAGAAGGGAACTATTGCGAAGATCGAGACCAATAAGCTCATTCCAGATGATAAGCTTACAAAGAAGATAGAGAAAGCTCTTGAGATCAAACTGTTGCAGGCCGTGTCTTTAGGTATGACCCAGTCAGCCGCAGGTGGGTCAGGGAAGATGACCCTCGGTGACTTCTTCAAAAAATAAGTCACTTGCTAAGTACGGAGTCACGTACTTTTTCATAAAGGCTTGACACATCGGAACCGATGTCCCTAAGGATCATCACCCCAGCGACCTCGATGTCCACGTCAAGCTTCTTTTGTAACGAGTTACAGGCTGCAATATAGCCCGCACGTCTCATTCCGGCTTTTTCTGCCATAGATATCATTTCTGAAAACACATTATCGACCTGTTCTTTTTTTATCACTGGTTCTGTTCTCACGGCCTTCGGTTCTGTCTTTACGGTTGTTAGAGAGGCCATGAGCTTAGCCGATGGTCTGTATGCGATGGGAACGTTTACTTCGGAGCCTTTGAACTTTGGCCTCAGATATCCGCCCTTAGATTCTAGCACGTCAGCTAAGATCATAGCATTCATCAAGGATTTGGCTTCATTGACTGTCATCCATCTATAGTCCAGTGAGATCCCCATGGTGAATTCTTTTTCGGCGATCACGTCCCGACCTTTGTTCTGAAAGAACGCTGCCGCACACACGATAAGCTCGTTGTCCATCACTGGCGTATCGTTTCAACTAATAATATTATTGCCCATGCCTCGCGCGCGTGCGTTGTTTGTGTTAAACTAACATTAATATGAATATACGGATGGTCGATACAAATCGTCAAAATTACAAAAGGTTTATATGGGTCTCCTTAATAGTGGGGATATCCTGTGTGGTGAACATGAAGTATACTAGATTTGAAAAAGCTAGAATCATTGGTTCGAGGGCGTTGCAGATATC
>CAYIZM010000011.1:0-22631 GCA_964368015.1 uncultured Methanomassiliicoccales archaeon
AACCACATTTTTCGCAGTCTTTGATCGGTTTAGCAGGGAATTTTGAATTCATCATCATTGAAGCCTCAGAATGATCTTTATCTAATTTCTCAAGGAACATATCCATGGAATCTGACGGTATCGAAACCATTCCTTTTGAGGTCCAGTAATCTTCTATTATAATTTCATAAAGCTTATTAAGCGCATCTATTACTTTTTTTGTTGTTCCTTTCCCTGGCTTAAGACCAAGTGAAGAAAGTATCCCATTTATGAGTGAATCGTTGGTAATCCATTCTTCAGGTGGAAGACCCGATTCAATTATGGGTAAAACAAAAGAATCCCAGTTATCATACATTTCTACGTATTTTTTTACGTCATTGAACGATTCTCTTACAGGTGAATCTTGACCTCTGATGGCTTCTGATTTTGTTTCTCTAAGTAATTTTACGTCTACTGTGCAATCTCTAACGGAAGTTCCATCTTTAACACGTCCGTCAGTGCCGAACAGATAGAAAAGACCAAAGGTCCCAGATACTGAAATGCCGGAATCTCTCATAAGAGCAAGATAAATTAGCGGCTGGGTCTCGATATAATCCTTGCCATCCATCTTGAAGCCTTTTACGATTTCTTTAGCGGTTTTGAATTTACCTGTTTTGTAATCTATTACCTGTGAATCAAGCAGTAGATCGAACTTACCAAAGATAGGATGTACTGATGATGTTGAATCTCTCTCAACAAAACTACTGGTTTTTTCTAATCCTTCTGCTATCATCAATTCGTTTGGATATTTACGTGATGAATTATCAACATCTAGAGGTACAGGCTCATTCATTCGCGAGTCTATGAATGCCATAAGGTTTCTGAGGCCTACTCTAATGCGGTCCAAATCCAAGTTCTCCATCATCGGACACGATAGGCCAGCATAGGTATTTCCAATACGTTCAACATAATATTCTAAATCTTTATTTCTAATAACATCAGGATAACATACGTACATCTCAGCGAATTCGTGCAAAAGATTTCCGAAGGCAGTCCATTCATTATCTGGAGTTGTAACAAGATTACTGTAATAGAATGCCCGAGGGCACATACAGTATTCATTGTATGTCGATTTAGTGAACTTCCATTCGTTAGAAGTATCGTTATCTAAATGCTCTATACCAGTCTCAGGAAAAGTCTCTTGTTCCTCAACGTACCATGAGCCCTTCTTTACGTCAGCAATATCGCTGAATTTGACGACAGAACGGGATCTTCTTTCTATCTCATGTACTCCTTCAAAGAGTAAAGTAGGTTTAGCGACCTTTCCGTTCTTCGTTGCGTTAACAGCATATATTCGCGAAGAACCCTGTTGAAGTAGTACACGGAACTTCATAGCATCTTTTTCCGCTTCTGATTCTTTATCGATATACTGTTTACCCAGGATCTTATTACCCCATTCGTTCCCCATTCCCAAATAAGCGACGAATGGTCTGTCTATGAACATGGACTTATGACAATCTGTCAATAGTACACCTTGTTTTTCACTATCAGGTATCTGATCGTTATGATGGAGCTCTGAAACATTATTCACTGCATAGTTCATTTCTCCGACTAACTGTGGAGTTACTTTGGAGTTATTGAATTTTAGCTCGTTCAATATCATGCGTACCTGAGGTTGGTGACGTTCACGAACTACTAGATCGCAAACCTCTTCGAATGTCATTTCTTTGATATTTTTCATACTATTTGCAAGTTCAAGAGCTCTACCGCCTATATCCGGAAGTCTTGAAAGCAATACGTTGTCATGTTTTGGTCGTATAGTACCGCCATATGCTGAGAACAGTTCTCTAATGTGTCTAACTCTTACGGTCCTGTAAGATATTGCAAAGTTTAAAAAGCGTAAAAAGTCACGTATCTGCGATAGGTCTCGAACGGTCATAGTGTTCTTGAACGGTATTTGACGTCTGTAAAGGGCGGCACGAACAGCATCTGCGATACCACTTTCAGTATCCATCACAATAGCAATATCCGTTGCGCGTTCAATATCTATCAAGTCTACAATATTCTCTGCTACTTGTCTGTCGTTCCCTATCTCGTAGATCGTTTCAATATCGAATTCTTCTGATTCAACAATTATATCGATCTCTTCGTGTTTGATCGGGATAAAGTGTTTATCAAGATCATCAAATAATTCTATGCCTATGATCGCTGTTCGTTTACCATAGAATATATTTTCTGATATCACGAGTCCTGCTTTACTCTTCTCATTATAGGTTTCGGGTACGAATATATCCATTGCTTTTTCTATAGTAGGTAAAGCGGAATAAGATTGGAAAACATTTCTCGATAGTCTAGAATAAAGGTGTTTTCCAACGTCTGAAGTGTATTTCCTTATGTTTTTTATGTTCTCTATCTCACCGTGTACATACTTGAATCCGTATCCGGTCTCGTCAGCAACAGTAGCTACTATTTCGAGATCGCTCATTACGTATCCGCCTAGTATCTGAACAGAAAGTTCAGCAGCTAGCTGTCTTGGTGTATATGCGAAGCCACCGATCATAGGTCTATCGATCCTACCGTTCAGAGCCGTTGCAAGAGGAGCATCATTTGTTATAACGATATCAAAATCCCTGACTTCTTGGTATATTTCGTCGATGCTCTTGGCCCTGTACATAATTCTGTATTCACTACTCGGTAGTAATGTTTTCCTTAGAACGTAATAAAATATGATGAAGAATCGGTGGCATTATCTATTATCATTTACGTTCTAAGATATGTGACGGAGATGTATGTGATCGAGGTCAACGCCGATGGCGATAAAGGATATCCGGATAACATAGTGGTGGAGGTCGGGATCTGTAAAGTAGATCTAGACAGTATGGATTTCGACTCCGTATATAACGATTTATTGCTGTTGGATCCCTTAGATATAGGGAAGACATCTTTGGACTGGCTTACGGAAACTGCTGGAATAGATGTTCGTGAACTTTATCTAGGGACGCCACAGAACGAAGTGGTCTCCAAAGTGAAAGATATCCTTAAAGGGAGCGAAGTGGCTTGTTTTGACGTAGGCGTTACGTTCAGAAGATTCCTTTCGTACGACCCCTGGGATCTTACTAAGGAAATAACGATAATGTCTTCTGTTTCTTCTAGGATGCCTAGTAACGCTTCCCCTATAATTAAAACAAATTTACAAGAACGTATCGGGTATGCTTACTCTAAGATATGTCCTGATGATCCTGCGGATGTTGGCAAAGGACGTAGGGCCCTTCATCTAGCACAGATGACCTCTGAGATCATGATACGATTACACCAGAACGGCATGTATTAAACTCTTAGAAATTTAAGAACGGATCCGAAACGTGTTTCTAGTAACTGTGCAAGATAAGATGAAAAGTAAACAACAGCAAGAAGTATCAGTGCAAATATTAAGATCACTCTAGTAAATGCTCCTACTGAATCCCACCAGCTTACGCATAGGACCATGGACATGAATATCACGGCCCCTATAATGAGGAAATACCAACCTTTACTTTCTCTATGATCGAGATAGATCAACCCGAGTCCTTGCAATCCAAATATTCCTGGTATCGCCGCCAATAAAGTAGCGATCGTCATATTTCTTTCGAATGATTTGGAACTCGTAGGAGCAGGAGATTTTCTTTCTGGAGTATTGTCTCTTGGAACTTGACTATAACATTTAGGGCAGGTCACACTATGTGACGGTACAAGTTCGTTGCAGTTAGGGCATCGTCTATTGCTCATTTTCTCACCTTGATCTTGAATCCAGTGCATACAGCAGAAGCAACCAGGTTATCTTCATTGTAAACCTTTACGTCATAGTTAGAGATCGAATTAGATTCATTTATGAGTATGGCTTCCGCTCTAAGCACACCTTCCTTTACGGTGCGATAATAATGAACGTTAACACACTGTCCTACTGAATCCCTGTTGATATTGGAAGCTACTCCGAAAGCGTGGTCTATCAGTGCGTATGTGGCAGCTCCGTGTACCACGCCTAGGCCGTTAAGGATCCCAGGCCGTACTAACATTTCAGCTACTGTTCTATTTTTTGAAACTAAAACGGTCTTAATTCCTACTTCTTTTGCAAAAGGGGCGTCGGACATCGATCTAATTCTATCTACGGAACACCTGCAATCTTCATCAATGATAGAAAGCAGCTTATTTTGGTCCATGATAATTAATCGCCTTACTGTATTTAACGGGAACGTAATCGTAGACCACCCAATAAATTAAAGAGATGGGTGCCTTTGTGCATCATATGGCCGAGAGTCTTACAGTAACACAACTTAACACTAGAGTTAGGTCTATACTCTCTGAATCTCCAGCAGTAAAGGACATTTGGGTCGTAGGGGAGATATCTAATCTCAAGTGCTACGCAAGCGGTCATTATTATTTTACTCTTAAAGACGAGGGTAGTGAAATTCGTTCAGTCATGTTCAAAAATTCTCGAGGTCGTATAGATTTCGAACCTCAAGATAACATGGAGGTACGAGCTTTTGGACGTGTTGATCTTTACGTACAAAGAGGAAGTTATCAATTTATCGTAGAAACCATGCAGCGCTCTGGTATCGGCAACCTTTTCCAGGAGTACGAAAAACTCAGGAAGAAGTTAGAGGCCGAAGGACTTTTTGAAACTTCCCGTAAGAGAGGTCTTCCAACTTATCCTAGAACGATAGGTGTCGTAACTTCAGAAAGCGGAGCGGTCATACACGACATAGTATCGACGTCAGGAAAGTTGTTCCCTGTGAACATCCTTCTGGCGCCTGCACAGGTACAGGGAGATGGCGCAGCAGCTTCTATCGTACGAGGGATAGAACTACTGAACCGTGAGAACGTGGACGTTATAATAGTTGGAAGAGGCGGAGGCTCCATAGAGGACCTTTGGGCTTTCAATGAAGAAATTGTTGCTAGAGCTATAGTAGCTTCAAAAGTACCCATAATATCCGCTGTAGGTCACGAATCCGATTTTACAATAGCTGATTTTGTTGCTGATGTCAGAGCGCCTACTCCCACGGGAGCGGCGGAACTGGCACTTCGGGATAAAAGAGAGATAATCAAGCAGATAGATACTATAGGAATAAGAGCGAACAGAGCTTTGATACATGTTACGAAAATAATGCATTCACGTATGGACCTGTTATCATCCAAATTAGATCCCATAAGACAGTATGAAAGGTTGGCAATGTTGGAGATACGGACGGGACAACTTTCAGATCGTGCTGATTCGGCTTTAAGATCTTCAGTGCAGATCATGAGGTCCCGTTTTAATTCAGTAGAATCTAAAATATCTCCTGCTGCAGCGATGCGCACTCTAGTGTCTTTGAACGAACATATGAATTCCATATCTGGACGTTTAACCATGGCTATACACCGTCGTATCAGGGATGCAGCATCAAAAATAGACTCTTTAGATAAGAGATCCGGTGCTCTTAATCCATTGGGTGTGCTTGAAAGAGGTTACAGTTACGTAACGGATTCCGATGGAAAAACTCTAACCTCCGCACGAGCTTTATCGGAAGGGTCCATAATAGATGTAAGGTTCCGGGACGGCAGTGCCAAAGCGGAAGTAAAAAAGGTGAAGAACAATGAATGAAGATATAGAAAAAATGAGCTTTGAGGAATCCATATCGACCCTTGAGGAACTTGTAAAGAAACTTGAGGACGGTACTTTAGATCTTGATGAGAGTCTTAAAGTGTATGAACGTGCCACTGTTCTTAGGGACCATTGCAAGAAGATCTTGGAAGAGAGCGAACGTAGGGTACAGAAAATAACCGAAACGTCTCAAGGCGTCGTAAGATCAGAGATGAAGGTTGAGTGACCATAATCTAAAGCATTTTCTTTTGGACCATTTATCGGTTTTATCATAAAGATTGGTATTTGCAAAGTAGTGGTCACTGAAAGCTAGTCTTAATGATCCTGAGAGTTCACCGCTTTGTATGTTCTTACAATTGAACGAACCAAAAGTATGTCTTAGTGCAATAAGCAAGACCTCAACGGCATCATGCCCTCGAGCATAATCTGCTGGGTCATGATCATTGGAACTCTCTTCCGAAAATAGGTCAAAAAGTTTTTTCCTGTTTACTCGTGGGTTAACAGTACAATTTGCAATATCGTTAATAAGTCTTTTTTCATCGATCTGAAGACTCCTTTTATCAATAATATTATTAAAATCCAAGTTTCTAAAACATAAGCTTAGTTTGTATTTCTCGGAAATATACATCAATAGTCCGATAGGATAGCAAGCTGAAATTATTGCATCGAATACTGGACCATATTTAGATGTAAATTCTTCAAGAGCTTCTATATCTGCATATTCGCTAAGAATATCGTTGAGAGCAGGACTAGACAGCATCATGATCTCAAGATCCCGGTAATCCGTCTGAAATATCGGCGGGGTACGTTTCTTACTATGGATCCTATCAAGGTCAGCATCGATTATACCGATGACAGAATTTAAATTGCGATTGTGCCAACATTCATCCACTGCTTTCCGTACGTTGCTTTTGGAATGACCTATGACTATTTTTACATAATCGTCATCACTGAATTTACCATAAAGTCGGCTGTCCGTTATTCCTTCGACTGCTAATACCGTGTCCCCGTTGGAAGATATCAGCATCGATATTTCATTTGCAATGTCCGTCGGTGTCAGTGAGTTCCGCATTTATATCTCTCAGTTCTCTTGCCATATCCCACTTGTCGTGGATTATCTGAGGTGAATGTGTTGCAACTACAAACTGCAGATCCCTCAATCTAGCAATATCTAAAAACGTATTACTTAATTTTTGCTGCCATTCGATATGTAGTGAATTCTCTGGTTCATCGATAACAACAATGGATCCTTCCGGCGTTTGGAAAAGTAAACGGTACATTATTATGACAATATTCTTTTCACCAGATGATAATGCGCTAAGCGGAAGATCCTCTCCATTATCCAGTCTAAACACAAGATTGTCCTTTTCATTGATCATTATAGTCTTTCTGTAAAACATTTCGTTCAAAATGTCCTTGAAGACAACAACGGATTCGGATAACTGATAAGTTCTCTTTATGTAATCGTCAAGGCCGTAGGCCAGATCTTGATACTCTTCTCTCTTTTTAGCAAGATCACTGTGAGTAGGAGGAAAGCGCAACGATGAAGGCGTATCAGGTTCCAGCCCCGCATCCTTCATAAAGTCCAGTTTGGCCTTTAAGTCTTTGAATAAGAATACTAGTTCTCCGTCCGATAGATCTGGACGTTGTCCTTCTTTTGGTTTTATAAGTTCGCTATTTTCTTTAGCATATCTTATGCGGTCCCTTAACTCGGCAGCATAAACAATAACCGCAGGTACTAGATGGCCATCCTTTCTTCTGACGGTCTGTCTTTCAGGTTGAATGTAAGTAACTTGGAAAAGTCTGCGAAGTTCTACATCATCTATGGGCTGTTCAAGCTCGTTCTTTTGAATCTGCACATTAAGTTCTTCGTGGTTCTCGACTATTAAGTTCACATCGCTTGAATAATTAATATCCATCCTTGTGAAAGGTAGATTTTTCACGATATCGAACTCTCCTTTCATAGTGGAAACAAGGGCCCTAAGAATCGTAGATTTTCCAAATCCGTTCCTAGAATATATAAAAGTAAGAGGCCCCGAGCTAAAATCTAAATTACAGTCGCAGTGATACAGGAGTCCGTAAACAGTTATTGACTTGACCTTCATCTTGTATCTGAATGCCCATAAGTGTATTTTAAGTGCACTATGCCGATTTTTAGGGTTATCTTTATTTTCATGTAATTACTTCGGCGATTCAATGGAAGACAAAAACGTGTTCTTCGAGGTCAGGAAACTGATTTCTACAGGACAGATCGACGCGGCGGAGATAATGCTCAGGGAGATCGTATCATCCTCGAAAGATCCGTTCTTACGAATACAATGTGCTTCTACTTTACTGGTGATCGGAAGAGGTGTAGCGTCCGAAGATGTCCTTTACGATCTTTATGAGGATCTTTCCGAATATGAAGGGGATATATTCCCGATCGCTCAGGCAATGCGTGGTCTTGGAAGGGCGGATCTAGCGGTTGAACTACTAGCAGATATAGAAAAAAATGATGATGAGTTAAGAGAATATGCACTTTCACTTAACATAAACGGTCGTTTCAACGAATCCGTTGAAGTAATACATACAATTAAATCTCAAAATCTTTCGGACAAGATCCTAGCCGTGGATTCATACAGTTCAATGGGCAGATATGAAGAGGCAATGGAATTGTCCGATCTATTGTACAAAGAAGCACCAGAAGATTATGGCGTTCTACGTTCTAGATCTGCAGCGTTGATATCTTCTGGAAGGGATAAGGAAGCGGTCAAGTTCGCTCGCAGTCTTTTGAAGGCCGATAAGAATTCTGCCAATGCTAATGCTGTGACGGCGTATGTCATGCACGTCATAGGTAATACAAAACCGGCTGGTGCCTTTTCGTCTAAAGCATTACGTGCGGACCCTTCTCATGTCGGTGCAATGGAGATATTGGCTTTGAGCCTGATGGAAAAAGGCAAGTTCGGAAATGCAAGTATCGTTGCAGGCGCAATGAACGAAAAAGAACCAGGAAATCCTGCTGCCGTTAGGATATTGAAGGAATGCGGCGGAAGGATGGATCAATAATTATCCATACGATTTTTCATATTGATATTTTTAGGCTTATTGACCCTGCGTGACCTTTTCCCTCCGCTTCTACGGACCTCTCTCCAGAAGCCAGGCATGAAGAACAATAAGGCTAAGGCTATTTCCAGACGTCCTAGGAACATGACGATGATCATCACTATCTTCACTATCGGGTCCAACATATACATCGCACCCAAGGGACCGTAACTGCTTACTGCAGCGCCAGTGTTACACACGGAAGTAATAGCCAGTCCTACAGAATCTTCTGGCACTATCCCGACCATCATGAATATAAAAGATGCTATCACAATGGTCAACGCAAAAAGAGCAATAGCTACGAATGCATTGATCACCGATGATTCTTCTACACTGCCTCCGTCTAATTTAACGTCATAAACAGCCATCGGGTGGAGGGTCTTGTAAATACTATTTTTAATGTATTTTCCGATTATAACGAAACGATACATCTTCACTCCACCTGCTGTGGATCCGCTCATGCCACCTATGAAAGCAACAATCAGGAGAAGCATCGAACAAAGTGGTACCGGCCAAACTGCGGGGTCGGTAATATCTATCGCCATAAATCCTGTGCTTGTACCCATAGAAATAACAGTGAACACAGAATTTCCTATTGTTTTTATTATGTCGTCCGTGTTAGCTATATGACTGAAATTGATCATCAGGGCAGATATCAATATAGCGATTCCAGCATACCAATATAAGGTCCATCTGAACTCTGTATTTTCAACATAAGGTTTCACTTGTCCTTTGTAGAATCCTTTGAAATGTAAGTAAAAGTTCGTACCTCCCAGGAACATGAAAACAACTACGATAAATTTGATCAACATGTTATAACTGGCGAGACTATCTGCATTGTTCATGAATCCACCTGTAGATACCGTTGAAAGTGTCATACACGCGGAGTCGATCCCGTTGACGCCGAATATCATAAGCAATATGAACTGGACGATCGTAATTAGTATGTAAATAAGTAAAAAGCTCTTTGCTGAATCTTTAAGTCTTACTGAGAAATTTTTTGTTCCTGATCCAGACATCTCATTGATAAAAAACCCTTTCCCGCCTAGACCCATAATAGGTAGCATATACAAAAATATCAAAATTACTGACACTCCGCCTATCCACTGTGTCAAAGATCTCCAAAGGAATAGACTCTGAGGGAACGTATCAAAGTCCCTCACCATGGTGTAACCTGTTGTGGTTATACCGCTCATGGATTCAAACAACGTATCCAGTATTTCCATGCCGTAGATCATGTACGGTATCGAACTGACCAAGAGCATTATGAGGAACGCCCCACCGATCATCAGGATCCCGGAGGTAGCTTGTAGCCCCTCTTTATCTTCTTTGAACGCGAGGGATATCAATAGCCCTATAGGAATTACCAGGACCATCGGGATCAAAAACATAAGGTAGTTCTCTTCGTAGTAAAAAGACGCTATCAACGGTATTATTAGAGCTGCACCCATGAACACCATTATTAGTCCTAGGGAATGAGCCACCGTATTTTTCCAACGGCCTTTTTCAGAATTCAAACCGTCTAAGAATGACATGGATCACAGCCCCAGCATTTCCTTGCCTAGGAGTTTTTTGACCGCGCCACCCTTAGCCATGTAAGTGTAAACAAGCACTCGGTCACCTTCTCTAAAAACAGTGTCATATTTTAGATAGACTGTTTTTTCCTCACGGACCAATGCGGCAAAGCGTATACCTTCTGGAATAGACAGATCTCCGTATAATTTTTCAAATATCGGGGTACGAACATCGATCTTCACACTGAAGAAATATTCCTTGTCGTGTTTCATCTTCAGGATCGATTCTTCTTCCGAGATAAGCCCTTTAGTTATTTCATTCGCAATAATTAGATGGTATCCTATGATGGTCTCAATACCGGTGAAACTGAAAATGTCCTTGTACTCTCTTGTAAGATATCGGGATATGACCTTTCTAGTGCCGAATTTAAGTGACGCCATACATGCAAGGAGATTTTTCTCATCGGCATCTGTGACACTGATAAGAACGTCAGCTCTTCCAACGTTCTCTGTTTTTAGGATATGTGGATCGATAGTATCCGAATTAACGATGATGGCATCTGTCAGATTACGAGATGCTTCTCGACAAAGGTCTTTGTCCTCTTCAATGATCTTAACATAGACCTTTTTATCCATTTTGCTAAGGGCTTTCGCAACATTCATGCCGACTACGCCTGCACCCATAATTACGAATTCTAAAGCTTCGTCCTTGATCCCGATCATCTTATTGAAGGCCTCGATGCTGTCCTCGTTACCTATGACCGTTATACGGTCTTCAGAACGTATCTCTACGGTCTCTACATCGGTTATCACATCATCTCCGCGGTAGATGCACACAATGTCGCATTCCTTGGGCATATCGATATTCAGTATGATCTTCCCTACAATGTTCTGATCGTCAGTTATCTTGAAGGTCGCTATCGCGATATTAAGGGATTTTATTATTTCGTAATCGACCACGTTCTCTAACGTAGCTAACTTGAATATCTTGTTGGAACTGATTATTTCAGGAGAAATGATCATGTCCACACCTTCGTTTCCTTCAGCAGTGGTCTTTATAACATAATCTGGATTTTTTATTGTTGCAACGGTACGTAACGAAGGGCGGTATCTTTTACACGTGATGCATACAAAAAGATTCATTCCGTCAGCTGATAGAGTAGATACGATAAGGTCCGCGTCATGTTTTTTTATTGCGGATTCAAGGACTCTAGGGTTAGTGCCGTCCTCATGAAGCACAGAAACGTTCAGCATATTTTTTATAGCATCTGCTTTAACGTTATCCTTCTCGATTATCATAACATTGTGAACAGTAGAGAGAGTCTCTGCGGAAGTAAACCCGACGTTCCCTGCACCTATAATTATGATATTCATTTAAGCTCCTCCTTCTTGAGATACTTAATTCCGTTATGTAGGTAATGCTTCAATTTAATAGCCTGAACCTAGCTAACATGTAATCAATCTGCTCTTACGTAAATGCTTTTCGTAGAAACGATGTGAAAAGACGTAAATTTTACTGTTCTGTTATACGTACAAAGATAACAAAGTCAATCGCGCAGTATAAATTACCGAAGTATGATTTAGGCGGTATGTGGAAACAAGTTAGCGAGGATTTCTGGAAAGAGAACCGCGCATCGAAAGTCGGCGATGTCTCGGACGCAGTTTGTGGAATAATAGACCAGGTCCGTGTAGATGGAGATAAGGCATTGTTCGAACTTACAAAGAAGTTCGACAAGCAGGACCTAAAATATCTTGAAGTAACCCGTGACGAGATCGAAGATGCATACGATATGGTCGATCAAGAGCTTATCGATGAGTTGGAGAACGCGGCGTATAACATTCAGCGTTTTCATGAGATGCAGGTCCCTCCTGATATGTGGCTCAAAGAGGTTGAACCCGGCGTTACGTTGGGAGTAAAAAGTACACCTCTCGATATAGTTGGCTGTTATGTTCCTGGAGGTCGTGCGTCCTATCCGAGCACCGCGCTTATGTGCATAATACCAGCTAATGTTGCTGGTGTCGGTGAGGTGATATGCTGCACTCCTGCTCCAGTTAACCCTATCACGTTGGTAGCTATGGACATCGCAGGCGTTGATTCGATATACAAACTCGGTGGAGCACAAGCGATCGCAGCAATGGCGCTGGGTACTGAAAGTGTCCCTAAGGTTCAGAAGATCGTTGGTCCAGGTAATGTTTACGTAACATCGGCTAAAATGATGCTTCGTAACGAAGTAGAGATAGATTTCCCTGCAGGGCCAAGTGAGATCGGTGTTCTAGCGGATTCTTCAGTAAATTGTGAATTCATTGCTTCCGATCTAATAGCGCAGGCCGAACACGACCCATCATCTGCCAGTATTCTGATAACCGATGATCCTGACCTTCCAGGTAAAATCTGGTCATATATGGAAAAAATGATCGATAAACAGCCTAGAAAAGAAATAATATTGAAGGCGCTGAACAATTCTGGTTACATCGTGACGGCAGATATGGATCTAGCCATCCAGAGTATGAACCGGATAGCACCTGAACACCTTTCGATACAGACCGCAAATCCCATGGATACGCTATCTAAGATTAAGAATGCCGGATCTATATTTATCGGACCTTATACTCCTGTTGCCGCCGGAGATTATGCTTCTGGAACGAACCACGTTCTTCCTACGGCCGGTAGCTCGTCCACAGCATCTGGTCTGAACGTTGCACATTTCCGTAAAACTTCGACGGTACAGATGTTGACCCGTGATGGATTAGAAATGTTATCTTTGACTATAGAGACGATTTCAAAATCCGAAGGTCTACATGCCCACTGCGATTCGGTCAGGATACGTTTCAAAGATGAGGAATAAAAGTATGAAGGAGCGAATAGATCTCTACGATCCTAATCTGTACATAAATCGTGAACTATCTTGGTTAGAGTTCAATCGAAGATGTTTGGATGAGGCTAACGATGCCAGCGTTCCTTTATTGGAACGTTTGAAATTCCTTGCGATATGTTATGGGAACATGGACGAGTTCTTTATGATCCGCGTACCGGGAATAATCAACGGTATAGCGGCGGGAGCTCCTATATTGGATGCCCCGGATATAGATCATAATAATTTTCGACTCCTTTCTAATATCAACATAAAAGTCCGAGATCTTTTGAACAGGTATACGGAGTGCTGGAACGATCTAAGGTCATCTTTATCGAAAAAAGGTATAATGATCCTGAATTTTAAAGATCTGACAGATGAGCAGGTCCAAGCGGTAGATCATTTCTACGACGAACGTATCCATGCGTTACTTACGCCTCTGGCACTTGATACTTCACATCCCTTTCCGTTCATATCCAGTAATACCCTGAGTTTAGCTACCAAGATGAAAAATTCTAACGGTCCGAACATGTACGCAAGGATAAAAATTCCTTTAGGTGTATTTGATCGTTTCATACGTATACCGTCTGAATCTTCAGCGATGAATTATGTCATGCTGGAAGATATCGTTCGCCATAATGTGCATAAATTGTTCCCCGGTTTTAATATCGAAGGTGTTTACGCATTCAGAGTAACAAGGAACGCAGATACAAAAGTGACGATAGATGAAGCATGCGATCTAATGTCTGCAGTGGAAGAATCCGTGGAGGACCGAGGCACTGGTTTTCCTGTAAGAATGGTGACGGAATCCACTATGCCAGCTGACATGGTGGAAATATTCGGTAAGAACCTTTTCCTTACGCCGGAGCAGATCCATAGGTCCGATTCACCTTTGATGTTGAACAGCTTGTGGGAACTATACGGCTTGAACATGCCAGAATTAAAAGAGGCGGATTTCAAACCATACTGTCCTCCTGAGCTAGCCGAAGGTCAATCTATATTCGAGGCTATGTCAAAGAGGGATTGGTTGTTATATCATCCCTATGAATCTTTTGGTATCATAGTTAGATTCCTTCAAGAGGCGGCTAATGATCCTAAAGTTCAGAGCATTAAGATATGCCTGTATAGGATAGGGAACGACCCGTCTATAATTCAAGCTTTAGCTAATGCAAGGGAGCAGGGTAAGAACGTCTCTGTGCTTATGGAGATAAGAGCCAAATTCGATGAGACCAATAACATCCAGTTAGCCAAGGGCCTGGAGCAGATGGGCGTCCATGTGGTATTCGGTCCTGTTGAGTTAAAGGTGCATTCGAAGATGTTACAGGCAGTTCGTTTAGAGGATGGACATCTTGTTAGATATACGCACATGAGCTCCGGTAACTATAACGTAAGTTCTGCGAAACAGTATGCCGATCTATCACTTTTAACCGTAAATAGTGGAATAGGTGAAGAAGTCGGCGAACTGTTCAATTCTCTGACAGGTTTTTTCGGTCCAAGAGATTACAAGAATCTGTTGGTTTCTCCTTTAACGTTAAAAAGTTCGTTGTTAGAGATGATCGACATCGAAATAGAACATATGAAGAAGAACGGTCATGGATATATTGTAATGAAGGCTAACGGACTGATCGATGCAGATATCATATCAAGTCTTTACAAAGCATCAATTGCTGGCGTAAAGATCGATCTGAACATCCGCGGTCTATGTTGTTTGCGTCCTGGGATACCAGGAGTTTCAGAAAATATACGTGTTATACGTGTAGTGGATATGTTCCTTGAACACGCTCGCATCTATTATTTTGAGAATGGCGGTGATCCTAAGATGTACATGGGTTCGTCAGATATGATGCCTAGAAATCTTATTGCAAGAGTTGAGACATTATTCCCGATCCTTGACAAAGATATGCTCATATCAGTTAGAGATAATATATTGAATATTCATCTTTCAGATAATGTAAAAGCTAGTGAGCTGACCTCTGACGGAACCTACGTTCCAGTAACCAGAAAAAAAGGCGAACCCAAGGTCAGGTCCCAACAATGGTTGATACAGAATAGGGGATGCTGGCATGAATGAAGGTAAAATTGTAGGTTTCATCGACGTTGGAACAAATTCGATCCATGTATTAGTTTCAAAATTCTTTCCCGATTCATTAGGAACTCCAATATTTCATGATAAAGAGTCCGTTAGGTTGGGTCAGAACTTGTTCTCTCAGGGATTTATTGACGAAGAGACCATCAATAAGACCAAACTCGTCGTAGGACATTTTGTTCGCGTAGCTCAAGATATGGGCGCAGAAGAAGTATTGGCATACGCAACATGCGCCGCAAGAGAAGCATTCAACAGAGACAAGATCCTGGACGCCGTTTCAGATTCAGGAATAGATCTAAAGATAATCTCAGGAAAAGAGGAAGCTAGACTAGTAGGGTTAGGCGTTTTCGGACCATACGGACCTCCGGACCGTTGTGTGCTCATAGATCTAGGTGGCGGCAGTACGGAGATCAATCTTACCAAAGGTAATGAGGTCTTATTCCTCGACAGTTTAAAGGCCGGTTCCGTCCGTTTTTCTTATGGACTTGAAATAGACCAACATGCTCGTGTATCCAGGTCCGATTACGATCATATATGTAAAGAAGTACAAAATATTTCAAAAAATACGATCAAAGAGCTTAGTAGAATAGGTTTTGATCGCGCCATGGGTTCTTCTGGAACGATGATAAATCTAGCTGAGATGTGCGCCGCACGTAGAGATGGTGATTCCTCTTATATGACTAGAAAAGAACTTTCTGAGCTCATGAAAGATCTTTGTGAAATGACCGAGAACGAACGTCGAAGTGTTCCAAAAATGAATCCGGGACGTTCGGACATCATCATAGGCGGGGGAGCTATTGCTGAACAACTAATGAATTCTTTTGAGATCGATAAGATATTCATCAGTGATCAAGGTCTTCGTGAAGGAATGCAGGTAGATTATCTTCTTGGACGTGGTCACAAGGAATTCAATTTAAGGAATTCATCTATTCTGACACTAGCTAGAAGATGCGGTTCAAATGAGATCCATTCTAAACAGGTAAAGTTACTGGCACTACAACTTTTTGACGGACTTAGAAAAGCAGGTTTGCATGATATGGACGACGATACAAGGGATATTCTTGGATATGCTGCAGTATTGCACGATATCGGCGAGTTCATAAGTTATAATGAACACAGCTTACATACGTACACCATAATCACAAACTCTAACATGCCCGGCTTCACTTCCAATGAGATGGAAGATATGGCACTTATGGCTAAGTTCCATCATAAAAGATTTCCATCACGTAACAACAAGTTTCTAAAACCGTTGACTAAAATCCGTGCAAAAAATGTTAGGATGTGTGCTTTGATGCTTCGTATGGCCGATGTTCTTGATAGGCATAGGTCATCACCAGTGGAAGATATGAGCGGTCGCCTAACAAAGAATAGCGTTATTTTGGAATTAACGTCAAAAGAGGACCTTAACATGGAAGTATGGAAACTGGAAGAACTTTCAGATGCTTTCAAAGATGTTTTTGGCTTTGATCTAAGGATATGTGCTTCAGGATGGGGAGATAGCATATAGGTTCCCAACGGGGAAACGACGTTTAATCACTGATACCCTTCGATTTCGCCATAATCATTAAATTTAATCAAAGCATCATAATTTTTATAAGCGGGAAATCCCTTGCATGGACTCACGTCCGTTTCCCGCTTTAAAATTCTTTATATCCTTCGGGATCGAGCCTGAGGGATAAACCATTTTTTAACGCGATCTGGTTTAGTTCTTGCATTTTATCTTCAACTTGTGAAGTCTCATCCGGTGATGTTTGTATCAAAGCATGATCACCAGAATATCGAAATCTTACTAGATTTACTCCAGTTATATTTCTTATCAAAGATTCCCAATTTTCAACATCATCGAGTAAGATCTTTGTAAGTCCTGTATCAGCAGATATCCGAGTAGCCAGACAGGTATCTTTGATCATATTTTTAGACCATTCCTTGGAATTCACATGATTTAGTACGTCGGACCTAGTTATTTTTAAAAATTCTAAAGGGCTCAGTATTCCAAGCTCTGTTGCTGCCTTCTGTCCAGGACGATCTTGTAAAAGATCGTCATAATTATCGCCACATATGCATGTACTTATTCCAAGTTCTTTTGATAATTCTTTAACAGCAGAATATACGGCTTTCTTGCAGAAATAGCATCTCTCCTGGTCGTTCTTTGCTACACCGGGAATATCTTCCCATCCAATCTCGATGATCTTCAAAGGTATGCCGATAGCGTCGGCGATCCTTTCAGCTTCGGAACGTTGTCTTCTACTTATTATCGGCATATCTACAAAAATTGCGCAAGTTTTATTCAAAGAAAGTACGCAGGCCTCGGCCAGATAGGAGCTATCATATCCTCCGGAAAATGCAATGGCTACAGAATCTAATTCCTTGAGAAGTCCGCATACCTCGTCAAACTTGTACACGATAGTGTTAATTTCCACGAATGTCTTTAATCCTTCCCCAATATACCAAGTGTATGGACATCAGAGAGGTGCTCGAATCATACCGATCAGGGAAGATAGAGGTGGAAGAGGCAGAGAAAGCTCTTCGTACCGACTATATCGAGTCTCTAGGCAGAGATGTTAACTTAGATCTAGGCAGAGAGGTCCGTAAAGGTACACCCGAAGTGGTTTATGCTAGGACAAAGACCCCCGAGACCGTAAAAAAAATAGTACTTGCTTCGACAAAGAGAATGCTTGTGTCCGGCGTTAATGATGAACATTTCAAATTAATAAAAAACATCGATAAGACAGAATGTTTCGAAGACTGCGGTTGTATCATAGTAGGGGGATTCCCTGAAGAACGATACTGTCCCGTAGCAGTAATAACAGCTGGTACTTCCGACGTTCCAGTAGCAAAAGAGGCAGCACTGATGGTACGTATGATGGGTTGCCCATGCATAGAATATCATGACATCGGCGTTTCAGGCCTCCATCGGCTTATCGGACCTATGAGGGAGATCATAGACAAGGATGTTGCAGCCGTAGTAGCCGTAGCAGGAATGGAAGGAGCCTTACCTACATTGATATCTTCACTATCTCCCGTGCCGGTCATAGGTGTCCCAACTTCTACTGGATACGGGTTCGGAGGAGATGGACTTGCGGCGTTGATGGGAATGTTACAGTCCTGTTCCCCAGGACTTAGCGTAGTGAACATAGACAACGGGATCGGAGCTGGAGCCGTAGCGGCAATGATCTCTAAAGGAAGGAAATCGGAAAGATGAGGCAACAGACCCTTTTTGATTCAATGTCGAAAAAGAATACGGATATCAGATCAGGCCTGTGTTCTATTTGCAAGGGGTCCCGCAAATTGTGTGGAAAGGACAGGTGCCCATTGATGATCAAGTTCTATTCTCAGCAAAAGACCCTGCCGATGATGGACTCTAAAGATATAGCTGGATCAAGCCCTCCATCAGTATTCGTAGGAAGATTCGGATATCCAAAAGTAGACGTAGGCCCTCTTATTCCGCCGGAGTTCGGCGATACATCTATAATGGATACTCCAGAGCTCTGGATGGGAAAGACCATAGACGAGATAGTTGATTTTAGATTCAAACTTATTCGTGGTAAAGTTAGTATTAATGCATATGATTTCAAAAAGTCTGGACGTGTAGTTGACGATATCCAGGAAATTGCATTGACCGAACGTCCGTTGGACATCGAAGCAAAATTCGCAAGTAAACCACGAGGACGTGTGATCCTAGATGATGAGGTGCAGCCCTTCGGACCTTCTGCAAAGATGACCTCCATGAAAAAAAGCAACGGTAGGTTCGAAAAAAATCTTGAACGTAGTTTTTATGATACGGATATGAAGGCTACCGATGCCGTGATATCATCATATCGTAACGGAACTCTTATTTCTGAGATCGAGAAAGCATTTTCAGTCGGTACGATGGGTGTAGATAAAAGGCGTAGGTTCGTTCCTACAAGATGGTCTATCACTGCCGTAGATGACATAATCGGCAAGGACCTTCTAAGCACCACTAAATTCTACAATACGATAGATGATTATCGCATATATCAGTGGGAGCAATTGGACAACCGTTGGTGCGTATTGATGATGCCTTGCACATGGAGGTACGAACTCATCGAGGCCTGGTATCCTAACACCACATGGAACCCGACCGGTCTTACGGTAGACATCATAAGCGATCACGAGTTCTTCGATGGCCGTAAGGATTATGCGCACATAGGCGGATGTTATTATGCAGCAAGGATGGCTGTTAATGAACTACTCATTAAAGAACAACGAACTGCTGGCACAGTAATATTCCGTGAGGCCCATCCAGGATATGTTATGCCTGTAGGTGTATGGAACGTTCGAGAAAATGTTCGAGAAGCTTTGCGGACCGTACCATATAGCTACGATACGTTAGACAAGGCTATGGACCATGTTGATAGGGTAATGGATATTCCTAAAAGCACTTGGGTCTCTAATTCAGGTGTCCTCAAGGATTGGTACACTCAAAGGAGGATCGAGGACTATTACTGATCTTTTTGATTTCACTTCTGCAGATGAATGGGATGGAGTATTCAAGACCGTAAAATGTAAACGAGCTCTTTCGCCTTCTAAATTGCCAGATATAGATTATGCATTGAATCCATATGGCGGATGTGAGCACGGATGCGTTTATTGTTACGCTCCAGAAGTAACCCATGCCGAATGGAAGGAATGGCGGATAGTATGTGTACGTAGCAACATAGCTGAACGTTTAGCAAGAGAGTTGGTCAATTTACGAGGGACCGTAGGTATCGGAACTGTTACTGATCCGTATCAATACGCTGAGAAAAGGTTCATGCTAACACTTCATTCTTTAGAGGTCCTAAAAGCAGCGAACATGAGGATTCACATACATACAAAATCGGATCTGGTACTTCGGGATATAGATTTAATATCAAAAATGAAGGGTGAAGTTGGAATAACAATAACGACTTTGGATGATAATATTTCTCATATGATCGAACCAGGCGCACCGGTACCAGCTAAGAGATTACAAGCTCTCAAAGAACTTACGGAAGCCGGCATCGATACGTACGCTCTTGTCGGACCAGTACTAAATTTACTTGAAGGTACAGAAGAAGAATTTGTTGCCGCCATCGTTTCAACGGGCACTAAACGTATGTGTATCGATAAACTAAATCTTCGTCCATTACTGGCTCAGAGACTTGAACGCATGAATTTAAAAGGTTCCGATAAGTCTCTAGAAAAAATACGTAAACTAGCTGAAGCTTCTGGATTGAAGGTTATAGACGTATTTTGATCCCGGCGTTTACTTCTATGAACGTAAATAAAGTTCTCAGTTTTTTGACAATATGCCTGCGTCCATGTATCCATCTATTAGAGTATCGAAAGATAATTTATCCGTCCAACCATTACGATTCAAAATATCCATAAATCCTATACCAATTAATCGAATATCTCCAAGTTCGTCTATCAACGCTTCAACGTCTTCTATAGGACAACCGATCTTAGGCATAGCTAGACCTCCTAGAACAACTAAGACGTCCGCCTGTTGCAACTGAGCCTTCTCAGCGCTCATTGTAAAACCCAATCCCTCCGTCCATTTCATAGATCTTGCTTCTAAGGAGTTAGCTAACGGTACATACGATAATTCGAATTCTCGTTTTCTAACTGCAAATGCAAGCATTTCTGCTATGGGCGGACAGCTTCCAATAGAACCAGTAAAAGCTACTTTAGAACCGTTCGGTATATCTTCAACACTATCCTTGAAAAGATTTGTCAATCCAGCGATTCCTTTCTTCCTTTCGCTTTTCTCCATATGATGTTCCTCAGTACTGTCAACAACTACGGAGACATTATGGTTATGCCTTAAACCCTGATTTTGAAAGTTAACTGTCAAAGTCAGGTTAAAAGTAACAAAATTATGACCCATATTTTCTAAATGAATCTCTAATTATTACGAACAAGAATCCATCGAGGATTCTCAGTAGATTCAATCTCAATAATCTTTACGTTAACTTAGTAGGATCTCATAAGTCCACGAAGTATGTAGGATTATTATTGTTGCCTTTATCTTTTCTATAACAAATGGATAGAAAGATAATTTTGTTACTAATATAGAATTCAAATAATAATTATGCTTCAGACATGTCAAAGGAGTTTGTAACGAACCCATTATTTTAAACGTAAATAATCACAATAATAAACAACATTAATATAGAAGAACAAAATTACTGTAACTAAGATAATTGGAGAAAATACTATGTATGGATCTGGAAATCAGCCTATAATCGTGCTCAGAGAAGGCACAGAGAGAAGTAAAGACAAAGAAGCGCAGTTCAACAACATCGCCGCAGCTAAAGCAGTGGCAGATGCAGTTAGATCTACGCTTGGACCAAAAGGTATGGACAAGATGATGGTCAACTCAATCGGTGACGTCATCATCACCAACGACGGTGTGACCATCCTTAAAGAGGTCGACGTACAGCACCCTGCAGCCAAGATGGTTGTAGAAGTTGCAAAGACCCAGGACTCCGAATGTGGAGACGGTACTACAACAGCTGTTGTTATTGCGGGAGAACTTTTGAAACAGGCAGAAGAGCTTATCGATGCTAACGTTCACTCAACAATAATCACCAATGGATTCAGATTGGCCGCTGAAAAGGCAGCTGAGATCCTCGATGAGATATCTGTTCCCGTAAAGGACGACAAACTTCTTGAAAAGGTCGCAATGACCGCACTCACCGGTAAATCCGTTGGAGATCAAGAATCTAAACTCGCAGAGCTTGTAGTCAAAGTATGCAGGGCTGTTGAAGAAAACGGAAAAGTCGACAATGACGATATACGCATCCAGAGAAAAGTTGGAGAAAACATTGGAAAATCCAGCATGATCAAGGGCATAGTCGTTGACAAAGAACGTGTACACCCCCGTATGCCTAAGATGGTCAAAAACGCAAAGATCGCATTGTTCTCTGCAGCTATCGAGGTCAAAAAGACCGAATTCGATGCTCAGATCCAGATCTCAGACCCATCCATGATGAACGCATTCATCGAGGAAGAGGAAAACAGCCTCAAATTGATGGTTGATAACATTAAGAAGGCAGGAGCGAACGTAGTTCTTTCCCAGAAGGGAATAGACGATCTCGCTCAGCACTATCTCTCCAAAGCAGGCATCTTTGCCTGCAGAAGACTCAAGCAGAGCGACTTAGAAGCTATTGCTAGGGCAACCGGCGGAAACATTGTTGGCAACATCAATGAGATCAGCGCTGGCGACCTTGGAGTAGCTGGACTTGTAGAGGAAAAGCAGATCGTAGATGATGGAATGGTATTCATCACCGAATGCAAGAACTCCAAGACCGTCACACTCTTTGCACGCGGAGGCACCGAGCACGTTGTTGAAGAAGTCGAGAGAGCTCTTAACGATGCAATACGTGTCGTTGGTGTAGCTATCGAAGACGGAAAAGTAGTAGCAGGAGCTGGAGCACCGGAGATAGAGGTAGGTATTCGCCTATCCTCCTATGCATCGAGCATCGGCGGCAGAGAACAACTCGCAATCGAGAAGTTCGCCAAGGCTATGGAAA
>CAYIZM010000012.1:0-15402 GCA_964368015.1 uncultured Methanomassiliicoccales archaeon
GTCCTTTCCATATGTGCTCTTCGCACATCATTGATCGAAATACTTTTACGGATTCAAAATTTATTACAGAAGAATCGAATTCCGAGTTAGAAACAGTTTTACAAATATCATTACTATCGCGTATCATAGATAGTGTGTTTTCAATACTACTTCTAACGGTCTTTCCTTCGTATCTTACAAAGGTGCCAGTTTTGAAAGAATCGTAAATGTATACTGGACGTAGAGTTTTGTCAGCGAAGGGAACGTTCACAGTAAACCCATCTGTCGTTCTCAAGATGTCAGAATTCATTAGGATGTTAGCACTTACGATAGAACGATCTGTAAGTCCAGACCATACTTTATCGATAGTCTCATCGATATCGGAATCAAATCTTCCTGAAAATTTAACGATTATAGAACCGCCACCAGAGTTAGCAAAGGCCGAATAGGATTCCCAGAATTTTAGGGTCGGGCCGTTCTGTAAGAGCATGTACTCTGTGCCCATCCCCTCTAGCCGGCTGGCCTTATCTTCCATATAACGCATGGCTGCATCCCAATGCAATAATCACGCTTATACGTTATATACATGTCGTTTAAAGTGTCATTTATAACGCCATATATTTTAATTTTAATGCTATTATTACGACATATAAATTTATTATTAGTGACATAATAGTTAATTATGTCATTTTAAACCGGCGAATAAGATCGATGATCAATTCTAATGATGAAATTATTTGAAAAGAATCAAGTACATCACTGTGATTAACCTAATATGGGCGAAGAAAAAACTAAAGGTCAGCAACTTGCAGAAAATATTCTCGTAAAACCAAAAAGTCTCGGAGAGGTCAACAATTCTCTTCTTGAACAATCCATTGAGTTTTGCGAAGGATATAAAAAATTCTTAAATTGTAAGACCGAACGCGAAATAGTCGATTACACTATACCTATTCTTGATTCCAACGGATACACAGAATACGTACGTGGAAAGAAATACAAGACCGGGGAAAAGTTCTACATGAACAACCGTGGCAAAGGACTGATCATGGTCACCATGGGAAAGAAACCTGTTTCTGAAGGAATGCGCATTGGTGTAAGTCACATAGACAGTCCTCGTCTCGACTTTAAGCCAAACCCACTTTTTGAAAGTACTGGAATGGCTTATTTCAAAACACATTACTACGGTGGAATTAAGAAATATCAATGGTTTGCAATACCTCTGTCACTTCACGGAGTGGTATGTACCGAAGACGGAAGGACCATTAAGATCACAATAGGTGAAGATGAAGGAGAACCTAATTTCTGCGTAACCGATTTATTACCTCATTTGGCCAGAAACCAAATGAAACAGACCGTTGCGGAAGCCTTCAATCCTGAGAACCTAAACATTCTGATTGGATCGTGGCCCTATGACGATGATAAAATCAGTGAGAAAGTTAAGCTAAACATAATGAACATACTGCACGAAAAGTATGGCATATGCGAGAAAGATTTCCTTACTGCCGAGTTATGTGCAGTGCCTGCAGCTAAGCCTATGGACTATGGACTTGACCGCTCACTTATTGGAGCGTATGGACAGGACGACAGCGTCTGTGCTTACACTAACTTAATGGCAGAGCTTGATGCGAAAGACCCAGAGTATACCACATTAACAGTATTCGCAGATAAAGAAGAGATCGGTTCGGACGGAAACACAGGAATGCGTTCTTACTTCTTTAGAGATTTCCTGGAGGATATTTCAGACACTTATGGGCTGAAGGTACGTCATGTACTACAGAGATCTATGTGTCTATCCTGTGACGTGAATGCTGCTATCGATCCTGCGTTCATGGACGTTTACGAACCTACTAACTGTTCGTATCTCGGAAGAGGACCTGTTGTATCTAAGTACACAGGATCAGGCGGCAAATATTCGACTAACGATGCTTCGGCTGAAACTATGGGATTTTTACGTAACATACTAAGTGAAGCGAATATTCCGTGGCAGGTTGGAGAACTTGGTAAAATAGACGCAGGCGGAGGAGGCACCGTCGCATCAGAAATATCTCTACACAATCTTGATACTGTGGATATGGGCGTACCGTTGTTATCGATGCATGCGCCTCTTGAAGTGGTTTCAAAAGCTGACGTATACATTTTGTACAAAGCAATCAAAGCGTTTTACGAAAGCAAGCAGGAAAAACCGTAAACTCATTACCGGCCTTCGGGCCGGCACTTATTCTTTTGTCGCGATATAGATATTCACAGCGCCCATTGACTTAACGTAATATTTAGCGTCTTTAAATCCAACGTCACGGAAGATTTCGACCATATCTTCACCGTAAGGAAAACCTTCAATAGATGCTGTAAGCCAATCATATGCTGGCTGCCTTCCATCGATAACTTCGCCTTTATCATATTTGCGACCGTAGTGTGGAATTATACGGTTCATGTAAAAATTATAGAACGGACGAATTAAAAAGTTCGTAGGTCTTGCAAGTTCGGCAACTGCACATTTTCCTCCGACCTTTAGTACGCGATACATTTCACTTACAGCTTTAGGAATATCCGTTACGTTCCTTAGCATATATCCTGAGGTTACAATATCAAAAGTATTGTCTTCCATTTGAATATCAAGAGCGTCACCGACTACGAATTCAACTTGAGAATGATCTGGCTCGGACATTTTCTTCTTCGCAAGCTCGATCATCGCGGGAGTGATATCCAATCCCGTAACTTTAGCATTTCTAGATGCCATCATAAACGCGATTTCACCGGTACCGGTTCCTACGTCGAGACATTTCTTACCTTGAACGTCGCCAAGTTTCTTCATCATGAACTTGTGCCAGCGTTTGATCATTCCCATAGACATGATGTCGTTCATCTCATCGTAATAAGATGAGATCTCAGTAAAAACATCCTTTACATAGACGTCTTTTCCTTCGAACTGTATCCCGAGTTGCTTCTCTTCTTCCATCAGATCACCAAGGGAACACCGACACCGATTAAATAACCTATTGCGAGCAAAGCTCCGAAATGCCAGTTGTGAACAAATGCCTTAGGTACTAGCATAAAACTTGACTTTATATTTGTGGGCGCGTTCTTAGAATTTTTATAAAGCTTAGAGTAATCAATAAGTGCCAGGAACGCTAGAACGCAAGTATACGGTATTGAATGTGTAACCAATAAGACAACAAGAATAGGATAGCACATTATATTTATCGTTCGATAATATTTCAGGGCATTATCATAGCTCATGTGCCCGGACATTGTATTAGCTCCAGCGATCTTGTCCGTATGATAATCCCTTGTTTCGTTTCCTGCAAGAACTCCAGTTATAGTAAAAGCATTGGGGAGTGTAAAAAGAACGATCAACCAAGAAAAAGTGCCAGTCATTGTATAATACGTACCGATAGGCATCAATATACCCATTAAAAAGAACGTACTTATTTGCCCTAGACCCATATATTTGTACGAAGTTCCTAAAGTGTACGTTACTACACCGATGATCCCTGCTACACCTATAACAAGAAGCCACAAACCACTGTACCATATCAGTATGATTCCAATAAGTGCTACGATCCCTATGAATATGAATCCAAGATCTCGAACGTGTTTTGGATTTAACTCTCCTGTAACTAGCTCGGGTGAACGAGAATGATTTTCAACAGTATCAGTGCCTTTCTCAAAATCACCGTACGTGTTCAGCAGATTGGCCGACGATTGTAGCAGGATACCTCCTGTTAGAACTAATATGAAAATCGTCCATTCTAAGATGGCTAAATTAAAATCTGCATAAGCTATAGCAACCAGTCCTGCAAGGACTATGGGAACAATGGCGCCGTGCAACGTCCACGGCCTTAACGCATTATACCATCCCGCTTTCACAGGAGCTACTTCAACCATAGGTACATAAGAATACAATCAACTTAAAAAAACGTTTACAAAGTATTCCGAATTCCTAGTGAAAAATACGTTAGAACTATACATTACGACACGATATCGGACTTTCATGCGTATCAAGAACATTTTTGCGAGTAGCGCAATAATGCTTTCCATAGCATTGATATTATCACTATTGATCAACATTTCCGGATATTTTCCAGGCGATGTCATTAACGCAAAAGTACGAGCTAATCTAACGGTGATAATTCTCGCAACTATGATGACCATTTCTCTTTCACGTATACCTTATAAAAACCTTAATCCTGTAAAACACAGTCGATCGGTGATAAGAGCTACGATACTAGGACTTGTTATCGCGGCGTTGATACCATTAGCCGGATATTGGTTGATGAAGGATACTTCTTGGGGCGAATACTCAGTAGGTTTGGTATTCGTCGCCGCAGCACCTTTTGCCGCTTCTGTAGTACCGCTATCATACACATTAAGAGGCGACATGGAACATGCTGGCAGAGGAACGATATCAGTTTACCTAATATCACTGATATGGATTCCCTTTGTGATCTACATCACATTAGGTAAGACCGTTGACATGACAAATGTCATTATTACGGTACTTGAGATCATAGGGGTCCCGCTGATATTATCAAGATTAATTAGAAAAATAAAGATCAGCAGGGATGCCATGGGAATAATAATGAATCTTTTCATTTCTTTCCTTGTTATAATATCGGTCAGTTCAACAAGATTTCCTAATGCGATCTTACCGTTGGTACTGTTCGTTATCCTTGCAGCTTTGAGAACTTTTGGACTTGGTTCTTGCGTTGAATATGCTGAGAAGAAAGCCGGCATAGGATGGCATCAACGAGTTACAGATGTCCTCATGGTGTCTTACCGCAACAAAGGTATCGCAATAGCCATGTGTATAGCTACAATGGGGCCGAGTTCCGTAACTGCGATGGTGGCTATAGCTACATCTATCGTCGTTGAAATAATATGGGTGGTCTTTATGGATTCTGTTCTTTACTCAAAGAAGAGAATGTTCAAAGAAACGGGATCTGAGAGGGCGTCAGAAATCAGTAATGCGTAAGCGTCTGTCTGTTAGTTCTTTAACAGTATCCGAGTCTTGTAAAGAGCCGTATAGCATTTCATAATCTGGATCGTATACGTTAGATGAACGCTTATCCGAGGATATTTGATTTGCATAGCAGTAAACACAATTGTGCATGCACGTATCGTATGTTCCGATGTCTATGTTCTTGACACATCTGCATCCTTCACGGATATTACCTGGCACATCTTCAAATGGTATTCCGAGAGATATCATTGTCTCTCGGTCGATACATCCGCGATTATCTATTCCATATTGCTGATGATCTTTTGAAGAGCAACAGAAACTCATTTTTATTTTGTGTTGGGATGCTATATTTCCCGCTATACGCATAAACTCCTCTCTTTGTATCAACGAGGAGGAAATTAAGGGCCTGGCACTTTTTAATTTATCGAATTTTGTATACATATCCAAAAAACCAAACACGCATCTTTCAGTGTATCCCGATAGTTCAGAACAAAGTAATCTGAACTTTCTTTCATGATATTGCATATTGTGCCTTTCATCAAAGATAACAGGATCGTACCTCCATATCGTACGTTCCTTGCCAATCTTTTTTGAAATTTCCTTAAATGAATCTACTATAGACGCTATATCAGGAACGTTAGGCTCTAAGTCTCGACCGTAAGGGTTTACGGTTACTTGGAACATTATATTGTGACCCATATCAGATATCTCATCGATATATGGTATCATTGGACCCGGATCTTTAGTCATAAAATAAAGGCATCCTACGCTTTTTGGATTTAGATCTACGCGATAGACTACGCTGTTGCACATGGGATTGCGAACTAAAGCGTAACCTGCTTTCAATCGATTAATCATCCATTTTGAATGAAAAGCGGGTATGTCCGTACGTCTACTTGCGCAAATTATCACAAAATACTATACATGAGAGTAAAGATAAACATTGAGGATGAACAAAATGACTGTAGATAAGTATACTTTCACTTATGCGACTCTTTTCGGTAAGATCACTATAAATGAGGACGGCGAGGGGAATATATGCGGCTTATATTTCCCATGCAGTAATCTACCGATAGCTGAAGATAGAGAGACTGAAATTATTGCAGAGGCTATTTCACAAGTCAATGAATATTTTTCAGGAAAAAGAAAGAAGTTCCAACTTCCATTGTCATGTAAAGGAACTGAATTCCAAGAATCAGTTTGGTCCGCATTATCTGAAATATCTTACGGAGTGACAACAACATACGGAGAGCTTGCAGAAGATATAGGAAAACCTAATTCTTCCAGGGCTGTGGGAACCGCTTGCGGTAAGAATCCTATTCCAATTATTGTACCATGCCATCGAGTTGTTCAGTCTTCTGGTGGAATAGGTTCCTATGCGGGCGGGAAAAAATTAAAGAAGGATCTTTTAGATTTAGAGGTAGAATTCCTTTGACCAGGTTGCTTACAGAACTAAAAGAGAATTATGATCCGCAATACAAAAAGTTCAACGATAAACTGATTCCTAACGTTAGATCCACGATAGGAGTACGTGTGCCAGTCCTTAGAAAAATAGCTTCTGAACTAATGAAAGAAGACTGGCGTTCTTTTCTTGACGAGGACGTTATTGTTTTCGAAGAAAATATCATTAAAGCTATAGTGATAGCAAATGCTGAAATGTCTTCTGAAGAGCGTCTGGCACTTACTGAAGAATTCGTCCCTAACGTAGATAATTGGGCTGTATGCGATCTTCTATGTGGAGATTGGAAGATCACACATGATGCAATAAAGCCACTGTGGGATTTATGTAAAGAATTGATGGCCTCCAAAGAAGAATTTAGAATGCGTGTTGCAGCAGTTATGATGCTTTCTAAATTTTTGGACGATGAACATATAGATGGAGTACTGGAACTGTTAACTATGTATTCTAATGATGGATATTATTACAAAATGGGCTCTGCTTGGGCCCTATCATATTGTTACATAGATTATCAAGAAAAGACCGAAGAAGTTTTAAGATCAGGCGAACTTGATCGTGAGATACATAACCTTACAATACGCAAAGTATGCGAATCTCGTCGTATTAGTGACGATATCAGAAAACACGTGAGAACGTTCAAACGGTAATATCCCTTATTATCTGTCTGACCTTCTCAGCGTTCTCGTTTCCGAGCCTGGCACCTTTTCTTTCTAAAAGGACCCAATCGTGTTCCTTGCAAACGCCTTCGAATTCTTTAGACGTAACAGCAATGACCTTTCCTTTGTGGAATGCAAAGTTGTCTACCATTATCCTGAACATTTCCTTAGGTACACAGACTAACACTTTGTCATATCCTCTGGATACGTACTCTAACGTGCCAGCGTAGTCCTTTTTGTCCTGAACGGCTTGATATTGCTCTTTGTTGTTCATAGCGTATGAATAATGAGCTATGCAGTAAGTACTAGGAACAAAGCCGAACATAGTAGAAATTATTCCAAAGGAAATGGTCCAGGTATTATTGCCTTCTTTACCGAACTCGTCTTCCATGCTTTTTACGAAATTCTTTATCTCAGTGACACGACCGCCAAAAAGATCTCCTGCAGATTCCAATTTTTTAGAAAGAAATACTTCAGAATCGTTGGTCACTATCAATAAGCTCTTTTTACCCGATGGGGGTGCTGGCATTGGTTGCATTTTTTTACCTCTTGTCTGAAAATCTATATGCTATGTTACAACTACCTTCGGAAGAGACCATACATGGTCCGCGAGGGTTGTTGGGTTTGCATGATATGCCGAACATCGGACATTGGTCCGACCTGATTAGTCCGCGTAAGACCTCTCCGCATCTGCATCCTTTTGCTTCCTCTTCAACGATTGGAGTTTTTGCTATTATGCTCTCATGGACTTTAGTAGCATCGTGATCTGCGTAGGACGGTTTAAGTGCCAGTGCACTTTTTTTGATAACTGGGAAACCCCTCCAATTACGATCCACAGTATCATATGTGCGGTCCATAAGTTCTCTAGCTTTAGGATTACCTTCTTCTTTTACTAGACGGGTATATTCGTTCTCTACTTCCGCACGACCTTCGGATATCTGCTTTGCTAACATGTAACATGACATGAGCACATCCAAAGGTTCGAATCCTCCAACGACCTGAGGAATATGATAATTTTTTGCAAAGGGCCTGAATATTTCTAATCCTGTTATGACAGCTACATGCCCGGGCATAACAAAACCGTCTATCTTATTTTCACCTAGATCGAGCAAAGCCTGGATTATAGGAGGGCATATCCTATGGCAACTATATACAGAAAAATTCTCAGGAACATCGTCCCTATTGAGAGGTACACAAGTGGATGGAGCGGTTGTCTCAAAACCAACTCCTACGAACACCATGTCGTTTTTTATTTCTCTTGACATTTTAATTGCATCTTCTATAGAATAAACAATACGGACATCAGCTCCGTCCGCTTTAGCGTCAAACAGAGAACCTATTGGGGTTGGGACCCTCATCATGTCACCAAAGGCCGTTACAGTGACCCCGTTCCTTGCCAGAGTTATGATCTCAGCCATCTCTTTGGTCGTTGTTACGCAAACTGGACATCCTGGCCCCTGATGTATCTCTATACCTGCATCAGTAAGCATCTCATCAAGACCGAATCGTACGATAGTATCCTGATGTGTTCCACAAATATGCATTATCTTGCAGTCGACCTCGAGTTTTTTTATCCCGCTGAGGATCCTCTTAGCGGTGACCTCATCTCGATATTTATACAATCAATCCCCCTCCTCGATATCTAAAGATTTTACACAGCAGGATTGACCTGTTATGACTTTGACGTGTCCTCCACATTCAGGGCAGGACATTATTGGGATACTATGTGCAGTATAATCTCCGGACTCTAGCATTTTTACTGGCCCCTCGTATCTACATTTATCGCATAACACTCCGATAGGCTCACGCTCGATGTTCAACTTGGATCCTTCCAACAAGGTTTCTCTTGTGACGATCTCATAAGCGAAGGTGAGCTGTTCCTCTCCTAGTAAAGTCAGATCTCCGATGAGAATATTGACATTGAAAACTTTGACCGTATCATATTTCTCAAGTTCCTCGAGAACGGCATTGACAATGCCTGAAATAACAGAAACTTCGTGCACATTTGCCGTATGCATATTGTTTATTAAATAAACATTCGTCAACTACGACAAGAATCGCACATACTAGAGATGACACACATCTCACAGTTAGGACGATTTGGTTTACACACCATTTGTCCATGTCTTACAAAATAACGGTTGATGTCCATCCATCTATCTTTAGGAGTTATTTCCATTAAAACCATTTCAGTGTCGTCAGGGGTTTTAGTTTTCACGAGTCCCATGAGGTTCGTTAATCTGTGTACATGCGTATCGACGCATACGGAGGGTATGTTCATTGCGTAGGCCCTTGTGCATGCTGCGGTCTTCCTTCCTACCATAGGCAACTTAAGAAGCTCTTCCGTCCCTTGAGGGACTTTGCCGTCGTACTCGTTTAACAAAATATTGCAACACTCTATTATCGCCTTAGCTTTTTGATTAGGGAATCCTGCAGGACGAATTAGTTCAGCAACATCCTCTATGCTTGCTTTTGCTATATCGCTCATTGACGGATATTCAGAGAACAATCTATCGGAAGCTTTGCGTGTATTGTCATCTTTGGTCCTCTGTGACAATATCGTTGCTATGAGAACATGGAACGGGTCACAGGGCCACCTAGGGTTCAGACCTTCCGATGATCTACCAGGGAATGCTGCATCGTTCTCATATTCCTCAAACAATCTGTCGAGGATCCAGGATATGTCTTTTCTAACCATTTCAAAGCGTCTCCGGCCATGTATAAGGACCCGGTCACCAATATCAATTCATCGCCTCTGATCTTTAGTGCTTCATCCATAGCATCATTTACATTTTCAGCAAGGGTAACTAAGTTCATATGTCTTAAAAAAGCCTCGGCCACTTTTTCTGATGATGCGGCACGTACCGTATCTGGCTCCGTTACTATCGTCTTAATAGCTATTTCAGATATGTTCTTAGAAATACGTTCAACGTCCTTATCGTCTAGGATCCCGAATATAACAAGTACTTTTCCATAGATGTCCTTGATATCAGAACATAAACAGAATGAGCCAGCAAAGGTATGGGATACATCTATAATGAAGGGCGTTCCAGGGATCCTCTGCATCCTACATGGCCAATTAACGTTCTTTAGACCAGCCTTTATTTTACATCTGCACTTGTATCCGAATATAGAGATTTTAGAAATTGCTTCTATAGCAACAGCAGCGTTCTTAGCCTGACATTTTCCCGGGATCGAAACAAAATATTCTTCCTCTTTGTATGTGAACTCGGTACCGTACTCGGAAAGCGATAGAACTTCAACATCATCCGTGTCTATACGAATTAATGGAGCGTTATTTTCTTCCGCTACTTTATTTATCACTGAGAATACTGGATCGGCATTCAACGTGATACATGGAATCCCTGGCTTTATTATTCCAGCCTTTTCGAAAGCGATCTCCTTGATCGTATTTCCGAGATATTCCGTGTGTTCCATGCTAATGTTGCTTATGATGCATACTTCTGGCGTGATTACATTTGTCGCGTCGAATCTTCCGCCCATTCCTACCTCTATGACAGCGTATTCTACTCCTTGGTTTTTAAAATAAAGGAAAGCTATGGCTGTCGTTACTTCGAAGAATGTACAAAGCATACCGTTCTCGGCCATTGCATTAACGTGATTGATCACAAAAGCTGCCATGTCAGCTAGCTCTTCATCGGTTATTTGGATGCCATCGATTGTGATACGTTCATTAAAATCTAGAACGTGGGGAGAAATGAATCTTCCAGTCTTAACTCCACTCTCGATAAGCATAGATGTCATCGTGGCACATATCGAGCCTTTTCCATCGGTACCAGTAACATGAATGCTCTTGAAACAATTTTGAGGATCATCTAAACGCTTCAATAACTCGGTTATATTATCGAGTCCGAGTTTTATTCCATGGATACTAAGGCCATACAGCCAATCCAGGAAATCTTTCTTGGTCTTATGATCTGTCACGTGAGTATGATATTCAGGGTTCGATATAAACTATCAGTCTAGCTCTTCGCTACATAATTTAGAAATATATTCTGACTGCGTCATCCTCTTATTTTTAGAAATAGATTTGATAAGTTCAGTAGTGCCAGATCCATACTGTGCCGCCTTTTTCTTTGCTTCCGCGAGAAATCCATATCCCATATCTAAGGCGATCATTTTCAATAATTTCTTTCTAGATAGCTCGTCCTTTGGCTCTATTTCATCAAATGGTAGAGATAATGCTATATCCATGACCTTTTGGTCGGTAAAAGGTCGGTAAATTTTCTTTTCAAAATGTTTAGCCACTCTGTCTTCGTGTTCTATTACCAAAGTAAGCAACCGTTTCAGATCCTCTTCACGAGTATTGAAAAGATCATCCTCGGTCATTCCGATATATTTATGATATCCAGCAAATAACTCGTCCGCTCCGATACCACCTAAGACGTATTCTTCTTTACAGAATTTTGTTACGCAGAACGTGGGGACCTCAAAAGATAAAGTTAAAGGGCTAACGGTTCCAGTAACACGTATCATCTCTCTGAGAATAGATTCAATATTTTCTTCGGTGAGTTCTATGTGATGCCATTCAAGCCCAAGTTGGGATGCTGCATATTCAGAATTTATTATGTCGTATGACTTTTTCATACCAACTGAATAAAGAACAACGCTATCTGCATACATATCGGCCATACCAGCTATCAAACCAGAGTCTATTCCTCCGGAGAACGCTATAGCTACTTGTTTTTCAGATGTTGCCTTCTTTATCGTTTCCTCTAGAGCCAAGCGGATACGTTTTGAATTCTCATTCACAGATCCTTATCTACGCAAGGTATGATAAAACCTTCATGGTTTGAAGGTATGCGCTTAGGGCACAAGACTTACGACAGTATTAATACGATTATACTCCGTTACTGAAAGAATGGAAGGCGTAACTCGTATTGGTGTTTCATTGGAGCCAGAGCTCCTAAAGGACTTTGATGCTTCGATTTCTAAAAAAGGTTATGTTAGCAGGTCGGAAGCCATTAGAGACTTGGTACGCGACTCTCTAGCAGAGAACGAATGGAAGAATGATGAAGAGTATATGACAGGGGTCATTGTGATGGTCTACGACCACAGCGTGACCAATGTAGGAGACAAGCTCAGGGAACTCCAACATGATCGTATTGGGAACGTCAACACGTCCATACACGTGCACTTAGACCATGAACGTTGCATGGAAATTCTTATTGTCGAGGGTAAACTAGGCTCACTGAAGAGACTAGCATCCGAAATAACGTCAATTAAAGGCGTCCTAAGGGGAAGGCTTACAATGGTTTCACCGAAATCAGGTAACATACACCACCTAGGCGCAAGAAAGTGATCACCTAAGGTCGATTCCCATTATCACAGTGGCTATCTGTGAATCTTTTGGGTCACCATACTTATTTCTTATCAAACAGTCCGTAGTAGGCATAGGATAGAAAACAGTAGCTTCCGAGACTCCGTCCTCATAAGAAAAACCAAGATATTTCTGAGGCATCATAACGAAGGTTGCCTCTTCATCCATTTCAACATTAGTATAAAGCACAAAATTACTGGAGATCCATATTAGATCTTCCTTGTTTTGATAATCCTTTATCTGGTTTTCCGGAATATCATGACCGATCAAGTTTCCTTTAGAATCTTTCATCATCATGATGCTCTGATTAGAATGCTCGAAAGAATAATCGGCGTATATGCATAATGAGAAATCCCTTGAAAAACAATCGAATAATGCTTGATTGTCGATGGGCATCCCGAATGAGGTATCTACGCTTAGATCCTCGTCCTTGATCACTTCTATGAACTCTTGGTCTATGGGCTCTACTTTGATCACGCCTTTATGTTTCTTTAAAGAATCAATTACTTGCTCAGGAAGCTTTGACATTAATTAGTAAAATGTTATTTGATTACTTAATTGGATTACATTGAATGCTTACACGGTGCCAATCGCCAATAGTTAAATAATGCCTAGGATGTCGGATGACCGATGAAAAAACTGATAATCACCGAGAAAGCTAATGCCGCACGGAGGATATCCACTATATTATCCGACGGAAAATACACCACAGAAAAGGTAGGTGGAGCTTCAGTAATTTCTTTCACAACTGAAAATGACGACTATGACGTTGTCAGTCTTAGAGGACATATAATTGAGCTGGATTATCCCGCCGAGTTCAACGACTGGTCCGCAGGTTCACCTACCGACCTAGTTTACGCGCAGCAAGTTAAGACCGTCAAAGCACAGTCCACATTGAATAACATTAAAACTTCGGCTGCTAAAGCCGATGAGATCATAATAGCTACCGACTTTGATCGCGAAGGAGAACTTATCGGCATCGAGACCGTCGAGGCTGCTGGCGTCGACATGTCCAAAGTTAAACGTGCCAGGTTCAGCGCCTTGACCAAGTCGGAAGTAGAGAATGCTTTCAATAACTTGGAACTTCCCGATAAACGTCTATCTAACGCAGCAGAGGCTAGACAGATCATAGATCTTTCCTGGGGAGCTGTCCTAACTAGGCAGATCTCGCTAGCTTCCGGACAGCTCGGGAATAACTTTTTGTCCGTGGGAAGAGTTCAAAGTCCTACACTTAAACTACTCGTTGATAAAAACGAAGAAGTAGAAAATTTCATACCTGTTCCGTTCTGGAACATAAATGGCAGTTTCGGTATGCTGGCTTTCCAAGGTAATCACGCAGGTAACCCGTTTTGGAAAGAGGAAGAAGCAAAGGAGATAGAATCTCGTATATCAGATGTAAAGAAGGGTGAGGTCACCACTTACGAAGTAACAGAGAAGGAAGAATACCGTCCACCTCCGTTCGATACCACTGCGATGCAGGTCGAGGCCAACAAGATCGGGATACCACCTACCACAGCGATGAAATTAGCCGAGGACCTTTACACCGGAGGATACATATCGTATCCTCGTACAGAGAACACTGAATATCCTAAAAGTGTGAGTCTTAGAGCAGTATTAGAAAAACTTAAAACTTCGGATTTTAAAGATGAAGTGGAAGAGATACTGGCACAAGACAAGATCTTTCCCTCAAGAGGAAAGAGACGCACTACAGACCATCCGCCTATCTACCCTACGGCAGCAGCTTCATCCAGTAAGATGAAGGGCGACAAATGGAAACTTTATGAACTGATCGTTAGACGATTTTTAGCAACTGTAGGACCTGTTGCTTTGGCTGAGATCACCGAGTGTATCATAAACGTAGGTGGCGAAGATTTCAAATGTGACGGGTATAAACAAACGTTCAAAGGATGGAAAAAGTATTATGGAAAATACCTAAAATCCAAGACATCTACGATTCCAAAAATGGAAAAGGGCGAAGAAATAGAGATCCGCTCAATAGTGATCGAGGAATCGGAAACTAAACCTCCTTATAGATATAATCAAGGTTCGCTCATCCAAGAGATGGACCGTTTACAACTGGGAACTAAGAGTACCAGACATGACATACTCGCCAAACTTTACTCGAGAAATTATATTCAGGGTAATCGTATGATACCTACCGCTGGTGGAATTGCGCTAACTAAAGCACTAGAAAAACACGGCGGAGGAATCACAGAACACGATATGACCTCCAGACTCGAAGAGGACATGGTCAAGATAAGCAGTGGCGAAAGTACTCTGGACGCTGTAGTTAATGAATCTCAAGATATGCTTTTCAGCGTTTCATCGAAGATATCAGCGAACGCAGAAGCCGTCGGTAGTGAGATCCGTAGCGCTTTAAGATCACAACAACACATAGGAAAATGTATTTCTTGTGGAAACGAACTAAATATTAAAAGATCAAAGAACGGGAATTTTATTGGATGCGACGGATACCCAGATTGTGCATCTGCATACCCGTTGCCTCGTGGATCACTTAATCAACCCACGGAATCGGTTTGTGAAATCTGCGGACTTCCTCATCTAAAGGTCATAAGGAAGGGTAACCTTCCACTTATGCAGTGTATAGATCCAAAATGTAAATCCAACACCGATAGGATATTCCTAGGCGAATGTCCCACGTGTAAAAAAGGAACTATAAGGATCATGTACTCAAGGGCCGGAAGAAGATTTGCAGGTTGCACAGAATGGCCTGCATGTACTCAGACATATCCTCTAAGACCCAGAGGCAGCATTACTCCCACTGAGAATAAGTGTGAGCTATGCGTAGCCCCTATGATCCTTTTTGGAAAATCCGAAGAATGTATAAATCCTGATTGTCCTGGAAAAGAAAAGAAAAAAGCAGAGCCTAAGGATCCAACAGTAAAGAAGGCCGTAACAAAAAAGACTGCGACGAAGAAGGTAGCAACGAAGAAAGCAGAGCCTAAGGATCCAACAGTAAAGAAGGCCGTAACAAAAAAGACTGCGA
>CAYIZM010000012.1:15502-22536 GCA_964368015.1 uncultured Methanomassiliicoccales archaeon
CGAAGAAGGTAGCAACGAAGAAAGTTACTGAAGACGAAACCGACGATCAGTAATCGTCAAAAATATCTTCGCCTTCGAAGTGCCTGTTCAGGGTATCGATATCATTAGATATGCGTATATTACGACAAGTAGTACATTCTAGGTTTTTTCCGATACGTAGCTTTAGACTCATTACTAATCGATCGAGCCAGACAATTCTACCGCACTGGCAGTAGACATTCATCATGCTTTCAACGTTTACGTCGTCCAATGTTTCACGCAACATATTGTCTGTACAACAATCTGCAGAGCTACCGATATCCCCTATCCTACTTCCCCCGATAATAGAGCTCCTAATAAGGCTTCGAACCCATCATAAGATGCCTACGGAAGTGCTCATATTTCCTATCTGTAAAGTACATATAAGCTTTCTGTTACCAGGCGTTTGAGTTCGCATACGATACTCAGAAAGAGTAATATATAGAATATTATTGAGTAACACAATAATAATATTTAGTCAGAATCACAAGACATTATTATATTTCTTTTAGCTGCGCCATCTGCCTGATCACGTACTCGCGGACCTCTTTAGGTTTAACCTCAGGAGCGACTCTTTTACCGTTTTTCATTATCGGCCTCTCGATCATTTCCATAACGTTACCACAATCACATTTGATCTCGTCGTCCGACTTAAGAGAAACACCCATAGTGTAGCAACTTGGACAGCGGTACGGAAACTTACGTCCAGCAAACTTTCCCCTTTTGGCAAAAGATTTACCGTCCTTCTCTACAAGGTCCATAGAGAAATCTAATGTTGGGGCATTTGCTATCGAGGTTCCAACACCAAAACTTGAAACACATGTGTCGGCCAATTCGGCAACGGTGTTTTCATTCAATCCGCCGGACACTATTATCTTTACATGTTCGAAGCCATTCATATCCATCTCCCATCGGACTTCGTCTATGAGTTCCTTGAAGTTACCTCTTCTGGAACCAGGAGTATCTAGTCTGACGCCAACAAGATCTTTTACTGAATTACAAGCTTCTACAGCGGCGGTACGTTCATCCGAAAAAGTATCGATCAGCATGATACGAGGAACAGAAGGATCGATTATCTCATCGAATGCTCTGAAAGCAGCATCGTTACTACCCATCATAAGCGGTAGTGCGTGAGGCACAGTTCCCAAAGGTTTCTTTCCTATTAGATCGCCCCCGAAATTGGAAGATACGTCATCACATCCGCCTATGTACGCAGAACGATCAAGTATCCCCGATATCGCAGGATGCATCCTTCTGTTCCCGAAAGCTATAACCGGTTTTTCTTTAGCGGCAAGTTTCATTCTTGCGGCTTTCGTTGCAATGCCGGTAGGTTGACAGATCATGCCTAGTATGGCAGTCTCCATTATACCAAAATCCACATAATTGCCTAAGAAGTTCATCACGGGAACTCTTACACTAGCAGGAGTTCGTGAACGGAATATAGTCCCCTCTGGCACAGCGTAGATAGTGACGTTCATTCCTTCCATCAATCTAATGACTTCTTCAAGGCCACAGAAAACTCCCCAGTCCCATTCACACGGTAATGAACCACTTGTGAATTCTGCGCACACATTGGTTTTATCCAGGCCTTTGGCCTCCAGGATCTGTTTGGTGTGTTCGAAATACACGTCCATGGTGTAACCCTTCCTGACATCATTTTCATCCGCCATGAAGAGTTTATCCATGTTATCAGAACCTGAACGCTTTGATACCTGGGAAGACTGCTTTGGAACCAAGTTCTTCTTCGATTCTTAATAATCTGTTGTACTTCGCAGTCCTTTCACCACGGGCTGGAGCACCAGTCTTTATCTGTCCATTTCCCCAACCGACGGCTAGATCTGCTATCGTTGTATCCTCGGATTCACCGGAGCGATGGGATACCAACACCTTATAATTATTATCGAAACTTACAGACGCCGCACGATCGGCTTCAGTAACTGTACCGATCTGATTGACCTTTAGTAAGAGGGCATTCGCGGCCCCCATATTTATGCCACGCAACAGTCTTTCTGTGTTCGTTACAAAAATATCGTCGCCTACTATCTCTATACTCTTTCCGATCTTACGCGTAAGTTCCGCAGTAGACTCAAAATCATCCTCAAAGAACGGATCTTCAATCATAATTAGTGGAAACTCCTTTGTGAGTGAGATATAATGATCTGTAAGCTCGCCAGCAGTTAGATTCATCTCGTCAACCTCGTATTTTCCGTCAACGTAGAATTCGGATGCTGCTGCGTCAATTGCCAAAAATATGTCCTTTCCAGGAGAGTATCCGGCTAGAGAAGCGGCTTCAGTTATCGTACCTAATGCTTCAGAAACGGTATTCATAGGAGGCACAAATCCTCCTTCGTCACCAACATTGACTGCTGACGGACCGTACCGTTTTGCTAATAATTCTTTTAATGTAGCGTAAATCTCGGAAGCTGCCCTAAGGGATTCTGAAAAAGTAGGGGCGCCTGCGGGAACGAGCATACATTCCTGTATTCTCAAATTTCCTCCGGCGTGCCTTCCTCCGTTTATGATGTTAAACATCGGCACGGGAATAGTGACATTATTTTTTCCTATGTGTTCGTATACAGGAATACCGAGTGACATGGCACCAGCCTTTGCAACAGCTAATGATACTGCTACGGTAGCGTTTGCGCCGAGTCTTTTCTTATTGATAGTTCCATCTAGATCTATCATAGCCTGATCGATGGACTCTTGATCAGAGGAGTCCATGCCTACTATGCAATCGGATATCTCAGTACGTACGTTCTCTACAGCTTTCAGTACTCCTTTGCCGAAATATCTTTTGCCGCCGTCCCTGAGTTCATGAGCTTCCCAAGTACCAGTTGACGCCCCCGAAGGCGCTATCGCTCTGACCTTGTGTCCTTTAACAGTTATTTCAGCCTCGACCGTAGGATTTCCTCTTGAATCTAGGACTTCCCTTGCCCATACTTTCTCTATTTTCATTTAATAACCTCAATTGATTCGATCTTATGGATCTTCACATTATGACCGAGTATATCCATTCCTTTTTTATCGATGGATCTTCCATCGGTAGAGATCAAGAACGTTGCCGTACCTTGATTTTCAGTGGTAAGTTGACGTATCATAGTAAGTATGCGATTTGCTCCGTTCTTATCTATGAGGGTCATAAGTCTATCGATGACAACGACTGGACGTTCGTTATCTTTTATAAATTTGTTAATAGTTTCAGTAAGTGTGCCTAACTTTCTTATATCCTTATAATCAAGTCTAGGTTTAGATGAAAGTGCAATTATGTTCATTTTGCCATACTTTATCTTTTCTTTTATTGCTTTTATCTTGTTCGTCGTGATGATCAGAATAGTGTAACCCTCATCAGCAAACTTTTCTGCATAATTGTATACAGTTGAAGGGGTATCTTCAATGATAATATGAGTTCTACCAGGGAGAAGCTTTGATTTTTCCTGTTCTGGCTGCTCTTTATTGCGTTTTTTTCTCAAAATCGAACTGCGCTTGGGTTTGATCTGTTTTTTTACTTTGACCTGCGGATCAGGAATTTTAGATACGTCATCCAATATCTCAATGATATCCGCGCTTAAAAATGGTTTTTCGATCTCCCCTAAAACAAAAGGCTCGTCCTTAGGAATATGCTCCCTGTTGTTCTTTATGACGTAGATCTTCATGCTCAGGTCGATATCTTCTTCATGAACTATGTCAATCATCTTAAGACCGTATTCTCCACCAACGTAAGAATCTAAAAGGATCAGATCCGGATGAATCTCCAATACGAACTCTGCTGCATCCGCTACTGAAGAAGCTGAATATACCTCGTGACCAGCACCAGCGATTATCTCCTTGAGAATTTCCTGTATTGCAATATTATCGTCAACCACTAAGACTTTCATGAGATACTCCCCGCTAAGGTCGGTAATCCTTACGGTCCATGACTATTTAAATTAAGGGAACTGCCAGAGTCAGGCCGTAATTTGGCACGGCCACTGATAGGCTCACTGCTTCCTGCTCTCTTTAGCCTTAGGTCTGAGACTGCCACTTCCGCACTTGCGGCATTTGGTCGCCTTTGGTGGGTTCGTAGCTGAACATTTCATGCATACGGACTTATCAAGGAGCCTACGCTCAGCCTCTATAAAACGTGCCATTTTCTTTCCTCTGGGATATGCAAGATAGAGCTATTATTTAAGCATTCTTCATTTCTTAAAAAAATGAGAGCGCTGAAGTCTAAAATCTCCAAGAAGGTCTCCTGAAACAACACCGTTCATTTCGTGGGTGATGTAACTGGGATTAATTATTTTAACGATCTCAGCACATCTAGGAGAACTGAAGGGACGATGTTGATCTATCTTTGATATGTGTGCGTTGGCCTTTTCCATAAATTCATCCATGGTATCGTTGCCCTTATCATGATCTTTGAAACATTCTCTATAATCGGATGATGCACTGAAGTGTAGGTGGACGGTATCTATCTTATCCTTGACACTTGAACTGTAACCATAAAAAATCTTTTCCAATGCGGAAAGAGCTTCGTCCTCACTACAGATACAAGGTAGACAATTCAAAAGATGTCCTGTATCCAAACATATCCCCCATTCTTCGAACTCAAGCTTTTGTTCAAAGAACTTAACTTCCCATCCATCTATCATTTTAAGGCCGGGCCACCAAAGATTCTCTAACGCTAATTTGAACGGCGGGCGACCTTTAGGCAGTAATGAAACTGCAGAATTGATCATCTCACAGAAAGCACTCAGGATACGTCTATCGCTGATACTGCTATGATGCTTCAATACCTCGTCTAGACTAACGTTACCTGCGTGAAGTACGCCATAAGGAGGGTCTATCTCTGAAGCTATGGAGATGGCATTCGCCAAATTGTTAGATACTTCATCCTTGCAAGTACCATACATCGTGAATTTAGCAGTGTCAGGATCGCACTCAGGAACGTTACTTTCGCTCCATGCACAATGCCAGTCCGCTGCATAAGGTAGATGCACCGCTACGGCATGCATTCTATGTTCAGTAGGAACTTTATCATACCCTGTGAGAAGTTCTAGTCCGTCACATCTTATCTCATTTAACTTAGAATTAAGATCAGGTGATAGGATATCCGTATCCTCATATACGGAAAAACTTACAAGGTGTTTCATAATAAAGAAAGAAGTTAGAAGTAAATAGTTTTATCAACAGAGTTCTAGAGCTGCAGTAACGGCCGCCTCGATCGCTGAGATCTTAGTCTCTCCGCCACCAACGATAATGATGTCCTTTTCGGTCATTTCCAAATCTTCGCGGATATACTTCGCAAGTTTTGGATTTTCTATATCTACATTCCAATCAGGAGGTATCGAAAGTATTCCTTCGCGAATCACAAGAGTAGTACATCCAGTGGCACCGGCTTTAATGCCGGCGTCCCTCTGTTGCATCCCGTTGTATACTTTATCGGAGACTCCGGTGACCATCAGGCTCTGAGTGTATTTCCCTTCCACCGAACTACCGATATCGATGTCTATGACACGTATCGGTATATTGTCAAGGAATGTTAACCCGGCATTGGTTATCGTTATTCCTGTCTGTTTAACAGAAATAAACTCTTTCTCACGAAGAGCATCGATGATACTACGCATACTTCCTTCACCTACACCAACCTCTTCGGAAAGTCGTTTTCGACCAATTCTTATCCCGTTGGAGAGTAAATACAACATCCAGTAAACATTAGCGTCGCTAAACCTGAACATCGGACCGTAACGTGGCACATCGATTATCTTCATACTTGGATCACCGTTGAAAACATCAGAATGTTCTGACCTTTCCAGTTGCGATAAGCTCTGTGACCTTATCAATGTTATCGAGCCAATCTTCCATTATTCCTTCTGCGTCAGACTTCCACTTGGAAACGTTCTTGCTTTCATTCGCTCCAGGTGCAAGTACCTGAATAGACGCGTTCAAAGGGTTAGAAATTGGCTTTCCGATCTGTGAAAGTAACCTTACACGTATCTCTGCCTCGGGTCCAACTTCTTTTGAGATCTCGTTGGCTACGATATTGGAGAGTATGTTGTATATCTTTCCAATGTGGGTGATAGGGTTCTTTCCAGAAGTAGCTTCCATTGACATTGGTCTGTATGGTGTGATAAGGCCGTTACATCTGTTACCTCTTCCTACAGAACCATCGTCTCCCATTTCTTGGGACATTCCAGTTACTGTAAGATAGAATACATTGCGCTTGTAATCGTCCCCTGTGTTAACATCAACTACAACGTTTATGTCCTCGTCTCCGATTATCTTAAGAGCGTTGTCTGTAACTTCGCTTCTAAGCTGCTCTATAGCAGATATATAAGCGTCCGAGTCCGTAAGGTGTCTGTCGACCATTGCACATGCAACAGTAAGAGTAACATCCTTACCTATTCTGGAAGCCATTATTTTGACATCCTGTCCGGTCTCAGGCATCTTTTTCTTTAAAGAACCGTTAATAAATTCTTCAGTTTCAAGAGCCAATCTGTCTGTCACAGAATATGGTGCATATCCGACACCAAAAGAGGTGTCGTTAGCGTGAAATCCAGATGATTTGTATACTCCTGTAAGGTCGTCGGATCCTAGGCCGATCCTTGCATCCATGATAATCTCAGAATCAACATCCACATTAGGGAAGTTATTTTTTAAATAATTCCTGGCCGCCTTGAGAGCCACCGGTTTACATGGAAGGGTCTTGATCTTTTTACCGTCATTTACTTCGGTTGTGGCCCGACCTACAAGTAATATGTATGATGGGTCAATTATAATTCCGCCACCAAATTCAGGGTCTGCCTTTCCTGCAGCGATCTGTGTCTCATCGGTGTTGTGGTGAAGAACGTGACCGAACTCCTTGATGTACATTTTGCAGAGTTCCTTACTAACGGACTCCGCTATTCCATCTGCCACACTGTCTGGATGACCGATACCTTTTCTCTCAACAATTTCGACATTTCTGTCTGGTACAGGCATCTCGTCGATACCTTCAAAGTAGATGTGCTTAGCCAAATTCATAGCCTCCCAGCTAACTG
>CAYIZM010000013.1:0-22526 GCA_964368015.1 uncultured Methanomassiliicoccales archaeon
ATTTAGTCTTTTACAAATATTTGGGCGAAGTTCTTCAATACGTAAATTTTAATGTTTTTATTAGTGATATAAAATTTTTCTATTTAATTAGTAAATGAAATAAGTGAACAGAAGTTTGTCGCTAAATATCTATTACCTTTATACGCCGTTCTTTTCATTGTTCAAAAAAACATTTGATCACGCGTAGTAATATTGACCGCTGGACTTCTGTTCCCTATCCAACCTAGATTCAGTTTTATTTATCCTAGGTCTGTTACTTTCAGGGTCTCTTCTGAATGTTATATCCACAGCTGAAAGGAATTTATTCATTCCATCCCTCATATCGTAAGGTCCTTCTCCAACACCATGGAATCCTGGGTCTCCGCCGAAGACCATCATTGAGTCCGAGACCATATCTAAGAAGTATATGTCGTGGTCCACCACCATTCCGCTGCGCCCTGATTTTTCCATCATTCTTCTTATGGTCTTAGCTGCGTTCATTCTCTGATTAGAATCAAGATACGCTGAAGGTTCATCGAAAAGATACATATCTGCATCCGAAAGAAGGCACATTGTTATCGCTACTCTCTGTAACTCTCCACCGGACAGATTTTTAACTTTTTTATCCATAAGATATTTTACGCTCAATGGGTTGATAACTTCGCCTTCAAAGAAACTGGACGTAACTTTTTCATAATCTTGAAGGTACAACATATCTCTTACTGTACCGTCAAAATCCCCTGTGATATACTGGGGTTTGTAAGCAACTTTAATTTTACCATCCATAGAACCTTTATCTGGTTCTATAACTCCGGCCAACATTTTTACAAACGTAGTTTTACCCGTAGCGTTAGGTCCTACAACACCTACAGTCTCTCCCATCTTGATAGAACCGCCAACAACATCTAGCTTGAATTCACCAAAGTCTTTACTAAGTCCTTCAAATGACAGTAGATCCGCGGTTACCCAGTCCCCCCTAGGGGGAGATGCAAAGAACTCGATAGGAGTATCTCTGAACCGTATGTTCTCTTCTGGAAGATACCCGTCCAAATAAACGTTTATGGCCGTTCTGACCTGTCTAGCCTGAGTGAAGACACCGTACGCCCCCTCCATTCCGTAAACGACGCTAACTACGTCTGCTAGGAAGTCCAATATCGCTAGGTCGTGTTCGATCACTATGACCTGTTTGTCACGACTAAGATCTTTGATTATGCGGGCGATCTTAACTCTCTGGTATATGTCCAAATACGAAGTTGGTTCATCAAAAAAGTATACGTCTGCGTCTTTCATCACAGTGGCCGCCATAGCCAATCTCTGCATTTCACCGCCAGAAAGTTTTGCAATATCCCTTTCAAGTAGTTCACTAAGATCAAACATATCTGCAGCTTCTTCCATTGTGAGGCGTCCATCGATCTTAGAAAGAAGTTCTTTAACCGGACCAGTTGCAGTTTTTGGTATAAGGTCCACATACTGCGGTTTAATGGCAGTGCGTATCTTTCCGCCATAAATTTCCGTTAGATAAGCTTTAACTTCTGTACCGTCATAATGTGCCAGCACATCTTCTTTAGACGGTGGATCATCATATTTTCCTAAGTTGGGAATCAATTCTCCCGATAGGATCTTTATAGCAGTGGTCTTTCCAATACCGTTCGGTCCAAGTATTCCTGTGACTACACCTTTTTTAGGAACAGGCATGCGATAAAGTCTAAATGAGTTCTCGCCATATTGGTGAACCATTTCATTCTTAAGTTCATCGGCAAGTCCTATTATCCTGATAGCGTCGAACTGGCACTTGTTTACGCATATCCCGCATCCCTGACAAAGAGACTCGGATATGACGGGTTTCCCCTTTTCTCCGAACACTATACATTCTACGCCGGTTCTAACTAACGGGCAAAAATTGTAACAATCCTTATTGCATTTTCTGCTCTGACATCTGTCCTGTAGAACCACCGCTATACGCATATCTTCTGCTAGACGCACTTAAGATATAATCTTTAGCGGTAATATGATATGCTTTAGGTACTTTAGAAGGTAAGGGCGGCGTTATTTATCGATGGGGGTACTGAGGACGTAAAGATCCTCACTGGAAATTATAAGAAGGCGATATGGCATTTTTCAATACCTATCGTAGTAGCTCTGGCTATATTACATATAAATATCCTTGTTGACACAGTCTGGGTAGCAGGTCTTGGCGCGCCTGCCATGGCTTCAATAAGTATCGTTTATCCTGTATTCGCGGCTGTAATGGGTATAGGGAGTGGTCTTGGAATAGGCGCTTCCGTCGCTATTGCAAGAAGTATAGGTAGAAAGGATAGACGTGAGGCCGAGGCTAGAGGAGGGCAGGCTCTACTTCTTTTCATAATTACATCCATAATCCTTACGCCTATACTTTTGCTCACTATGGAGTATTCTATAGTCCTTATGGGTGGTGCCGAGATACTGGATCTCTGTATAGACTATGCCACTCCGTTATATCTTGCTACTTTTGTGATAATATTGAACGGTGTGATAACTGGTGTGATACGTGGTGAAGGTGCCGCTAAACGTTCTATGTACATTCAAGTTCTCTCTGCTGTTGTTAACATAATTCTTGATCCTATCCTGATATATGGTTTCGGAATGGGGGTAGCAGGGGCAGCATGGGCCACCGTTATCGCTTTCAGCTCTTCTATCGTAGTTGGACTTTACTGGTATTTCGTAAAGAACGACATGTTCTTGAAAATAACATCATTTGACATAAGGTACGAAAAAAAGGCAATGGCCAGTGTACTTCGTGTGGGACTTCCAGAAGCTACAGAGCTTTCCGCCATGAATATATTTAACATTTTTTTAAATTTTATTGTTATAGTTGTTATGGGAACGATCGGCGTTGCACTATATTCTACGGGATGGAGGGTGGTATACCTATTGATGGTTCCTGCTCAAGCTGTAGGGGCGGCAATGGTCTCGGTATGTTCGGCCCAGTACGGCGCTGGACTATACACTAAGGTACGTAAAACCTATTATTATGGCACGTTTATAACATTCGGGCTATCAATAATTATGTCAGTTATCTTGTTTATATTCGCTGATTATGCGGCTATGGCATTCACATATGAAGAAGGGCTTTCTCAAGTAAGGGGTGAAATGGCTCATATGATCAGAATATTCTGTATACTTGTGCCAGCAATGTCTTTGATCTATACTGGTTCGTCTATTTTACTGGCACTGGACTATGCTAACATAGCTTTAATTTCGTCTTTCTTGCGTAACATCATGTTAGTGGCTTTCTTTGCTATAGCTGCTTATATTTTTAACACGGGTGATTCCTTATGGTGGTCTCTTACTATAGGCGAAATAATTGGAGGGGCCGTAATGCTTATACTGGCACTATGGAAATTAGGTGTATTCGAGTACTCGGTCGGATTACCCAGAAAGTTATAATCTCAAAGAATATCTTATATTATGGATGATGAGGCGGTGACAATGGAAGATTCATTCAAAAATATTCTTGGCGATCCTAAAAGGTCTTTATTTTTGATGTCGACCCCCATAGCGGTGGCACTGCTGGTTCAGTATCTGAATAGCGTAGTAGATATGTTTTGGGTGTCTGGTCTAGGGGCAGACGCTTTGGCTGCTGTAAGTATAGTCACACCAATATATTCTGTGATAATCAGTATAGGGAACGGTATAGGCATAGGGGCTTCCTATGCTATATCAAAACATATTGGCGCTAGACATAGAAAATCCGCTTCCGATGCGTCTTCTCAATCTTTAGTTCTTACTCTAATTGCAGGAGTAGCTTCGATCTTTGTTCTGTTGTTGATCGTAGAGCCATTGATGATCTATATGGGTGCTGAAAGCATACTGGGTCTTTGTAAAGATTATGCTTTACCGATAATAATTACTTCTCCTCTTTTAATGATGGGCGGGATTTTTGCTGGTTCTTTAAGGGGTGAAGGTGCCGCTAATAGAGCTATGATCATATTGGGAATAGCTGCAATATCTAATATGGTCCTCGATCCAATATTGATATATTCCTTGGGTATGGGAATATCTGGAGCTGCATACGCAACGGTACTTTCTGCGACTATATCTATGCTGCCTGTTGTATATTGGTATCTTGTCAAGAAGGACATTCTAATCCCAATTATCTTAAAGGGATTTAGATTTTTAAGAAAAGAAGTTAAGTTTATTTCTGAGGTCGGTCTCCCACAGACCATAGAACTAGTTTTCATGTCATTGATGTCAGTTTTCTTTGTTCGTTCGATATCCTATGCAGGGGGAACTGATCTAGTCGCTGTTTTTGAAATAACATGGAGGATAGCGTTGATCCTAATGGTGCCTGCTCAAGCAATAGGTACCGCTCTAGTACCGATACTTTCAGCATCCTGTGGAATGAAAGATAATGATAGGGTGAAGAACGCCTTTAATTACGGACTCAAAGTATCTTTAATCTTAATGGTGGCTTTAGCGGTAATTACATTCTTACTTGCACCTTATATTGCCCAGTTAATGACGTTGTCAGTGGATTCGATCAGGTTACGTTCTTCGATAACTGAAATGCTTATCGTATGCACTCTGTTCTTCCCTGCTTTTTCGTTGATACACGCATCGTCATCATTACTACAATCCATGGGTCGTGGTACTACATCGTTAATATTGACCGTTGTAAGGAACGCGGCAATAGCTGTAGCTTATGCTGCACTTTCCATTTACTCCATAGCCTCTTACATGTGGTGGGGAATGACAATATGCGAAATAGTTTTCGGAATAATAACGTTATTCGTAGCAATATTATTTTTTAAAAAATATTGTGCCCCTAAAACAATATGATTATCAATATTTTCATATATAAGCTGTATTTTACTTTACGTTATGACGGTAGGAACGACCAAGGGTACGCAGATTCTTTTGGGAGATCCAAAAAAAGCCATGATCAGTATGATGGTCCCTGTCATTGTAGCATTGACCTTTCAGAGTCTGAATAGCGTTATCAATTCTGTCTGGGTCACGGGATTAGGGCCTAGCGCATTAGCAGCTGTAGGAATTGTTTTTCCTCTTTTTATGATCATAATATCGATAGGTAACGGTATCGGTGTAGGTGCATCGCAGACCGTTGCTATGCATATAGGGATGAACGACAAAAAAGGCGCCGATAAGGCGGCTGCACAAGCTATCGTTCTGACTCTTATCGCAGGTCTGATCCTGGCCGTTGTTCTAGGTCTTTTCTTAAGGCCTGTTTTAACGGCCATGGGCGGAGGGAACATAATCGATGATTGTTACAATTATGCGTTACCTTTGATAGTATTCGCTCCAATAATAATGCTCAGCGGTCTTTTCTCGAACCTTCTGAGGTCCGAGGGAGCAGCCAAAAAATCTATGACTATCCAGATATTGACCGCTTGCATTAACTTAGTGATCGATCCTTTTTTCATTTACAAGCCCTTCGGTTTTGGGCTCGATATGGGTATTGCCGGAGCATCTGCGGGAATGATAGTCGCGATGTCTATCGGACTTATATTGGCCATATTCTGGTTCAGAAGTAAGGATGCAACTTATCTTACGATCTCATTTAAGAAATTTAAATTCGATCCTGTCATTGACAAACAGATCTTCACTGTAGGAATACCTGCAAGCTTGGAAATGATGACTATTTCAGTCATTGCAATAGTGATGAATAATGTGCTTCTCTGGGCGGGAGGGGATGACGCAGTTGCTATTTATTCTAGCAGTTGGCGTATTATTACGATATTGATGATACCGCTGATGGCCACAGGTAGTGCAATGGTCCCGGTCTGTGCTGCAGCATATGGAGCTAGGCGTTTCGATCGTGTAGAAGAAGCGTACCGTTTTACGATGAAATTAGTCATCGGGATAATGTTGATCCTTAGTGTATTGACCGCTCTTACCGCAGGGTATATGGTAACAATTTTCACTTACACCCCTGAAACAATTCATTTGCGTACCCCTATGACCCATGTGCTGTTCGCGGCATGTGTGTTCTTGCCCTTTGCTAGCTGGGGTGCTACAGCATCTGCGCTGTTCCAATCTTTGACCATGGGAACAAAATCGCTTATATGTACACTGATCAGGAACATTATGCAAATCCCTGTATGTGTGGCCTTATTCACAATGTCCGGAAGCCTTGATTCTATATGGATAGGAGTCATTATCGGACAGATAGTCGGTTCGGTGGTGGCTGGTGTATGGGGCGAGAGCGTATTGAGATACTTTACCAAGAACATCGATCAGTATCACATAATCAAAGAGCCTTCCGATTAAGACGTTTTGTTCACATTTTTATATGTGGCACGTTATTGTAAGTACATTATCATGTCAAAAGTCTGTATAAACATAGCCTGGCCATATGCCAATGGAAAGATACATCTTGGTCACGTAGCCGGGTCACTTCTGCCGCCTGATATCTTTAGTAGATATAATCGTCTTTTAGGGAACGAAGTGTTAGTTGTTGGTGGTTCAGATCAACATGGGACCCCTATTACTGTAACTGCCGAAAAGGAAAAAACCACGCCTCAGGCAGTTGCTGAAAAATATCACGAAATAAACAAGAAAGCTATTGAAGACCTAGGGATCGAGTATTCACTTTTCAATAAAACTTATTGCAAAACACACTACGACGTCGTTCAAAAAATGTTTTTGCAGCTTTTGGAGAACGGATTCCTTTACACTAAACAGACCGATCAGTATTATTGTGGACCCTGCGGACGATTCTTGCCGGATAGATACGTAGAGGGGATATGCCCCATTTGTTCTGCCACTGATGTAAGAAGTGATCAGTGTGATAACTGCGGTACTACCTTTGAAACTGGAGATCTTAAGGATCCACATTGCATACAGTGTGGAAATGTCCCTGAAGTTCGGAACACCGAGCATTATTTCTTGAAACTTAGTGCTTTCAGAGAGAAACTTTTAGATTTTATGTCCGATAAGGTCTATTGGCGTTCTAACGTCAAGACCTTCACTACCAACTGGCTTACTGAAGGTCTTCATGATAGAGCTATCACTAGAGATATGTCCTGGGGCGTGCCTGTTCCAGTGGAAGGATGGGATGATAAGGTCATTTACGTCTGGTTTGACGCAGTTATCGGATATCTAAGTGCATCAATTGAATATTCTAACTTGATAGGTAAACCTGATCATTGGAAAGATTATTGGATGAATCCAGAAGTAAAACATTACTACTTCATCGGAAAGGACAATATTCCGTTTCATTCTATCATCTGGCCTGCGATGTTGATGGGCGTAGGGGATCTCAATCTTCCATATGACATACCTGCAAACGAGTATCTGATGTTCGGAGGAGGAAAACTTTCAAAGAGCCGTGGCGGAGCTATCGATGTTCCATCGGTCTTAAAGAATTACGATGCCGATCTTATCCGATATTATCTTTCAATGAATATGCCAGACACACATGATTCTGATTTCTCATGGGATGATTTCAGGATAAAGATCAACAATGAATTGGTCTCGGATCTAGGTAATTACTATCACAGATGCTTAAGTTTTACTCATAAGAATTTTGGAAAAATACCGGAAGCAGCATCTGATGCAGAATCAGCTGACGTCTTAGAGAGCATATCTTCCTATTACAATGAATATCAATCGCACCTTTCTAAATGTGATTTCAAGAAAGCTTTGAAGGTCGTTATGGGTCTTGCACATTATGCAAATAAATATTTCAACGACTCTAAACCTTGGGCCCTCGTAAAAAGTGATAAAGAGGCTTGTGGAAGAGTAATGAACACTAATCTCCGTATTGTAAAGGCTTTAGCAATAATGGCATGGCCATTTATGCCTGGATCCTCAGAAAAAATATGGAGGTCTCTAGGGATAGACGGAACAGTAGAAGAAAGTGGGTACAAAGGACTGATCACTCCACTTGTCGTTGGAACTGTTCTTGAAGAGCCTATGCCAGTGTACAAGAAGGTAGAATTCGAGGAAGAGAAAAAGATCGTCGTTGAACCAGAACCTGAAGCAAAGGGCCCCTTCGCGGACTTCAAAAAACTGGATCTTAGATCTGGCACTATAGTTAACGTACAGGACCACCCTGACGCTGACAAGCTTTACCTTATGAACGTAGACGTCGGTGAAGAGTCGCCAAGACAGATCGTTGCCGGACTCAAGGCATTCTATTCAAAAGAGGATATGACCAACCGTAAAGTTATAGTTGTGACAAATCTTAAACCAGCTAAACTAAGAGGAATAATGTCCTCTGGAATGCTTTTAGCAGCTGACGATGAAGACCTAGGAGGAACTACGGTACTTCTTTTAACTCCGTCAATAGAGGTCCCCAATGGAACCAAATTCGCGTCTGGTATGGAATCATCGGCCTCACGTATAGATTACAAAGACTTTTTGAAAGTGACTATGAAAGTCTCTGCAATAAAGGACGGGGTCTTTGCACACGGTTCAAGAAAGATCCTTACTAAAGAAAACTATCCGTCACGGGTCGTTGCCGTTATCGATGAAAATGAGACTGTACTATTAAGCGATGGTAACGGTAGCATAGCTACTGTAGATCGTGACATAATGGATGGCGCGGGAGTAAGATGAAGGCCGATCTACACATCCATACAACGCTTTCTAATGACGGTCGTATTGATCCATACGAAGCGGTGGATCTAGCTTTAGAGCGTGGGTTAGGATGTATAGCCTTTGCGGATCACAATAGCTTTGAAGCGTATGATCTTGTGAAGGACAACGGTCAAGTAATAGTTGTGCCAGCGGAAGAAGTATCCTCTACAGAAGGTCACATACTTGCGTACGGTATCGATTCACATATTCCATGTAGACTTTCTGTTATTGATACTATTGACGCGATACATGATGCAGGTGGTTACGCCTTTGCAGCTCATCCATATAGATGGTGGTCCGGACTCGGTGAAAAGGTAACTTTATCGAATCCCTTTGACGGCATCGAGGCGGCAAACGCAAGATCCTACCTTAAAGATAATCGTAATGCGGCAAAGCTAGCTAAAAGAATGGGTTGTCCCGTATCTGCTGGTTCTGACGCTCACACTCCGGAAGGTCTAGGGTCCGGATACCTTAAGTTATCCGACGGTCTGAAATCATGGGAAGAAGTCGTTGCTGAGATGATGTCATCTCCACAGAAAGTTACAAGTTCCCACCGTCAATTGAAAAGTACTGTTCTTTACGGTTATAATTCGATACGTCTCTGGACATCCAGAGGATTTAAAAGAATGTGATCCGGCGGTTCGACCCGCCGGTTTTAAGGTTTATCTCATCAGTCCGACTGATTTCAGTTCGGCAGCGATCTTCTCGACTGCACGATCTACGTCCGGAGGCACCTTTGCACCTGTGCAGACCATCTTTCCACTGCTGAATAGAAGTACGACGACCTTAGGGTCATCGAGTCTGTACACAAGTCCAGGGAATTGTTCCGGTTCGTATTCGACCTTTTCAAGGCCTAGTGTAATAGCTACCGTGTTTAGGTTGACCTCTTGTCCGAGGTCCGCCGAGGCAACTATATTCTGAACTTCGATCTTAGGTGTTATCTCGATCGTGATGCCAGCTTTTTCAAGGTCCTTAGAAACCGTTGTGACAGCTCTTACGACATCATCATAGTTCTTGGCACCCGTACATACGATCTTCCCACTTCTAAAAAGTAAGGTCGCTGTTTTGGGGTCCTTAAGCCTGTATACAAGCCCAGGGAACCTTTTCGGATTGTATTCCGCACCTTCGAGAGATTCTAAGATCACGTTTAAATCTAGTTCTCTTCCAAGGTAGCTCGATGCTACGACATTCTCAATTTTCATTTTATACCTTATATAGTCTATATAAAGGATATTTATATAGATTGTGTTTTGACATAATCTTTTTAAAAAGTAAAAATGGGGTCGGGAGGGAGATTCGAACTCCCGTATGCGGATCTGCAGTCCGCCACATAGCCGCTGTGTTATCCCGACAGCCAGACGACTTTATCGGTTAAACGTATTAAATCATTTCGTACCAAATGTATTATAATGTTTACGATTCTAATCATAATTTAATATTCATGCACTGTAAAGATATTTCCATTATGGAGGCCGATTTCCCTCTTACCGAAGAAGGGATCAGAAAAGGACTTGTGGGGCATAGAGCCTATCTAAGGGCGAAATATACAGTAATGTCAAAGGATGGTGAGTATGCCGTAGCTAGGCAACATTTGTCCGATGGGACAGGGTTATTCCGGACGGTTGAAGATGTCGACATAATCTCGCTTCCAAAAGATACGATTTTTATCAATATGCCTGAAGCAGATGTCCTTAACGTTCCTGGCAAAGCACAGATCCAGAAAGATCATCCTGGTAAGACCATTATCATACAGGGTATGTTCTCACACGTAAGTTTCGTTACGGGTATCCAATGGAAGACACTTAGGATAGTGGATAACGTACCGCCACTCCCTTCTAAGACGGAAATATTAGTTAGTAAGGCGTTAGAATCAGGATATATCGATATTCCCATAGTTACTGAAACTGTGATAATAGATATACGGGATATGATCCCGGAAGTTAAGACCGAAGCAATTATGTTTCCTTGTAAGGTATCAAGTCTTAAAGCAGACATCCCATATTATTTTCTAGACTTTAATCCCGAGCTAAAGCATGAGATCACTCTCTTAGGATGCAATACATCCTGCAGGATATTCAAGGAACTTTACGGTTACGATCCATTGTCTATAAACACATGTCCGAAGGACTTCTGCCCTATGGATGGTGTGAAGACGATCGTTAGATGTTGTAAGGTAAGGGAAGGTCACGTCATTGAAGGTGACATGGTAATGCTTTCTTGGGGTGCCACCGTTCCAGAAGTGATAGATGCGATAAACGCACTATTTTCCTGATCAGAATTTTTCTCGGCCCTTAGAGAAAGCTTTGTAACCTTCTTCGGTGCGACCAATGCTACAAAGTAGTTCACCTAATAGGTACCATGAATCAGCATCTTTAGGGTCCAGTTCCAAGGTCCGAGTTAAATGTTCTATTGCCTCATTGATACGTCCGTCCTTCGCAAGGTCACGACCAGCTGAACGTCCGGTGGTCTCTTCATCAAGGATCTGAGACATTTCCTTTGAAGCCCGATTCATTAACACATCCATGGAGTTCTCAGTAAGCCAAGGATATCTGTTCATGATCATTTCTCTGAAGGGTGCCGCACGTTCAGTTACTACTTCTCCCGTCCCTTTTTTAAAAATATCCCGTGGGACGTATACAGTAAGGCTGCCATGGTGTACTTCGATATGTCCCGCTGGAGCTGACACCAAATCACCTCAGGCTTACCACGCGGCCACATTCGTCTCTTTTTCTATTACCAAAGTCCGCTAGTCCGTCTAATTGTTTAGAATTAAAGACCGGGCCGTCCTTACATACTCGTAATGCGTCAAGGACACAGCAACCGCATACGCCAGCACCACATTTCATATGCCTTTCAAGTGAAAGCTGGCAATCTACTTCTTTTTCTTTACATGCCTTATGTAAAAAGAACAGCATCACTTCTGGACCACAACCGATGACCAGATCGTATTTCTTGAGGGACATTTTTTCTTTTGCTAATTGAACAGAGTTCCCGTGGAATCCTTGGGATCCATCGTCAGTAGATATCCAAACGTTCTTACTGTACCTTTTGGCAGCTTCATCTAATATTATATCACCGGTGGACCTTGCTCCGATTATAGTATCGCACCCTGTCCTTTTGATCGCTGGCATCAACGCTGCCGCGCCGACTCCTCCAGCAACGATAAGGATGTTTTTATAACCATCAAGAGAAAATCCATTTCCGTAAGGTCCTCTCAGTCTTACGTAATCTCCAACATTCATTTTGTGTAGAGCGTTAGACGCTTCTCCTATTCCCTTGACCGTTATCGATTTTTTATCGCCGATACTGGATAGTGACATAGGGACCTCATCGATGCCTGGAATCCAGACCATAACGAACTGTCCCGGTATCGCAGGAACATCCCAATCGAATTCTAGGGTGTAAGTGTCGTGGCTCTCTTTTGTTTTACTAAGTAACTTAACGGTCTCACTCATGTGCCACACCTACCATTTCCTTTAGTGATCTGTATCCATGGTCTTTCATAAAACGTTCAAGTCCTTCATTGATCTCGTTGAAAACCATTGGACCTCTTGTTCCTACCGCACTACCGATCTGGAAAGCACTGGCGCCAGCCATTGTGTATTCTGCTGCGTCCTTCCAATTTGTTATTCCGCCTACGCCTATTATCGGTATACTTAAAGCATTTTTAAGATCAAATACAGACCTAACGCCTACAGGCTTTATGGCTGGCCCAGAAAGTCCTCCGAACTTATTGCTAAGTACCGGCCTTCTCATTTCTGGTGATATTACCATTGCTTTCAAAGTATTGATGGCGACAACTGCATCCGCTCCACCTTCTTCTGCGGCTTTACCTAGATTTACTATAGAGGATGTGTTCGGCGTTAGCTTTGCCCACACTGGAATATTTATTGAATTTACTACCGTCGATACGATAGCTTTAACTTTATTAGGGTCAGAGCCGATCTCGGCTCCATATCCTTCTGCATGTGGACAAGACAAATTCAGTTCTACGGCGACCACGCCATGATCTTCCATTTTGAATGCCAGTTCAGCGAACTCTTTAGCATTACCACCAAAGATAGATCCAATAACTGGGCCCTCTTGTGAGGCTATTTTTATCTCTTCTCTAAAAAGGTAGATCCCGGGGTTGGGAAGGCCCATAGCGTTCACGTATCCTCCTTCAACTTCAGTGAACGTAGGATTATTATGTCCAGGTCTCGGTTCTAGACCTATTGATTTTGTAACTGCTGCCCCTGCTCCGGATCTGAACATGCGCACCATAGAATCCCCTGTCTCATCCATAATCCCTGATGCGACCATTCCGGGACGTTCAAATCTAAGCTTTCCCACATCGACTTTCAGTTTACCCATCATCGCCGTATGTAACTACCATAATAAAAAACCCATTCCGATGCGTAAGCGTAAAGAATGAGAAAAACATGGGTATGTCATGGACATCTCGTCCCTTCGTAATGATTTCCCGACAATGAGGAACAATGATGGAGTTTACTTGGATAGCGCATGCCAAGCTCTTCGCCCCGACCAAGTGATCAGAGAGATAGTAAGATATTACGAGGAAACCCCATCCTGTGGTGGACGTAGCGTTCATACTATGGGTACTCGTGTAACAACAATAGTAGATGAGACCCGAGAAAAACTTGCAGAATTTTTCAATACTGATGATCCTGATTGTTATTCATTCTGTAAGAATGCTACTGAAGCATTGAACACGGTTGCTTTTGGCTTACCGTTAAAAAAAGATGATATCGTTCTAACGACAGATTCAGAACACAATTCCAATCACGTTCCGTGGCTTGTACTTTCCAAAGAAAAGGGAATAAAAAGGATCTTTACAAAGACAACTAATGAAGGCGAATTCGATCTTGAGGTTTTCAAAGAAAATATGAACCGTGGTATAAAGATCGTTTCCGTTCAACACGCTAGTAACGTTACTGGGTGTTCTATGCCCGTTAAAGAAATTACCGAAATAGCTCACGACGCAGGAGCTCTTGTTGTTATAGACGGGGCTCAAGCAGCACCTCATATGAAAGTCGACCTTGATGATATAGGTGCAGATTTTTATTGTATGTCGGTCCACAAAATGCTCGGGCCTTCTGGAATGGGTATACTCTATGGTAGATCTGATAGGCTCAAGGAGTTAAGGCCGTTGATACATGGAGGGGGAACCGTGGGGTTGGTCACATACGATTCTATCAACCTAGCTCCTTTACCAGAAAGATTCGAAGCTGGTCTTCAGGATTACGCTGGCATAGCAGGAACTAAAGCTGCCATTGAATACTTGACTAAAGTAGGCATGAATAATGTTGAAGCACATGATAGAAAGTTGATGAGGCAGATGGTAGCTGGTACAAAAGATATCGAAGGGTTAGAGATCGTCGGACCTTCTGACCCAGATAGACGGGGGAGCGTATTCTCATTCAACATAGAAGGAATGTCACCTCATGACATCTCCGTTATATTGGATAAGATAGACAATATAATGATCCGTTCAGGTGTACATTGTGCTCATTCATTCTTTACAGGAAAAAAGATAGAAGGTAGTGCAAGAGCATCCGTTTATCTTTACAATAATGCGAAAGATATAGACCGCTTTTGTGTTGCGCTCAGAGCCGTGTCGGATCTAAGGAAATAATTATTTTACTATTAAGCCATTTTCTGATCTTTCAAGTGTAACTATTTCATTATATGATAGTGAAAAATAGGACATATGAGAGATCAACGAACGATATTCTCCATCTGAATTGTTTATAATAACATTATGACCTTCGACCTTCAAGGAACAGTCATTATTTGGCAGGATATCCCAACCTCTTATGACCATTGCGTCCGCTTCAGAATTGTACAATGAATCAATCATAACAGCGATCGAGTCTGTGCTTTCGGTCATCAATACATCTTCGTTGGACGAATACATTCCTGAAAGTGGTATGCATACGGATCCGAGTAAGATCACACCGCATACGCATAGGACGACACGCGATAATGTGAATTCAAGCAATTACGCTCACCTCAACGGCACTCCCGTCCCCATCCGGTACGCAAATGAACATGAGCACATTCACGCCGGATACAGAGATCTCATTTGAGATCTTAACAAGAGGGCGGTCCATTATGACTTTCCCTGTTTCTTTATTACTGTATATCATTCGAACACTATATGCGTCCGAACCATCGCCGCCGATAATTAACTGGCCGTTGTGGTCTATAGAGACATTTGCAGTAAATGTGCTTCCGATCCCGGCATAATAAGCTTTTTCTGCTGTTTTTGTAACGATGTCGGCCTGGACCGCTAGGTCCGAGGCCCCCACATCGTCACGTAGATCATCCACTACACCCATAAGCAGGGGCACGGTGATCGCAAGGATCAGGAAGGTTATCGCAAGCCTAACTGGCATACCGATCATGCCCTTCCTGTTCATCCTCATCCTATCACCGTCACTCTAGCGGTGTTGTTCTCTCCGTATCCTGATGCTGAAACGTTAACGGTAATAAAACCGATAGCGCTGTTCTTCATGTTTATGTTAAGTCCCATGATGTTTGCATATCCCTTGGAATCTGTGGTGCCGTGAGGAGTTTTTCCATTCCTGTCGGTTATTCCGAGGCCGGTAAGCACAACTGTCGCTCCTTCGATCGGGTTTCCGTCTTGATCTGTTACCACGATGGAGATCCTACCGTTCAACGTACTACCGTTAACGAGTATGATCTCGTCAGAGGTCACATCAACATCTCCGATGACCTTTGGACCTTCGATGTTACCCATCCATCCAAGAATGATCGCTGTGCCCATAGTAGCTATCAACATAACGATTATGAGCTGAAGCGGAAGTCCTTCTATGCCACCGCGACGGTTGTTCGAAATCCTGTTCCTTCCAATGAGACGCTTTATTTTTCTCATGAACCATCATTCGACGTCTGAGCGTATAAGAACAGAAAGCTACAGTTAACCTTCAGAGGACTAACTTACAACATAACATGTGAAATTGCTTTGTGAATTGGACCCCCTGGTCTTAGTTCACTGCTATACACTGTGAGTTTATCACAAACAAATTTGAAGAATTCGGTTTCACTATACTTTTCAATTACAGATACTACATTTGAAGAACCTAATCCATCAAGAGCTCTTCCTACAGTAATATGAGGCACGAATTTTACAACGTCATATTCTATATCATGAGCTTTCAAACGTTCCGCTAATCGTTCAGCAAGTGTTTCAAGAATGCCATCTGATTCCGTACCTATCCATACGATTCGAGGACCGTTCTTTCCAGGAAATGAACTCATTCCCTTGAGAGTTATATTGAACTGACTGATTCCTTTTGCAGCTTCTGTCAAAGCGTCTACAATATCAGATGTCCGTTTTTCTTCTATCTCTCCGATAAAGCTCAATGTGATGTGAAGGCCTGTTGGACCGTATGTTCTCATTCCACCTGCAGAAGATAATTCTTCTATTGGTCCGATCAACGAGGGATCTGTAGGTATCCTTAACGCGATGAATATGCGCATATTTTCACTTCACGTTTATGATACGGTATTTGGAAGAGCCGAATCCCATTTTTTCTGCATGTTCAAAGGTGCTTTGCCATCTGGTCATCGGGTGAATACATGCGAACATATCTTCTGGAACGTAGCCTCCGCATTTCTCATACAATATACTGCCCTTGATAGGAGACTGTTTCATTGCAAGGTCTACACAGGCTTTATCCAAAGCGACAGGATCAAAAGATGCTAACATACCGACGTCAGGTATGACTGGAGTGTCGTTCTCAGCGTGACAGTCGCAGTATGGCGATATATCTGCCATGACGGTAACGTGAAAATGTGGTTTGTCCTTAACTGAAGCAATAGCATATTCGACTATCTTTGCGTTAAGAATGTCTAATTCTTCATCATTCTCTACGGCAATAGCATCGTAGATACAAGCGCCAATACATCTTCCGCATCCTACGCACTTCTCAAGATCTATCGTTGCCTTCTTCTTATTAATGGTAATAGCAGATTGTGCGCAATATTTGAGACAAGTGCCGCATCCTATGCAAGTCTCGTGACAAACAGAAGGTTTGCCCGCTGAGTGCATTTCCATTTTTCCTCTGCGGGATGCGCAGCCCATAGCTAAGTTCTTTAACGCTCCTCCAAAACCTGTCAGTTCATGACATTTGAAATGAGTAAGGCTGATTAGAATGTCAGCATCGTATATGCCGCGGCCAATTTTTGCTTTTTTTACATACTGGCCGTCAATAGGTATTTCCACATCGTCCATTCCTTTAAGCCCGTCCCCGATGATTATCGGACATCCGGCGGACATACGGTTGAATCCGTTGTAGTTAGCAGTATCCAAGTGTTCTGGCGCGTTCTTTCTGTGTCCAACGTATAACGTATTACAATCGATCAGAAACGGTATTCCGCCCATACGTCTTGTTTCCTCGGCTATCATTCTCGGGATGCCTGGTCTTAAGTAAGCAAGGTTACCGAGTTCACCAAAATGCATTTTGATAGCTACTAACTTCTTATCGTAATCAATTTTACCCATTCCGGCTTTTTCTACGAGTTTGCGTAATTTATCGGGAATAGTGTTTCCTATGTCCGTACGCATGTCCGTGAAAAAAACTTCAGATACCATGGCCTCAAATGCCCTTTCCCCTATATATCGGGTTTTTATTATCCGGATGCAGAGCGAATAAAAAGTCTATCGCAAAAAATAAGTTTTTATCATAACAACTTTGTTTTTGTCCCTATTGATATTCATTTGTTCCTCTACCGACATCTAGCGATACTGGATGATAGATTAGAACCTAACATAATTCTGGGTGAATAGATTGTTTGAAATACCGAAACTATTTACATTAGATTAGACGGAAATCAAACCCGTCATGAGGAAAATACAATGTACACAATGAGTCCCTATTCCGGTAAACTTCTCAGTGATGAGGAGGCAATCAACAAATACAACGATGAGAACCACTGGGGTCTCCAAGTATCAGTTGACCTAGGCGAGTGCGATCACGATAAGATCTCTAGCAAAGAGCACATAACACAGTTCGCAGTAGACCTTGCTGATTATATCAACATGAAAAGATACGGTGAGCCTCAGGTGGTTTTCTTCGGAGACGCACCTAAAGTTCAGGGTTATTCTTTGTCACAGCTTATAGAGACATCCATGATCTCCGGACACTTCGCAGAAGACACCGACCGTGCGTTCATCGACATCTTTTCCTGTAAAGAGTTCGGCCCTAAGGATGCCGCAGAGTATTCCATGAAGTACTTCGGCGCAAAAAAGATGCAGTACTCTGTCTCATTTAGAGACATTTAAAACTATATTTCCCTCTTTTACTAGAGGGAAATTTTATCCTTTTTGTATAATCTATTGAAGTATTCGTAACTTCTCTATCCTTAGTAGGCCAGTATCTATTTCATTAAAGGAATATATTGTAATCTATTATCCTTATTGTAAGTAAATAACCTTAATGTGATAAAATTAGATACCTTTATATTGATAAAAAACTTATGTAGTTCCCATGAGCTTGAACTGGAATTTTAAGGTATGGGGGGCAGTTATAGTGGTTGCACTATTGCTCTCTGTATCGGGTGCTTTCCTATCTACGATCGAACGAGAAAATGAATCTGTTTCTATTCTAGCAAGAGTCAATAATGACGGTTCAGGCATTTTCCTAAAAAATGAATATGAAGGATTAACGATAACTGATCCTGATGGATGGGAAGGCTTGACCTTTATGACGCCTGGGCCATCATCTATTCAACACATGATTTTGAGCGATATTGTAAAAGGTACTTTTGACATGAAGTTTTTACAGTGGGGGCCAGATAAGGATTCCCACAACACAGTTTTTTGGACTCAGATGAGTCCCGGAAATATGTTGAATTATATGTTTACAAGCGGCTCTGACATCGCCGGAGGTATTGCATGGGAGCCTCATTATGCCACTGCTTTAGCAGACGTACGTTGTAAGGGAATCGCAGTTACCAGTGATTATTGGAATGGACATCCCTGTTGTGTAGTAGCAGTTAACAACACATTCCTTTCAGGTAATGAAGTGGCGGTCGAACGGTTCCTAGCTGGTTATTCAGAATCGGTACAGTGGATATTAGACACATTGGAATCTGACCCCAATACTGAAGATTACAAACTACTGTTAAAATTGACAACGAACATAGGGACACCAAAATCGACCAATACTCAAATGTCTAATGAGACCGCGATGAATGCAATGGAGAATATCACCTATGCGTATGAAATAGGTGATCTTGCGGAACAATTAGCAGAAGTCGTTAATACATATATTAATCTTAAAATGGTGCAGGAGAAAACACTAACTGATGCAGGATTTGAATCATCGTTAGCTTTTACGCAACATTTGATCCAGGGGCAATACCTCGAGGGGGCGTTCCATGAAGATGAATTAATTGGCGGCGAGTTGGTTAAAGGCGTTCGCAAGACCCCAGTAGAACTTGGATATAATAAAGGCGACCATATCACGACTATAAATGTTGCTTATCTTGCTACAGATATTCACCAGATGGCGCTACATGTTGGTAAGGAACTCGGAATTTTCCTTGAATATGGAATAAACGTACATCTACATGGTCCGTTCCCTGCAGGAGGGGACGTTATGAACGCATTGCTGTCTCGTCATTCTGATTTGGGGTTCGTAGGTTCTCCGCCAGTAGTTTCTTCATCTGTCAACGTACTTAGGAGTTAATAACATGGTTTCAACAACTGAAAAAATAAATTACGATGAGAATAATAAATATCATCGTATGATGAGAAAGATCATAATTACCATTATTTCACTAACGGTATTCGTATTGATTTGGTGGAATTTATCTCTCTTTTTAAATAATCCTGCGGTTCCTACGCCAGCGGCAACTTGGGACTCTCTAATATATCTTTTCACATATGGGGATTCAGTTTCTGGAATGAGTATGTGGGGGCACATGGGGATAAGTCTTCAGAGGTTCTTTGTTGGACTAATTTTGGCTCTTGTGGTCGCAGTACCCTTCGGACTTCTGCTGGGTTATTCGAAGACTCTCAATGAGTTCTCTTCGCCGACCCTTGAATTCCTTAGGCCGATAGCGCCTATCGCTTGGGCTCCGATATTTTTGTTTACGGTTGGATATTCATGGGGACCTATACTAGTCGTCTTCGTTGGTATATTCTTCCCAATACTTACCAATACGATGTTCGGCGTAAAAAAGATTGATCAGAACTGGGTAGATGCTGCTAGGACCCTTGGAGCTTCAAGGATGCAGGTTTTTAGCAAAATCATGCTCCCTGCAGCTGTTCCTTACGTCATGAATGGTATGCGCATAGGAATGGGAGTGGGTTGGATGTGTATTGTCGCTTCCGAGCTCTATGCATCATTCGGAGGCGGTGTGGGATATCTTATCAGTATACAGGCTCAGATGGGTTACTGGTCTAACGTTTACGCTGGTATAGTAGTAATTGCAATACTCGGTATTCTTACTACCAGTCTTACAGACTATGCTCACAGAGCCATAACAAAAAGGGTGGGGATAGAATGAGCGACAGCATAACTATCAGTAACCTTAGAAAGGTGTTCAAGACCGACGACAAGGAAACCGTGGCTTTAGAGAATTTCTCATTAGAAATAAAGAAAGGTGAGCTAATATCTATTGTAGGGCCTTCCGGTTGCGGAAAAACCACTCTCTTAAGAATGATCGCTGGGCTACTCGATCCTACTTCTGGTGAAGTCCTTATTGCGGGAAAGAAATGTGAAGGCCCTGGACCAAACAGAGGAATGGTTTTCCAGGAATTTGCTTTATTCCCTTGGCGTTCGGTTAGAAAGAACGTAGAATTCGGACTAGAAATAGCAGGAGTTTGTAAAGAGGAGCGCAGGAAAAAAGCTGAACGTTATATTCAGGCTGTAGGCCTTGAAGGATTCGAGGATCATAGAGTCCACGAGCTTTCTGGTGGAATGAAGCAACGTGTCGGTCTAGCTCGTGCGTTGGTAACGAAACCAGACGTAATGCTGATGGACGAACCCTTTGGTTCGTTGGATGCTCAGACAAGGAACATTATGCAAGGTGAGTTACTGAAGATCGCTGAAAGAACAGATACAACAATAATATTTGTTACTCACTCGGTTGACGAAGCTGTATATCTGTCCGATAGAGTTGTTGTTTTAACGAAACGTCCAGCTAAAATCAAGGAGATCGTTAATATCGATCTTCCTCGTCCAAGAGATCGCGCTTCCAACGAGTTTATCAAACTCCGTAGACATATTCTTACGGAACTGGAAAGCGAGAATCTTAAAGTCGATGTTCGTTCTGAACTTTTAGGTGAGAAGAAATAAACGCGGCATTTCGCCGCATTCTTATTTTTAATTTTTAATTTAAACAGCGTAAGCTACAATTAAAAAAATGTACGGATGTCTGTTTTAAACACTCCATCCGTAGTGAATATTTCTTATCAATCATCATTCAGACGACACAGATATTCATTTGTGATCATGATGATGCTCAGAATGGTCACAATGTTCGTGTTTTCCACAACAATCATGTTCATGCTTATCGTGATGATCATGTTTATGATTGTGATCATTACATTGACAGTCGTGATCTATCAGTTCAATGTCTAGGAACGTATCATCTAGAGCGTGATGCACAGTGTGACCAAGTTCAGACTTTTCAACATCAAGAACAGCGCATAAAAGGCTAAAACCAACTTTCTCGGCAGGTTCTAGCGTACCGTGAATTTCCACGCCGCTATCTAAATCAGTCAAATTGATAGTAACTCCTGAACCGTCTTCAAGATAAATTGCACATTTTATATGCCCTAGAAATGTTCCTGCTTTTTCCTGAACCCATTTTCCTACCTCATTCAACGCGTTGACCATTCTAGCCTGAGCATCTGCGTTAAAATTCGTTATGTATCCCGTAAATCCAACGGCGACCCCTCCGACCTCGTCCATGGAGTTTTCTTCATGTTTATGTGAATGTTCTTTACTCATATCATCAACTCATAGATTTTATCAAGGTTATCGCCAGTCTTTATTGATACTGGAAGTAGTTTTACGCCTGGGAATTTTGAAATCATCCAATCGCTGGCTTTTTTTACCTTCTCGAGAGTCACAAGATCGCACTTGTTGAGAAGAATAAATTCGCATCCCTGCATCTGCTTTATGAAGAAGTCTTCCCGTTTTTTAATAAAATCCTCAAACCTTTGTAGGTCTACTATTCCAATAATCTGAATCTCTTCTTGATCAGTTACAGCTAACCTCACTATGTCTTTTACTCGGGTAGCAACGGCGAGTCCAGTAGGTTCGATTATTATGATGTCTGGATCTATATCTTTTATGATATTACGAACTCCATCCTCTAGGTCTCCGGCAAGATCACAGCAAATACAGCCGTTAGGCAGTACCGTTGAGTTATAGCCTTTTCTCTTAAGCGTTGCCCCGTCTACACCCGTATTCCCGGACTCATTGACTAATAATGCAACACTATGACCTTTCTCGACATACTTTGAAGCTATTTCCATCAAAAGGCTGGTTTTTCCACTACCTAGGAAACCGCCTAGAATATAGATATACATATTAATCAAACAGAGTAAATCCTATTTATGTATTCACCAGTATTATCTTACTGTATCTGAATATAAGAAGTAAAAATATAATCTAAATCCTTTTTTCAACAAAATATGCATATTCGTGAAATAAATATTCTGATGCTCACCCTCTACATTTAAATTGAAATGCAATCAATTTTTACTGTGTCGCACAAGTATAAAAAAATCCTTAATTAAACGAAAGTAAATTTTGAAAGGAATGATAAGTACCCCGTAGGGGTGAGAAGGTGTGAAAACGCACCTGTCCTTCGCTACTGTGCGAAGACCTATACCAGGTACACGGCAATTACCGCTCACAACTTCTAATTATACATCGTTCGACATATATTTAAAACCTATTTAAGTATTATATATATTATAA
>CAYIZM010000014.1:0-20830 GCA_964368015.1 uncultured Methanomassiliicoccales archaeon
GTATATATCTGATATTTTCGATTTAATAGTTCTAAAAGATATATGATCAAATAATTCTATAATATTAAGTCCCGTTAATAGACTGATTTAGTATAAGATAACAAGTTTTTTAGATAGTGCAATAACTATGTTCTATCCTTAGCAATATTTATATCAAGGGCGCAGGTTCAGTTAATTGATAGAAATGGTTTTTGGGAAATTAGCAGATGTTATTATGAAACATCCGAAGCAGATAATTTTAGCATGGGTGATAATAATACTATGTGCTGTGCCCCTTGCAATGGGTGCTGGAGACGCACTGAAATATGATGTTCAGGACGTTGCCGTCAAAGAATCTGAATCTGTTTTAGGTATCGGTATCATAAATGATTATTTTTACCAATCTGATGTATCAATATCTGATAGTCCTATCTTAGTTTTACAATCGGATTCTCCTAAATCTATTGCCGCTGCCGAATTCCAAGAATTCGTAAACTTATTGGAAGGAAATCGCACTAATTATAAAGATGCTGATGGCAACGAAAAGATTTTACAATTTGCATATAACGGATCGATTCTAAGCTCCGAATCGGGTGAATCATTGGCAATGGTCGTTGCGATTTATTCACCTTTATTTACTGGTGACGACACGGCCGATCTTAGAGGTTTCGTATCAGAAACTTCGACACAGTATGCAACCGGTGGTTCTGCAATAGAATTCGATACATACTTAACCGGGTTTGATGCAATAAATTATGATACTCAAGTAGGCACCATGAATGATCTTTCCAAGATCGAACCAGTCACGATAATTATGATCCTCATTCTTATCGGACTGTTCTTTAGGTCTGCTATATCTGCTGCTACACCTCCGATAACCATCGGATTAGCTTTCGGAATAACTCTTTCACTAGTGTTCTTACTCGGCCAGTTCATGGACATATTCTTCATTACGGAAATGTTGATGCTGGTCACGATGATGGGTGCTGGGTGCGACTATTGTATCTTCATTCTTGCAAGATACAAGGAAGAACGTAATTCAGGCAACGACCATCAAAAATCTTTACGTAATTCAATAATGTGGGCCGGCGAGTCAATAACGATATCTGGTATGACTGTCATTATTGGGTTCGGTTCAATTTCATTAATTTCGGTCCCCATGATTAATACAATGGGGATTGTATTGGCGTTGGGTATTGCGATCGCTCTCATAGCAGCGTTGACGCTGATAACATCTATCATCGCCATAATAGGAGATAAGATATTCTGGCCTTCTACTACGGAAACCTTCAAAAAAGATGGCAAGACGATGAAAGGCTGGTATGGAAAGATGTCTCGCGCAGGTTCAGCTTATTTCCATAAATCGGCTCATTTTAGTCAAAAATACGCTAAATCGATTGTTGTGGCAGCTATCTTAATTACCGTGCCTGCAGCTTATGTCGTAGCGACTGCCGAGACGTCGTACGACTTTATGGGAACTCTGAGTACCGGAGAGTCTTACGAAGGACTAGAAATGGTAGATGAATACATCGGTGGAGGATTTTTACAACCTAACAATATTCTCGTACAGTTCAATGAACCCATTGCCAGTATCCAATATATCGAAATCGGCGGAGATATAGTGCCTATTTTCTCATGGAGCGATAATGACGGTTATAAAAATGTCCGATCTTTAACGACTCAAGTGGGTCCCCTTGATAACGGTGGAATTGGGAATGTCGCAACCTCTTCTAGTTTAATGAAATGGAATGATCCAGTTACGAATGAAGGTGTCATGCAGTTATCCAATTCGGCTTATGATGAACTTCCGTCAGAGATGTTAGATTTAATAAGTTACTATCCTGAATTAAAGGCACATGTGATAGCAGGAATTTCGCTCACGATAGTTCCTACGGAATCTTTACCTTACGCTACGGCCGTGTTGGAGGGATTTGAGCTAGATATGGATCTTTTGAAAATCTTGAACACTATAAAATCTTCAGATTCTCTTGATCCAAGTGCCTTAATTACATACATTACAGCTAACCCGCCCACATTAACTATGGCTGCGTTAGAAAGTATTGCACTTGCACCTATGATGGATTACGCTGTCAATTACCTGGGAGGTGCACTAGGAGGAGTTGTTGTTGCGGGAGGAATGTCACTCACATATGCTAAGGTGACGTCCATAACAGAATCATCCGCTACATCCAACAGATCGATGAAGACCTTAGATGAGATAGAAGGCATCGTTAACACATTCAGTCAAGAAAACAGTGACGTTGTTGTTAAAACATGGATAACTGGCGCTCCTGCGATAACATACGATCTTTCTAAGTCTGTCGCTGACGACTTCCAATATGTTGGTATAGTCGTCATCGTACTGATTTTAATTTTACTTCTAGTGGCTATGAAATCCTACATAATACCGATACGTTCAGTAGTAACCATCCTAATGGGCGTAGTATGGACGATAGCTCTTACGAATTTGGTATTTGTTGGAATACTTGGAGTAGATATCGTCTGGCTTGTTCCGTTGATATTGTTCATAATATGTCTCGGAATAGGAATGGATTATGATATTCTGTTAACGACACGTATCAGAGAGAACGCTGTACACCGTGGATTAGATAACGATACAGCTATCTACGAAGCTGTGACACACACAGGTTCAGTCATAACAATATGTGGCCTGATAATGGGTGGAGCTTTCGGAACGCTGATGTTATCGTCTATGCCGATGATGCAGGAGTTCGGTTTCTCCCTATGTGTTGCAATTCTGATAGACGCACTGATAATCCGTACCTATATCGTTCCAGCAGTAATGCATCTCCTTGGAAAGTGGAATTGGGTAGGGCCTAAGTGGTTACAGAAGGTCAAGGTTCCAACCGAGCAGAATTAAAACAAAGGATCTTAACGATCCTTTTTAATTCTGTAAAAAAAGTTAAAGGGTTTAGTGAGAACGTTCACTCTTTGATCGCGGAGAAAGAGCAAGCGTCGACACATGCTCCGCAATCAATGCATTTTTCAGCATCGATGACGGCTATATCGTCGACTGTGATTGCTCCTTCTGGGCAAACGTCCTCGCATGCACCGCAAGCGGCGCATTCGGAATCAATAATGGATACCATTTGATGACCTATGCCCCAAATATACGAACTCCTATTAAATTAGTGACTATTCTTACATGATGCTTTTCTTAAAAAATAAAGCATTTTTACTGAAAATGATATATTGTTCTTAACATATCGTACGTTATGGAGCAGAAACCACCTGATTACTTTCGTTTTGGAGATCCAAAGGGCGATGAAGGACGAGAAGCAATGGAATCTATGAATTCCCATCACAAGGATCTTAGTGAATGGGCGATGTCTTTACTCCCGTCCATAAAGCCAGATAATATTCTGGACGTGGGATGCGGTGGCGGTATGCAGTTAACGATGCTAGGGTTAAAATTTCCTAACGCACATCTAGCAGGAATCGATTTCTCCAAAGACGCCGTATTATTTGCTTCTGAGATAAACAAGGCTAAGATCGAGGCAGGAATATGTAGCATCGTTCAAGGACCGGCTGAGAAACTTCCCTATTCAGATACATCCTTTGATCTTGTTTCAGCCTTTGAGACATATTTCTTTTGGAGCGACCTTGATATGGCCTTCAGCGAGATATATCGAGTTCTTAGATCAAAAGGTATTTTAATGGTGATATCTGAACAATATCCCGATCCTAGATTCAAGGAAAGAAATGACGATGCGTGTAAGAGAACAGGTATGAAACTTGTTCACAATGATGAATTACTATCGATATTGGAAAAAGCTGGATTCAAAGTCGAATATACAACGCTTCCAGAAAAGAACTGGGTGTGTTTCATTGCTAAAAAGTAATGATTTTTCTATAACTCGTATAGATTTATTGCTCTTATGGTTTTCAATTCAATAGAAAAACTTAATCAGCTAGCAATACGGTTGACCGATCATGGCAGACCAGACCTCAGATCAAAAAAAGAAATGGAGAAACAGGCATATGCGGACCGTATGTGCCTTCGCAAACTCATACGGCGGAAGATTGGTCATTGGGAAAGTGGATTCATTTTCACCTGAGGAAGCTATAGATCTTTCCCGCGAGATTTACAAAAAAATATCTGAAGCCCTTGATATACATCCTCATATCCGCCCCATCGAGAACAAAGGCCGTGCTTATGTTGTAATGGATATAAAACCAAGCCCGGAACCAATTAGTTTCAATGGACTTTATTACAGACGTATAGGTAAAGTAGATCGTGAGCTGGTAGGCGACGAACTAGAGAACTTTATTCTTCTTAGGGACCGTAGAGCAAGATTAGGTCTACTCGTTCCTGGAGCCGTCGTCAAAGATCTAGACAAGAGCGCCGTGAATAAATTCCGTTCCTTAACAAAGACCCCGAAAAAAATAGACGATACCAAATTAATGGAGTCTATGAACCTGATGCAAAAAGATCTGCTTAAAGGTTCAGCAGTTGTAATGTTCCATAGCGACCCATCTAAGTTCATAGTTGCTCCTGACATAAGGATAGGTAGATTCTCATCTTCTGGTCTGATGGGAGAGATGGACGTTATTTCAGGTCCTGCATTCCTTCAATCTAAGAAAGCCATCGACGTCCTATCATCCAAATACCTATTGAATGAAGAATATCCAATGGATGCTATCGAAGAAGCAATAATCAACGCTATAGCACACAAGGATTATTCCACAGGGGATCCTATCCGCATTAGAGTATACAAGAAACGTATAACGATATCAAATTCCGGCGGTCTTAATAAGAGGGATATTTTAACGAGCGTGGAAGGAAGATCCCGTCCCGCTAACCCTGCAGTTGCAGACATATTCTTCAGAGCAGGAAAGATGAGGCTCATGGGTACCGGTATCCCTAACATGAACGCAGCATGCCTCAAACATGGTATTTCCGATGTTGTGATAGAAGCATCAAAAGAAGATTTCGCTATAACATTTTCACGTAAGTCTAGGAAGTCAGTGAACGAAGAGATCGAAATATTCGAAGAGCTAACTGCAGAGTTCGAAAAACTTACGTTAGAAAAACCAGAGATCGAGATGATTCAACCAACAGTTATACCAGGCGAGATCAAGGATCGCGAGACCCGGACCCGTGAATTCCGAGTTATCAGTCTGTTGACAGCCATCGGAATCGAAGAAGTTGCAGCTAAAGAGCTAATGGGTCTTTTGGAGTTAAAGCATAGGCCTACGTTCATGAGCAACTATCTAGAACCTGCTATAGAGGATGGATATGTTGAAAGGACACAGGAAAAACCTACTAGCAGGAACCAGAAGTATAGAGCTACAAAGAAAGGTTTAGAACTTATGCAATGTTGAAGAATATTCTTTCAACCATTCGTTGAATAATTCCTTAACGAGTATAGATTTAAAAATTATTGCGACATATAGAATAAATTACAATAGGTAAACAACAAGATAGATGCGATATATCGAACAAAAACATTTTGTTAACGTTATTTTAACAATTCTTTGTATCTTAAGACTGTCAGCATAGTTATCTAATCCAGGGATAAGATCTTTGATGACTTAATTTAAGTAGTCTGTATCACTAATATATATGCGGGTTCCCGCAGAGTGACAGTATGACTTTCAAAGACGATAAGAACGTACCTAAAGGACCAGGTAACAAAAAAGGAATGAAGTTCGAGACGATACAGCTTCACGCTGGTCAGGAGGATCCAGATCCTACTACCAAGGCTAGAGCGGTCCCGATCTACCTTACTACTTCTTACGTTTTTGATAATTGTGATGATGCAGCCGATATTTTCATGTTGAAGAAACCAGGAAACATATATGGACGGCTTAACAACGATACTCAGTTAGCCTTCGAAAAAAGGATCGCTGCATTAGAGGGTGGAAGCGGTGCGTTACTCGTAGCATCCGGCGCAGCTGCCATTATGTACACTGTCCAGAATTTAGCGTCAGTAGGAGATAATATCGTTTCAGCATCCACTCTTTATGGGGGAACATACAATTTCTTTGCTCACACACTGCCACATTATGGGATCACGACTAAGTTCGTAGACCCTACAGATAAGAACGCTTTAAAGAATTTTGACGAAGCTATTGACGATAGAACTAAGTGCATATTCGCGGAGACCATAGGTAATCCTAATGCTAATCTTATCGATATCGAAGCTTTAGGAAAAATAGCAGAAAAACACGAGATACCTTTGGTGATCGACAATACCTTCGCAACCCCGTATCTTTTTAGACCCTTGGAACACGGTGCCGATATTGTCGTAGAAAGTGCAACAAAATTCATCGGCGGTCACGGTACTGTACTTGGTGGCGTGGTCATAGAATCTGGAAAATTCGATTACACTAGAGGGAAATTCCCAATGCTTGCTGATCCGGATCCATGTTATCATGGAATGAGTTTTGCCCGTGATGCGCCTGAATCACCATTCTGTGTTAGGATGAGGGCCGTACTTCTTAGGGACACAGGAGCTTGCATATCGCCGTTCAACGCATTCCTTTTGTTACAAGGTCTAGAGACCCTATCCTTAAGAGTGGAAAGACAAGTTGAGAATACTGAAAAAGTTATCAAGTTCTTAAGTAAACATGCTAAGGTCGATAACGTAAATCATCCTATGCTTGCTACTAGTTCAGATAACGAGTTATACAAAAGATATTTCCCTAATGGGGCAGGATCCATATTCACATTTGACGTTAAAGGTGGAAAGACCCAGGCAAAGAAATTTGCAGATAATTTAGAACTATTCTCGTTACTTGCAAATGTCGCGGACGTAAAATCTCTTGTTATTCATCCAGCCGGAACTACTCACTCACAATTATCTGAGAAAGAGCTTATGAAACAGGGAATTAAAGGATCGACCATTCGTTTGTCTATCGGTTGTGAACATATAGACGATATCATAGCCGATCTGCAACAGGCCTTGGATAAAGTGTAATTATCTATTATGAATAAGAAGAGTAACACGATATAGGGGTTGGACATATAACTCAACTATTGAATACGAGTAACGTACTAATCCGCCCGATGTCAAAAGAAGACCGGATGACCCCCGTGTTCCTATCTCCCTCTAACAGGATGATAGTTGTATTCGGCGGAGGGCCAGTAGCACTTAGGAAATGTAGGCACTTTAAAGGATTTAGGATCAAAATAATCACTGAAAAAGCTTTACCTGAGATCAAAGAGCTCGCCGAGACATTGATAGAATCAACGATATCAAAGGACAATGCAGGTGCGTACATGGACGGCGCGTACATGGTCATAGCAGCCACAAGTTCCAAAGCCCTTAACGGTATGATAAGAGACATCGCCATTGAAAAAGGGATACTTGTGAATTCTGCGCACGGAGGCGGAGATATATTGATACCGTCAACACTTCGCAGAGGAGGATTCACTGTAACGGTTTCCTCAGAAGGACGTGCTCCTGCGTTCCCTCCTTATATAATAGATAAAATTGATAATTTTTTAGACAGTTCATACGAATGTATGTTAGATCTCTTGGTGGATCTTAGGCCTAAAGTAATGGAACAGATCCCTACGCAACCCCAAAGAGCTGATTTCATGGCACAGATAATCAACGATCAAGAGATATGGGAAATGCTTCATTCCGGCAATATCAAAGGCGCTATGGATAAAGCTATGATGGAAGGTGGACTAAAATGATCATAAGTCTTCACGCCACCCACCAGTCCGCAGACGGTACTGAAAGTCTTCATGATATTGTTCCAAAATTGGAACATGAGATCGAATTAAGGATATCAAAAATATCTGCGATAAATGAGTATGTTATAATCAGTACTTGCAATCGTTTTGAACTTTACGTAGCAACAGGAGACAATAAAGCCGTCAGTAAAGCATTTGAAAATATGATCAAAGAGATCTTTCCCTACGATGCAAGAGATATAACCTACGTGCTTGAAAATTCAGACAGTATCGGCCATCTTTTCAGAGTAGTATGCGGACTCAATTCACTTATGGTGGGTGAGAACGAGATACAACATCAGGTCAAAGTATCATATTCTAAAGCGAGAAGCGAAGGTCACGTAGGTAGGATGATGTCCCACCTTTTCAATCGTGCACTCACTGTAGGAAAACGAGTAAGGTCTGAGACCGCATTGAACAAAGGTGCTGTATCTGTAGGTTCTGCTGCTGTTGAATTAGCGATTCAGAAGCTTGGCACTTTAGATGGTAAGAATATCACTATCCTTGGAGCTGGAGACACAGCCACGGTAATAGCTAAAAATTTGATAGGTAAGAATCCTAATACCGTTTTCGTTTCAAATAGAACATTTCAACGTGCGAAAGAGCTTGCCGCCGCTTTAGGTGGAACGGCCATTCCAATGAGCCGTAGGATCGATGCTATGGAGTATAGCGATCTTGTGCTCGTTGCAACCTCTGCACCTCATCCTGTGATAAGATTAGAGCATGTAAAGGAAATAATGGAACGCCGCCCAGATAAGAAACTTTTGATCATCGATGTTTCCTTACCAAGGAACGTGTCCGAGGAAGTCATAGGAGTTCCAAATGTTGAACTCGATACTATGGATTCTTTAGAACGTATAGCTATGATAAACGCTAATAAGCGTAGGGACGAGATCCATCAGGCAGAGAGGATCTTAAAAGAAGAGCTAGAAAAGATCGATGGTGAGCGAAAGGAACGTCATGCCGACGATATAATACGAAAGATAAGCTTAAAACTATCAGATATACGTGATGAAGAGCTAGATACAGCTATATCTAGATCTAAGTCCACGGATCCAAATAAAGTTATGGACGACATGTCCAGAGCACTAATTAATAAAATAACTGCCGAGGTTTATCGTAACCTGAGAGAGGCATCAAGAAACGGTCGCAGTGATATCTGCGATAATGTAGCCGAGTTGTTCGGAGTTAATGAAAATGTATCCAAATGTACGCATGAGAAGGTTGAGGAAGAATAAGAGAGTAAGGGACTTAACAGCAGAAACGAGGTTACATCCCGACGATTTCGTTCTCCCGATATTCTTTGACGAGAACATCAATAAAGAAAAAATCACTGACTCGATGCCCGGAGTCAGAACGTTTCCGTTAAGCGGTTACGACGGTATAGTCCAAGGAATACAGGATTCAGGAGTTAACTCAATACTTGTGTTCGGAATACCTGAAAAGAAAGATGCTACTGGCACTGAAGCTTACGCCAAACATGGTGTAGTTCAAAAAGCTATTTCCGGACTTAAAGAGAATTCTGATATACTCGTCATTGCTGATCTATGTTTATGTGAATATACTGATCATGGACACTGCGGCGTTCTTGACGGTAAAGGCTGGGTAAAGAACGATGAGACCTTAGACCTTTATTGTAAGACCGCAGTATCACAAGCTACTGCAGGTGCAGATATAATCGCTCCTAGTGGAATGATGGATGGCCAGATATCTGCTATCAGAAGAGCGTTAGATGATGCTAATTTCAAAGAGATCCCGATAATGGCGTACAGTGCCAAGTTCTTCAGTGCGTACTACGGACCATTCAGGGACGTCGCATGCTCTTCTCCTAGCTCTGGTGACCGTGCGGGCTATCAGATGCCTTGTAGTAATCGGAAAGAAGCTATTAGAGAGATACAGATGGACGTCGAAGAAGGTGCGGATATGATAATGGTCAAACCTGCTGGACCTTATCTTGATATAATTCGAGACGCAGCCAATATGTTCGACCTACCCTTAGCAGCCTATCAGGTTTCTGGCGAATATTCTATGATCAAAGCGGCCGCAAGTAACGGATGGATCGATGAAGATCGAGTAATGATGGAATCTTTATTGGGGATCAAACGTGCGGGCGCAGATATAATTATTACATATTATGCAGAAAAAGCTGCAAGGAAATTGATGTTATGACACGTTCATCTAAATTATACGATAGAGCAATAAAGATATCTCCCGGGGGAGTATCCAGTCCCGTTAGAGCTTTCAAACCCTATCCTTTATTCATTGAAAGCGCAAAAGGAAGCAAGATCACGGATGCTGATGGTAACGAGTACGTCGATTACTGTATGTCTTACGGTCCAATGATCGCTGGACATGCTTGTGATCAAGTTCTTGATGCTGTTAAAAAGCAAATGAGCAAAGGTACGTTGTATGGCGCACCATCCGAGGTCGAGCTTGAATTGCTTGAACTTATTTCCAATAAAGTTCCATCTGCCGAAATGGTACGTTTAGCATGTTCCGGTGCTGAAGCTACGATGCACGCTATACGCGCAGCTCGTGGATTTACCAAAAGGGACGGAATAGTAAAAATGAACGGAGGCTACCACGGAGCCCATGACTCTGTTCTAGCCGACCGAGACGTAGGATGCATAAGTCGCCCGGGTTCCGAAGGAATTCCAAAGGACGCAGTAAAAAATACTTTTGTTGCAGAATACAACGATATTGAGTCTCTTGTGGAAGTAATAGATGCTGAAAAGCCAGCATGTGTCATTATGGAACCTGTAATGGGCAACATCGGAGTCGTAACACCTAACAAAGGCTATCTTGAAGAGGTTCGCAAGGTCACTAAAGAAACCGATACTGTGTTGATATTCGATGAGGTCATAACAGGATTCAGGTTATCCGAAGGCGGTGCCCAGAAGCTTTACAACGTGATTCCTGATATGACGACATGCGCAAAGATAATGGGAGGCGGTTTCTCAGGTTCTGCGTTCATGGGAAAAAAGGAGATAATGAACATGATCGCTCCATCTGGAAAGATCTATGCAGCTGGCACATATGCAGGTAATCCTGTTTCAGCGGCTGCAGGAAAAGCTCAGATCGAGTACATGTCAGAACGTTATGAAAAACTTAATCGTATTTCCGAGGAACTTAAAAGATCTCTTTCTGATATTCTAGTAGATAATAAAGTGAAAGGATGCGTCAATGGTATCGGTTCTATGATGATGATCTATTTTGGTAGTGATTCAGTGAACAATGGTACTGAAGCTTTGAACGCGGACCGTACAGTTTTTGGAAAGTTATTCAATTATATGCTTAATAAAGGCGTATATCTGGCACCTTCAGCAATGGAAAGCTGGTTCGTCTCGACTGCACACACTTCTGAAGATATCGCTAAAATAACAAATGCTTTAGATTCATTCCTAAAAGAGGTGAAACAGTGATAGCTGGCACTAGAGAAAGTAAGCTAGCTATAAGACAAACAGAGATCTTCATAAAAAAACTCCAAGAAAAATGTGTAGGCGCTGAATGTGACGTAGTAATGATAAAATCACTTGGCGATAAAGATCTCAATTCTCCTCTTTGTGGAATGAGCACCATAGGTGCGTTCGTAAGAGAACTTGATGATGCACTATTGAACAAAGAGATCGATGTTTCTGTAAATTCGTTAAAAGATATTCCCGTTACATTAAGAAAAGGTCTGAGAATAGGAGCAGTTCTAGAAAGAGACAGTCCCGAAGATGTAATTTTACCATGTCCTATCGAGGACCTTCCAGAAGGAGCTGTAGTTGGAACATCTTCAGTAAGAAGGACTTATCTTTTGAAACATATGCGACCTGACTTGGAAATTAAACAGCTCAGAGGAAACATCCATACAAGACTTTCAAAACTAGATAGGAACGAGTATGATGCCATTCTGCTTGCTAAAGCAGGTCTTGAAAGAATGGAGATAATTCGTCCTGCTTTCGTGCTGGATCCTAAAGTTTTCATTCCTGCAGCAGCACAGGGTACGATAGCTATCGAGTGCAGGGACGACGACGAAGAGACAATTTCTAAGTTACTAAAGATCAATGATGACGTATCCAGATTAGAAACTGGAGCAGAACGTGGAATAATGAAATTCATGGGCGCTGGATGTTCATCGCCAGTTGGAATAAATGCAAAGTTGAAAGGTAACGAGATCCACGTTCGTGCAGTATCATTCACATATGCTCCTGAGCCGATATGGGTCGATACTTGGATACCGATCGATTACGTAATGGACGATATGTTGGACATTGCTGATTATCTAACAGGTAAAAGGCCGAGGCTGAAATTATGAGCGGAAAAGTATATTTGGTCGGTGCAGGGCCCGGGGATCTAGGGCTCATCACAGTAAAAGGAAAAGAGATCCTTGAGAATGCGGACGTAATCATGTATGACGCACTTGCTAATCCCGAGTTATTAAAACTCTGTAAAAAAGGTGCAGAGATCGTTAACGCAGGTAAACGTGGTGGAGATCATTACCTTAAACAGTGGGAAACCAACGAACTGTTAGTGAAGTACGCCCAAGAGGGAAAGACGGTCGTCAGACTGAAAGGCGGGGACCCATTCTTATTTGGTCGTGGAGCTGAGGAAGTAGAGGAATTACGTGAAGCAGGAGTAGAAGTTCACGTTGTGCCAGGTGTATCATCTTCCATATCAGTACCGGAGCTTGCAGGCATCCCAGTAACTCATAGGGATCACGCATCTATGGTCACTTTCGTTACGGGTCACGAAAAAGAAGATCGTAAAAGCGATAGGGTAGATTGGAAAGCTCTAGCTGAAAGTCACGGTACTATCGTAGTTCTAATGGGTCTAGGTAACGCAGGTTCCATTTCTAAAGGTCTTATCGACGGAGGGATGCCATCGGATACTCCAGCTGCGATAATTACTGATGGATCCACACCAGAACAACGAGTCGAGGTCACGGTAGTTTCAAAGCTTGCTGACGTTATTTCAGAAAAAAATATGCGACCTCCAGGAATAATGGTGATAGGTAGTGTCGCATCTTTGCGTGAGAAACTCGGGGATCTCCAATGACCCGGATAGGTTTTACAAGACCGATAAAAAGATTAAAAGAGTCAGTTGTAGAGGCCGAGGGGATGGGCTTCAAAGTTATTGCAGCTCCATCTATGAGAATAATCCATGGACAAAAAAAAGAATTTGAAAGTGCCAGAGAATTACTTTCATCAGGAAAAGCATCTTTTGTTGTATTTGGGTCCATCACTTCTGTTGAAGAATGTTTAACCGAATACGGGGACGATTTTGTAAAACTGTTCGATAAGGTAAAGGTAATATCGATAGGTCCAAGCACAGAGAAAGCTCTTACGTCCGTAGGCGTCCCTACTGATGCTATACCAGAAGAATTTTCGTCCTCTGGCATAGTCGAACTTTTAAAAGATTCAGTAAAAGGAAAGACAGTTCTTCTTATGAGATCTGATCGAGGTTCAGAAATACTGTACGACGGACTGATAGAAGCTGGCGCCGATGTAATAAAAATAGCTACATACGAATTAGAGGACTTTGGTATGACCAACAGTCTATTACATCTTATCACGGCGATCAAAGGAAATCGTCTTGATGTAATGGCTTTCACAAGTCCGTTGTCCGCTAGAATATTCTATTCTCATCTCAAAAGACAGGTTGGGGAAGAGAAGACCGAAGAGTTAATGAGTGGCCTGAAGGTGGCGGTCATAGGTAAGCCTACGGCCGAAGCTTTACGTTCACTTGGAAGAGAGCCAGACATAATTCCTGACGATTCTACTTTCCGGGATATGTTGGACGAGATAGTTTTAGCTTTGCCCATATCTGCTGCAGATCTTAAGGAATGAATACGGAAGATCTGGATTCGAATAGTAGAACACGTGAGGATAACCTGCCATAAGTGAACTAGAACCATGAATACATGGATACTTTTTCCCTGAGGTTTTTTCCGCAGTCCAATCTTGCCCATTATTTTCACTGTCCCAGTAATGAAATTCATGGCCCTTTATAGAACTACCTGGGGGAAGGATCTGGCCTGCGTTAGGCGTAAGTGTAACGTATCCAAAACGGGTCAGTTTACGGGCATTAAATGATTTCCCGTCTATGTACCCTACTAAAGGCCATAATTTTCCATCTGGGTCTTCTATTTCATCATGAAGATAAATAAAGCCACCACATTCAGCCATACACGGCATGTCAGCTTCAAGTTTTTCACGCACGTCTTTAAGCATTGTGTGATTATTGCTAAGTTTTTCAGCGTATAATTCGGGATATCCCCCTGGTAATATCAACCCTCGTATACCTTCAGGTAGAGTTTTATCCCTCATCGGAGAAAAATAAACTATTTCTGCTCCGCATTGTTCCAGTAACTGAATATTATCTTCATATGTAAAGCAAAAAGCTTCATCCTTTGCAACACCGATCTTTACTTTTTCATTCAATGTCTTGATATCAGGCGCCTTGGCTTTCATATTTGGCGCGGTTTCAGCTATTTCTATCATATAATTGATATCAATAGTATTTTCAAGAATTTTAGCGAGATTTGATAATTTTTCTTTAAGGCCGTCTATCTCGTCCGGCATAATAAGACCCAGATGTCTACTTTCTATTATGAGATCTTCAACATTCGGAACATACCCGAATACCAAGGTTCCCGTTTCTTTCTCTATAACTGGCTTTAATTCTTTGTAAACATGTTCGGACATTCTGTTAAGTATAACGCCGCAGATGTTGTTATCCCTATATTCTAAAAATCCTTTTATTACTGGTATGCAGGAGATACTGGCACCTTTACAATTCACTATCAATACAACCGGCGAATCAATTTTTTGTGACACGTCATGAGAACTAGCTTCCGTAGACGTTATCCTGATCCCGTCGTAGAATCCCATTACTCCCTCGATGATCGAGATATCCATATTTTCGGCTGATCTAGCGAAGAGATAACGCAAAGTCTTATCGTCACAAAAATAAGCATCAAGATTCTTTGATCTTGTTCCTATTACTCTACTGTGGAACATAGGATCGATGTAGTCTGGACCACATTTGAAAGACGCGACTTTCAAACCTCTATCTACCAGAGCTTGAAGTAAACCACAGGTTATCATTGTTTTACCACTGCCGCTAGCAGGTGCTACTATCATTAATCTAGGAAGTTTCAAACGGAATTCCCCCTGCAAACTGTGATGTACACAGGATTCTGAGCTGTCATAAGATGATAATCTCCTGCAATTCTGGCTTTTGATATATTGACGCAGATCGTTTCTTCTTCCATAATATTAAGTTCTTTCATACAACGAGCAGCCTCCGCCATTGTTTCTATCGTTACCGAGGTTATCACTATTCGAACGTTCGGATTTTTATTTATTAGAACTTCAATTATCGATTTTAGATTTCCTGAAGATCCGCCTATGAATGCATGCGTAGGTGTAGGAAGTTCAGATAAAGCCTCTGGTGCAAGACCTTTGATTATAGTTACATTAGGAGTTCCAAATCTTTTACAGTTAAGGTCAATAAGACTTGAAGCTTCCTCGTCTTTTTCTACGGCGTAAATATGCCCTGATACTGCTACTAAAGCCATTTCTATCGATACAGAGCCAGTGCCTGCACCTACGTCGTAAACTATCGAATTATCGCCAAGCTTTAATTTAGCAACCGATAGTGAGCGTACTTCACTTTTTGTCATCGGTGTTGAACCTCTAATAAAAGTCTCGTCCGATATGCTTATAGGGTTAACGTTAGAAGCTTCTAAATTTTCTATCACTGCGACACAAAGAGTTCCGAACTCCTCGTTCAATAATTCCTTTGGTGATCCGATCGATATCTTTTCATTTGATGTACCGAAGTCCTGTCCTACTGTAATAGTAACATTTTCTAATCCGTATTCTATTAGGTCTTTGCACACCTTGTGTACGGTATTTTCTTTATCCAAGAGAGTAAATAATTTTTTGTGACGTTTTGTAAGTCCGACTATGTTACAGTCCCTTCCATGGGCGCTTGTAAGATGCGCATCATCCCATGATTTATTGATCTTAGAAAAGAAGTATGATACTGATGATATTCCGGGGAGGACCTTTATATTGTATTTATTATTGTCCAAAATAGCAAGCAGACCTTTGGTTCCGCTGTAATATCCAGTATCTCCTGACATCATAACTGTGATGTTTCGGTATTTTGTGTTGTTATCGAGATATTCCGCTATTTTATCTGGAAGATATTCTTTCAAAGTATCTCTGTTCTCTACTTCTATTGAATTCAACATACGTGCAGCACCTATCAAAAGATCTGATTCTTTGATGGCGTTACGTACTTCGGTAGTCATACCTTCAAGCTTTCCTGAACCGATCCCAACAATTGTAAAATTACGTTTTATTACTGGATCTTTGAAAGAAAATAATTTTGAAAGAATTTTTTCAGCTTCATTTATCAGTACGCCGCCCTCTTCTTGAGGTCGTCCGATGACTATAGGAATAACTCCGGCTCTTGCAGCTGCTAAAATTTTTTCGTCAAATCCTCCGGTCGTTCCTGAATCTTTGGTAACTAAATATTTCGCATCGATCTCTTTTAACAATGCATAATTAAAATCTTCTGAGAACGGTCCTCTCATACAGATCAAGTTTTTTCCTTCGAATCCTAGTTCAGCGCACTTTTCAGATACGGATGGCAAAGATAGGACTCTTGCAAATATTCTATCTTTATATCCAGGAATGGAAGTAAATTCTGACAGCTCATTACTTCCTGTGGTAACCAGAACGTTACCTTCTGTGCCAATAAGATATTCAGCTGCGGTTCTAGTGTCTGGCACATTTATTAAACGATCTACATTGGAACTATCTGGTCGGACTATACGAATTAATAAGCTTCCGCTATTTTGACAAGCTTCTCTGATATGGGATGATTTACGGATGGCATAGGGATGAGTGGCATCAACAATAACATCATAATTTTTCATTTCTTCTGTCATCGTCTCAACACCGCGGATGCTATCCACGGTCACATTCTTACTCTCTTGAATAGTGGTCTTACCATAATCGGTAGCTACGCTAACAGTAACGAGTATACCATTGCGGCTCAAGTAATCAGTTATCTCGTTCCCTTCTGTGGTGCCAGCAAATACTAATGCTCTTTTGGTCATATCATTCATCTCCAAAACATAATTCAAAAGGTTCCCTGACAAGTGCCACTGTTACCCCGTTCCCGCTAACTTTTTTTACTATTAGATCACCGTTTGTCGATGCGGCAATGGCGGATCTTTCACTTACGCAGTCCACGCCTGTAATTTTTATTACGAAATCCGATCTTGAATAACCGATATTAGGTAACGCGTTAAGTTCTTCTGATGAAAAGAATGTTGTAGGTATTTCGTTATCTTCAGCAAACTTTAAAAGTCCTTTTTCCTCTTTTTTAAGGTCTACGCTAGCAATAAGTTTAACACTCTTGATCGATACATCAGATAAGCTAAGAACAGCTCTTACTAATTTATCGATATCTTCTTTCTTAGTGTCTTTCCTACATCCTATGCCAAGGACATGGTTTTTAGGAAACAGTCTAAGAGTTCTTTTAAAAGGTTCTGACGAACTTGAGGTAATATAAATTCCTAGTTCTCCCTCATCACATATCGTCAATTCTTTTGGTATATTCCCTTTAATCGGATGATCACTTTTTAATCCAACAAAAGTACCTTCTAAGACCGCAGCAGAAACGTCCTTTGCTAGCGCCATACTTCCAATAGCCATGTTACGTGACGTGGCAAAAGAATCAACTGAGAATTTCTTATTGATATCTGTAGCAGTAGTGATCACGGGTACTGCACCGATAGCCGATGCAATAAGTTCGGTTAAGATATTGGCGCCACCGATATGTCCCGACAATAAAGATATCGAATATCTTCCAAGTTCGTCCACACAGACGATGGCAGGATCTTTAATCTTATTCTTCATATGAGGTGCTATAGCCCTTATTGCGATACCTGTTGCTCCTACGAACACAATACTTTCAGCCTCTTTGAATGCAATACTGGTCCAATCGGATAACGACATGATTATTTTTTCTGTACCTGTAGTGTCGCCAGTTGTTTTTGAAAATACTTTACATTCTTCATCTAAGTTTTCAGCGATCTTTAATGCGGTCGAACAACCTTTAGTTGAGAATGCCACAATATAGATCATAATATCGAGCCGCCCATAGCCTTCAGAATCTCCTTTGACCTGGGAGTCTTACCGACCAGCCCATATTTTGAAGAGAACACAATAGCTCCACATTTTATCTTTCCACTTGTGCGGTAGTTCATGTAATATTCTATTTTCTCCGATATTAATTCCATAGTCGATTCTATTAAATGTTCTTCTTCCAAGAAATCTAGGGCATCATCTGTTGAAATAGATTCCATGATATTTTTCATCGTATCGAACGAGGCGCCTGTCAGTGCGGCGTTAGCGGTTAAGATCTCCATTCTGGAATCTGCTTCACGGGAATGGGTATTCATTATTCCCCCTGCAAGTTTTACTAGTTTGCCGAGATTACCAACAAGTAACAATCCCTCAAATCCTAACTCGCGTGCATGATCTAATGTTTCTCCAACATAGTTACTGCATTTTACTGCAGATTCTGGTTCTAAACCTTTGATACTTTCAACATACCCCGCACCGTAATTTCCAGGAACCACAAGTAAAAATTTATGCCCTTCTTCCTTTCTAACGTTCATTTCTATTTTTATCGTATCTATGATAGCTTTTTCGCTCATTGGTTCTACTATACCAGATGTTCCTAGTATGGATATTCCACCCGTTATTCCAAGTCGAGGATTGAACGTGTGTTCCGCTAGTTCTTTTCCATTCGGTATCGATATAACGACGTTGAAACCTCCGTTATATCCTAAGTTATCGCAAACGTCTTCCAAAGCTTCAGTTATCATGCTTCTGGGTATGCAGTTTATTGCAGCATTTCCTACGGGTTGATCTAATCCTTTTTTAGTAACTCTGCCGACGCCGTCTCCGCCGTCGATGGTTATACCATCAACAGAAATAGTAACCTTTGAATAAACTAAGGAGTCGTGAGTGACATCAATGTCATCCCCTCCATCTTTTCGAACAGCACACCGAACGCTGTTGTCGTTACGAATGATATCTTCTATTTTAAGATCAAGAGATATCCCTTTAGGAGTCATGATAGTAACAGAATGAATATCTTTTTTTGTTATCAGCATTTCAGCGGCTGCCTTAGAAGCAGCGGCAGCGCAGGTCCCGGTAGTATGACCTCTTCGCAGTGTTTTGCCTCCTACGCTGATATACATTTCATTCTTTTTTGAATTCTGCATGATTCCTTCGCAAGACGAATTTATCGTTTGAGTTATAACGCTTGCTCAACCTCTACATTGGCTATACCATCCAAATTAAATAAATACAGGCCATGCATGGGCTGTAATACGGGTTATGGTGTAATCAAATGGCAGGAAAATTATACGGAATAGGTGTCGGTCCCGGAGACCCGGGCCTTTTGACGATCAAAGCAAAAGAACTGATAGAAAACGCTGCAGTTATTGCTTATCCAGTCAACAAGAGGGGCGAGAGCAGTACTGCACTTGATATCGTCAAGGGCGCCGTCGACATATCCGAAAAATGTGTAATGGAACTTCTGTTCAGCATGAATCCCGATGACAATGTACGTAAGAAGTGCCAGACCAAAGCTGTAAAAGAATTAGCTGAAGCTTTAGACAAGGGCTTGGACATTGTTATGATCACTCTTGGCGACGTCGGTGTTTACAGCACATACATGTACGTAGACAACGAGGTCAAAGAACTTGGATACGAAACTGAAGTTATCCCCGGCATCCCATCGTTCTGTAGCGGTGCGGCAAAAGCAAGGCTACCTCTTATGATAGGTGATGAAAGCCTTGTAGTAGTACCGATGGCAAAGCGGAACACCAAAATGTTAGAATCCGCGTTATCAACTTTCAATAACGTTGTCGTTATGAAAGCATGGGACTCGTTAGATATACTGGTGGAAATGATGAAAAAATTGAACATTTCCGAAGATAGCGCAACCATCATCAGTAATGTTGGGATGGAGGGCGAATATATCGGTCCAATCGATCTAGAAAGGAAGTATGGATACTTTACCACCGTAATAATAAAAAACAATAAAGGTGAAAAAAAATGATCACATTCATAGGCGCAGGACCCGGGGACCCGGAATTACTTACAATCAAAGGAAAAAAAATCATCGACTCCGCAGATGTCATAATCTACGCTGGATCACTGGTTAATCCAGCAGTATTGAACAGTGCAAAAAAAGGCGCTAAGATATACAACAGCGCAGAAATGAATCTTGACGAGGTCATAGAGGTCATGAAGGATGCTGAATCCAAAGGACTTAGCACTGCACGTGTACATACTGGTGATCCATCGATATATGGAGCGATAAGAGAACAGATCGATCGTCTTGACAGTCTTGGAATAGAAAGCAAAGTTATCCCCGGTGTAAGCTCAGCGTTCGCAACTGCAGCTGCACTCAAGATGGAGTACACACTTCCAGACGTAAGTCAAACTGTTATATTCACACGGATGGAAGGACGTACGCCGATGCCTGATGGCGAGGGACTTGAGGAACTCGCAAGACATCATGCTACCATGGTAATATTCCTGAGCGTAGGCTTTATGGACAAAATGACCGAACAGCTGATAGCTGGAGGTTACACCAAAGATACTCCTGTCGCCGTGGTATACAAGGCAAGCTGGCCAGAACAAAAGATAGTGATCGGAACGTTAAAGGACATCGCAGCGAAGGTCAAAGAAGCCGGAATAACAAAAACAGCTTTGACCGTGGTCGGAGATTTCCTAGGCGACGAATACAGTCTATCAAAATTATACGATAAAAGTTTTACAACCGAATTCCGCAAGGGAACGGAGGAATAACCATGAAAGGTAAACTCACAATAGTAGGATTTGGACCTGGATCCAGAGAAGATATGACATTACGTGCTTCAAACGCCATCGAGACGGCAGACATTGTAACTGGTTATACAACTTATATCGACATCCTGAGGATGTATTTTCCTGATAAGCATTTCAAGTCCACAGGCATGATGCGTGAAGTCGATCGCTGTAGATCCGCAATAGGAGACGCATCTTTAGGCAAGAATGTTGCAATAGTCAGCAGCGG
>CAYIZM010000015.1:0-20121 GCA_964368015.1 uncultured Methanomassiliicoccales archaeon
GAGGAGTGCCAGTGTTAATTATTCCTGCAGTGGATATGTTGGACGGACAAGTAGTGCAACTTATTGGTGGAGAGATCGGGAGCGAACAGCTCAAGATTCCAGATCCTTTTCAGGCCGCTATGTCCTGGGTATCCAAAGGCGCCGAATATCTGCATCTAGTGGATCTTGACGCAGCTTTTGGGAAGGGAAATAATCTAGATTCTATAGAAAAAATAGCCAAAGGATCAGGAGTGCCAGTGCAAGCGGGCGGAGGAATACGGTCCGAAGAAACTGTTGATAAACTAATAAATGCAGGCGTTGATAGAGTCGTTGTCGGTACAAAGGCGATAAAGGAACCAGAATGGCTCACACATATTTCACTAAAGTATCCTGGGCGTATCGCTCTGGCAATGGACACCCGCGGAGATAAGATAGCGATCAAGGGATGGCAAGAATCAGCAATTATAACAATAAAAAATATGTTCGATATCATCGAGGACCTTCCTTTGGCCGCGGTACTCAATACTAACGTGGACGTAGAAGGTAGAAAGAAAGGCGTTGATGAAAATCAAGCAAGAGAGTTCATAACTGCTTGTCCGCATAAAGTGATCGCCTCAGGAGGAGTTACGGAACGTAAGGACGCCGAGATCCTAAGGGACCTTGGAGCCTACGCAGCCGTTGTAGGTCTGGCACTGTACATGGATGATATTAGACCATGGGAATGGAAAAGAGCCTGGCATATTTAATTTTTTAATATATAATAATAATTTTTATCAATGAATATTAAATATAGGTGTGAACAGTATAGTGGTCTTAATGTACTTCCAATGTGAACTGATAGTATTCGATGTGCTACCTACGGCTCGTGGAGCAATAGCTAGAAGTCTGATAGACAACCATGGATACAATCAGATACAGGTTGCAGAAAAGTTTGGAGTGACCGGTTCAGCAATTTCACAATACCTTAAAGGCGTGAGAGGCGGAAGTAAAGTTATTGATGCTAGCTCAAAACGCGAAGAATTCTATAAAATGACCGAAAGAGCTGCAGATGCAATATCGGAAGGTCTTGATGTTACCGAGATATTGTGCTCCATTTGTAATTTTGTTAAATCCAGTGGATTAATAGATGATCTTTACGCCGCTAGAGGATCTGTAGCTGATCCTTCCGCCTGTTTTGAATGCCCTCGTCTGAATATAGTTTTCACTTGAGCGCCCACAATAATTATTATAGGGCTGAGCTCTTTTACAGTCAATGACTGGAAGAAGGGCAAAAGTGGAACGTAGCACAAGAGAAACCCAAATAGTCGCTGAACTGGATATTGACGGTACCGGCGTATTCCAGGTCGATTGCGAGATCCAATTTCTTAAACATATGGTCGAGACTCTGATCAAATACGCATCTTTCGATCTTAAATTAAAAGCTGGAGGAGATAACGATCACCACATCGCCGAAGATGTAGCGATTACTCTTGGAACAGCTTTTAAAAAGTCTCTAGGGGACGCTTCGGTGGAACGGGTAGCTACTGAGTTCATACCTATGGATGATGCTCTGGTGATGGTCTCAATAGATATTGTAGATAGACCTTTTGCCGATGTTGACTGCCCAGATTCATTATATTCACATTTCTTTAGAAGTTTCGCCATGTCAGCCGGCCTGACATTACATATATCTGTAATTCGCGGATTCGACGAACACCACATAGTTGAAGCTTCCTTCAAGGCTTTGGGGAAAGCACTTTACAAAGCAACCAGAGTCCGCCAAAATGAACTTAGCACAAAAAATAAAGTGGAGATCAAGTGATGTTCGCTAAGAGAATTATTCCGTGTCTCGATATGAAGAATGGAAAGGTCGTAAAAGGCATTCAATTCAAAGATATCAGGGATGTTGGCGACCCAGCGAAAATGGCCTTGGAATATGAAAAACAGGGTGCAGATGAGATTACATTGTTGGATATTTCAGCATCCCTTGAATCACGATCGAATATGTTAGATATCGTATCTAAAACTGCTAATGATCTATCCATACCGCTATGCGTAGGCGGAGGGATAAAAAACGCGGAAGATATGGAACTGGCACTTAATGCAGGAGCATCCAAAGTATCGATGAATTCTTCTGCTATATCCGATCCTTATGTTATATCGGATTGTTCCAAAATATTTGGAAAAAAGTGTGTGGTCGTCGCGATAGATGCCAAGCGCAAAGGCGACAGATGGGAAGTATATACACACGGAGGCACCAGGGAAACTGGATTGGACGTTGTTGAGTGGTCAATAAAAGCAGCCGACCTCGGCGCCGGAGAAATATTGCTCACTTCTATGGACGTCGATGGAGAAAGAACTGGATATGACATACCCCTTACGGCTGCAGTTTCAGAAGCCGTCTCGATACCAGTGATTGCTTCAGGAGGTTGCGGATCCATCGAACATATATACGAAGTGTTTACTCAAACAAATGCTTCAGCTGCACTAGCTGCATCGGTATTCCATTACAAAAAATTTACAGTGCCAGAGGTTAAAAATTACCTTAAAGACAAAGGAGTAGTTATCAGATGACCGAGTTAAAGTATGATGAGAAAGGACTCATCCCCGTAGTTGTTCAGGATTGGAAGACCAACGAGGTACTCATGGTCGCTTGGGCCAACGCCGAAGCAGTAGATCTAATGGAAACTACAGGATATACACATTTTTGGTCCAGAAGTAGGCAAAAACTTTGGAAAAAGGGGGAAGAGTCTGGTCATGTACAGAAGATCGTTTCAGTACAGACCGATTGTGATTCCGATACGCTTCTTGTCAAGGTAGAGCAGACAGGTGCAGCATGTCACTTGCAAAAACCATCATGTTTTGACGAAATACTTAGCGGATCGTTAGATAGAACTATGGCCGTTATACCAGAGCTTGCACGGGTCATCAAAGATAGAAAAGAAAATCCATCAGATGAAAGCTATACGTGTAAACTTATTAAGAATCAGACTCAAATGTGTAAGAAGGTTGTAGAGGAAGCAGCAGAGTTCGTATTAAGTGTCAAAGACGGCAATAAAGAAGAAGCATCCAAAGAACTTGCAGATTTGATCTATCACATAATGGTCGTTATTGAAGCAGAAGATATTCCGCTAGAAAAAACATACGAAGAACTTTCGGAGAGAAGACAATGAGAGCAGACCTTCACACACATACCATATTCAGCGACGGAGACCTTATTCCCTCAGAACTTGTAAGGCGGGCATTGATGCTCGGCCACAATGCTATTGCGATAACAGATCACGTAGACGGTACTAATTTAGAATTTGTTGTATCTAATCTGGTCAAGGCCGCAGAGCTTAGTGATGAATTTATTAAGGTTATACCAGGAGTAGAAATAACTCACGTTGCCCCATTAAAGATCTCAGATATTGCAAAGAGGGCTAGAAAACTTGGAGCTGAATGGATCGTAGTTCACGGCGAAACTATTGCAGAACCTGTGGCAGAAAATACAAATCTTATTGCCGCACAGAACCCAGATATCGATGTACTGGCACATCCAGGATTCATCACGGAGAAAGCCGCTCAAGCTGCAGCAGATAATGACGTGATATTGGAGATCACTGGCCGTATGTATCACAACGTCACAAACGGATATGTTGCATGTATGGCTAGGAAGGTCGGCGCCAAGATGGTTGTCAATTCGGACACTCATTCACCTAATAATCTTATGACGGAAGAACAGGCAATGAACGTGGCACTAGGTGCAGGACTTACACCTGAAGAAAGTAAAAAGGCGATTCGCATAACGCCTTTCGATGCAATAAAGCACTTGTGAACTTTAAAATGTGCGTACTGCGTTGATTTATACTTTAATTATATTGTGTATAACATGCCGAAAATAGCAATAATAGGTGGCACTGGCGTATACAATGCCGATACCTTTGAAATTGAATCGACAGTATATCCAGATACACCGTACGGTAAGCCATCGGATAAAATTGAGATCGGAAATATGAATGGAGTAAAGGTTGCTTTCCTTTACCGCCATGCGAAGGACCATCACCTGAGCCCTTCAACTATTCCATATCGAGCGAACATGTGGGCTTTGAAGAAATTAGGCGTAGAGATGATTATTTCTGCGTGCGCAGTAGGTTCCCTAAAGGAAGAATTCGCACCTGGAGACCTTGTTATCGTTGACGATTTTATTGATTTTACCAGATTCCGCGACTTGACATTTATTGACGATGCAGCGATACACATCGCCCTCCCTAAACCGTTCTGTTCCCACATGACGGATGTTTTTGCTAATGCCGCAAAAGAACTTGGCATTCGCCACCATATAGGCGGGACATACATCTGTATAGAAGGACCTAGGTTCTCCACGAAAGCGGAAAGCAGATTGTTCCGTGACTATGCGGACATAATAGGTATGACGTTAGTTCCAGAGTGCCAGCTTGCAAAAGAACTTGGTATGTGTTACTGCAGCCTAGCCACAATAACTGATTACGATATGTGGAAAGACGAACACGTTGATGCACATATGGTCAAAAAGGTAATGGCGGAGAACTCCGAGAATCTTATACAGCTTCTTGAGAAAGGATTACTTGGGATCGTTACAGGTAGATCTGATTGCGCTTCCGATGCTAAAACAGCTGGAACGATAGACCATCTGAAGATCTGAATATGATCAAAGGAACCCGTATCCGGATCAAAGGAACCGTACAAGGAGTTGGTTTCCGTCCTGCTGTATATCGTTCAGCATTAAGACTAGGTATCCGAGGAAGGGTTTGGAATAACGGTTCAGATGTCATAATAGAGAGCGAAGGCGGAGAAGATCTCCTTAAAGATCTTTTGGATAACCTTCCACCGTTGGCAGTAATAGATGAAATTTTTACTAAGAAGGTAGAGATACCAGATGTAAAGGATTTCACGATCGTTAGATCATCCTCGGGGGAAGAAGGGGTTTCGACCCCTACGGACACTGCAATATGCGACAACTGTCTTGATGAGATACGTTCCAATGGACGAAGATCGAGATATGCTTTCACTTCTTGTACTGACTGTGGAGCACGTTTCACATTACTTTCGTCACTTCCTTATGACAGACAGAATACCTCGATGAATGACTTCCCTATGTGTTCGGATTGCGAGAACGAATTCCATGATCCGAAAAACAGAAGATTACACCATCAAACTATCTGTTGTCCTGTATGCGGCCCTTCATATCGTCTTATAGATAATAACGGCAAAAGCATTCCAGGGGACCCTATCCCCACTTTTGCAAATATGTTATCCAACGGTAATATAGGGATTACTAAAAGCTGGGGTGGCATGCATATTTGCTGTACTTTAGATAAAGTAGAACATTTAAGAAAATGGAATAGAAGACCTCAGAAACCTTTTGCGATCATGGTACGTGACGTAAGTACGGCAAAAAAATATGGAAATCCTAACGAATTGGAACTTCAGAAAATGACGTCTTCTCATCGACCCATAGTACTTGTTGAAAAAAATAATATTGATGAATGTTTAGCTCCAGGTTTAGATAACGTAGGGATCTTCCTTCCGTACACTGGGATGCAACATCTATTGTTCGATTCCCTTGAAGAAGATGCTTTGATCATGACCTCGGCGAACCATCCAGGGGAGCCGATGATCACTAACGACCAAGATATAATGGAAATGGGTGCTGATATGTATCTTCTACATGATCAGAAGATAATAAACCGGGCCGACGATAGCGTTCTTAGAATGTACGGCGATCACACGTACTTTATACGCAAGTCCCGCGGCAACATTCCATCGTTTATTGAAGCTCCTGTAGAACTTCACGGATGCGTTATCGGCCTAGGTGCACAGGGAAATCTAACAGGTGCAGTATCTAAAGACAACCGGATATATCAAACACAATATATCGGTCATGGTGCCAGTATCGGAGTTCCGGAGTATCTGGAGAACTCCCTACGGGGACTTATCGACATGACAGGATCGTTACCAAAAATAATCGCGGGAGACCTTCATCCTGGATATCCCACTCGTCGTATAGGAAAGAAGTTTTCTGAAGAGTTCGACGCTACTTTTGTTGATGTACAGCACCATTGGGCTCACGCAGCCTCATTACTTGTAGATAACGGCCTTATGGCCGGTACTGTCTTGACATTAGATGGTACGGGATACGGTAGTGACGGTAACGCTTGGGGAGGCGAAGTAATTTCTACGGATATGCAAAAATTCGATCGTGATGCGCATCTAGAATACATACCGTTACTTGGATCGGAAAAAGCGGTGTACGACCCAAGACGCCTTAAATTTGCTGTAGACACCATGAACGGAAAGGATAACAATTTATTTTCAGATCAGGAATCATCTGTTCTCAAGAAACTAATGGACACTAGCGTTAAGAGTTCGTCCATGGGAAGATTGATGGATACTTTATCGTACACCTTAGGCTTATGTTCTAAAAGAACCTACGACGGAGAGCCAGCTATGAAATTAGAACCATTACTGGCCAACGGAGAACTTATATCGGGATATGAGACCGATACAACTCAAGGGGTCATAAGAACAGTGCATCTTTTCGACAGAATCGAAACGAAGGACAAACCAGCTGATGTAGCATACTCGATACTTTATAACGTCATGAAAGAACTTATGTCGTCTGCTGTAGATAACGCTGACAAGAACGGATACGAACATATCGGCATCTCCGGTGGAGTATCGTATAATCTTACGATATCAAAGATGTTCGAAGAACTTGGAAAACGTTTAGACCATGGGTTAATATTCCATAACGCAGTTCCAAACGGAGATGGCGGAATATCCACAGGGCAAGCTGCCATTGCACTAAAGATGATAGGATGAATACGCTGTTTGTACTCCTTGACGGGGCAGAGGACGACCCTCATCCGCTTTTAGGCGGTATGAAACCTATACACGTAGCTAAAATGCCGTTTCTTAGATCTCGAGCTACAAAACATTTTAGGACCACCGGACGCGCTTATACACATCTGTTTTTACACGAATTCTTTACGGGATGTACTCCTGACAGCCCCAGGGCAGCTATTGAAGCTCTTGGCCTTGGGCTTAACATGAGCGGCAATAGAAGTGCGTTCAGGCTCAGTCCCGCTGAAATAAAGGATGGGATGATCAACTGGTCCTATAATACGGACGAGTTCAAAGACGAATTAGAATATCACGTGATGGATAATCTTGGAATATTGGATAAATATTCGCCAGAAATCAATTTTTTCTTCAAAGGACGTGCTATAATAACCATGGATTATGACGAGATACCGAATCTTCCATCACCACCCGCAAATGCCCCTATGGTAGAAGTGCCAGGGGATCTAGGGAAACTCGTTAGAAAGGTAGCAGATATTATGGACGGCATAACTAATTATCCCTGGGGGTGCGGACAAATGGGCAGGATAGATCCTGTGTTTAGTTGCCTAGGAAAGATGACCGCGATATCTAATGGACCCACATCACTCGGCGTATGCGCATCACTTGGACATGATATCCGCCTTATCAAAAACTTAGATGATAGATTTCCTGTTGCCGTCGAGTCCTTAAAACATGGGAACGTCTTTTTACATATCGATGAGGTCGACGAATATAGTCACCAGAAAGACCCGTTCAAGAAGATAGAGGTCCTAGAACACACTGATGACCTTATGAAACAACACTTTTCGGATGCAAAACGGATAGTGTACTTTACAGATCATGGAACTTCGTGCGTTACCGGCGAACACATAATAACCGATGTGCCCGTTTGGACCACGTTCGAATGTAAGTTAAAAGAGGGGGAAATAACCCCTTTAAAAAAAGTTATTCCTAGATTACTGGGTTGAGGAGAGAATTATGACATATAACGGAGAACTTCCAAAGTCGTTGAACGTTTGGGGAAACAGGAAGATCGCAGACGATCTTATCGGAGAAATGTGGGGAAAAAGAGGGGTTTTCACATGCACAGTAGCAAACACAATGACGTCGATACGTCCAGGAATATCTGATGCTGGCGATACGCCTGATCTTACACTATTCACTCCAGCTGCCGATGCAGAACTTTTAGTTAGTGGTAAAGTAACTTGCATGAAAGGTATCCCGATCAACCCAGGAGGGATCCCGACGCCTGCGACACTTACAAAGGCCGCGTTAGAACTTTCTGGAATGCCGTATTACATAGTCAACGGCGGCAGTACGATCAAACCGTACGTACCGTATTTCGATATGGGTGGAGAATGCGGCCGCGATATAACCAGCGGAGACTCCGTGTCCAACGTTAAGGAAGGATTTGAAAAGGGCAAGATATTGGCTGAATCATTAGCTCGAGGATACGACTATATCGTGATAAGCGAAAGCTGTGCTGGAGGTACTACTACAGCATTGGCCGTCCTTATGGCCATGGGCACAGTGAAGGATAACTTAGTAAGCAGCAGTTCCCCCAACAATCCTAAGGAACTGAAAACTAAGACCGTCATGGAAGGTCTGAACGCTGCTGGCATAAAGCCAGGAGATCTAAAGGACGATCCGTTACGTGCCATAGAATGTGTCGGTGACCCTATGATGCCCGCTAACGTTGGAATGATCATCGGAGCTGCTAAGGCCGGCGTACCGATCGTAATTGGTGGCGGAACACAGATGGCAGCAGTAATGGCTGCAGCGGTCGCATTAGACCCTTCCGTACAGGGAAGAATGTTCCAGGGGACCACACGATGGTTGATGAACGATCCAAACTCAAGTATGGTAAAATTAATGAGTTCCATCTCTGACGAGATACCGATAGTTTCCGTTAATATGGACTATAACAAAAGTCCTTATGAGGGGCTTCAGGCCTACGAATGGGGATACATCAAAGAAGGTGTCGGATGCGGGGGCGCTTCGGTTGCTGCAATATTAGGTAGTAAGGGAGAGATCACCTGCGACAATATCTTAGATCGGGTTCACAGCATCTATCGCAGCATCATGGGTATTCAGTAAGCCATCTGGCCATTCTGAGCTCTTCAGAAGTGTTCACGTTAACCGCAAGATCTATACATGAACATTTGAAGAAGTCCTCTCGAAGATATTCACCGTTCAATGTACGTTGTCTATCCATGATGTTAATACCTGCCATGACCCAGGACCTACCTTCCAGATTTATGGTGTATGACGGAGATATACCAGATTCTATAACAAAATCTTCGTCAACGACAGTTATCATGGACTCCATATCAGGTTCGAAAGCTTCTGCTATACGATCGATCACCTTTGTTGATAATAAGGGAAGATCAGAAGGAGACGTAAGAACAAAATCTGAACTCATAAGCTCAAGCGCTACGTGTATATCATCAACGTAACTATCCCCGCTGGTCCTGACCGTTTCATATCCAAGATCATTAAGATATATCTCGGTTTGAGGCGTATTAGAACTGACTGAGATAAGAATTGAAGAAATGTGTTTAGAGCCTTCTAACGCAGCTATAACATGCATGACGGTAGGCTTGCCACCGACCGCCAGCATGGGCTTCTCTATTCCGCTGTCTAGCATTCTGGTGCCTTTTCCACCAGCATTGATGAGTGCTTCAAATTTCATATCATATTCAGTAACGTTATGACGATCAGGAATATCAATAACATAGCTGCAGCAACGATTGGACGAGCGACCTCGTTCGTTGCCCCAAGCACATCTCCAGTTGTTGATCCGAATGTCCTATCAGATAGTTTGGACATCATGGTCCCTACGACCATCGACACTGCAAGACCGATGACTATGGCAACAAACAATGCAATGAAATAGAACGAAAAGTTCGCTATTAGATCACCAAACCAATAATGCAAATGAATCCAATTCATGATCCAGATAATTATCGTTGTTATTACTAGACCTACGATCAAAAAGATTGCAGATATGCCTGTTGATTTGAACATTGTGTCCGTATCCGCTTTCTTGACTTGATTGGAAGCCATGCCGTCACCAGGAGTTCCTGTTGCCGCAGCACAGACCATGGAATGCTTGATCAATATTTCCGTAGCAGGGATTATGAAGAACAATGCAAAGAATATTTGATCGTCCCAACCACCTACGATTGAATATATGGCCAATGTAGCAAATGTAACCACAAGAGCCAGACCTATTCCTCCAGCGCCTACATTAGTATCCTTCATAGCCGTGATGTGTTTCTTCTGATCGCCTGATGCGACCATTCCGTCACCGAAATCGACAAGACCGTCGAAATGAAGGAATTTACTACCTATCAGTACTGTTCCCAAAACAGTGATGGCTATGACCGGGCCAAGAGGAAAGTTAACGTAATAATTTAGAAGATAAAGAATGAACATCTCGACCATCAATACGAACCCGATCATCGCACCGATGATAGGCACGAAATGGAAATTATTCTCCATTTCGTCCATTTCCATCTGCCCTACGTCCATCTTTTTTATTGTAAAAAAGGAGATCATGCCCTTTATAGCAGGTCTAAGACTGCTACTTGACATATTCATATTAATCTTCGGCTTTTTTGACTTCTTCTTTGCGTCCGTCCCGTCAGTATATTCTGACGGTATCTCAAAGCTCTCCGAATCATCAGAAGATTTAATTTCAATCGGTACTGTCTCGTAATTGCTAGATGGCCCTATTCCTCCTGATGCACTAACCTTTGATTCGGAAGAATTATTCGATGGCCCTATTCCTCCAGAGGTCTTAACAACTGGATCAGGGGAATAATTAGATGGTCCTATTCCTCCAGAGGTCCTTGCTTCAGGTGCAGGCCGATAATCGTTTACAATAGACTCGTCCTTTATAGGTTCAGACTTTGGCAACTCGTTTATCTGGCTCTCTACTACATCTAAAGGTTTCTCTTCCTTGTCCGCATCATCAATATTAGCATCGGCCAAGGCCTTAGCAGCATCAGATGACGCCATCACCTTAAGTTTTGGAATTTGTTCATTTTCTTCATCGGTCATTTTGACGCCTCCTCATTAGACGATATAAGTCCTTTTGAAACAGATATTCCTGCAATGAGTCCTTTTACGGCCCCTTCGAGGATAGCTCCAGTACACTCTATGGTCATTAGGTTGTATGTATATATCTGAAATTCTGCATTTATAACTATTTGTCCCGAAACCTGCTCGGAGACTACTTGAGCCACAGACGTAGCTATATTCGTTAACAGATCATCCATCGTGGAGCTATACGCCTGCTCTTTTTTCATGGAACGAGTTTTAACTATTTCGTCAGATAACACAGCGTATTGTATTATTGACGCCAAGCTTGTATTGGATCTTAGTTCATTTATCTTATCTGACAGCCACGCTTTTCCTTCTGTGTCTAGATTCAAGATCTCAGAGATTAACTCTTTAAGATCATCTATGCATATTCCTGCTTCTTCAAGAATATCGATATAACTTCCGTGTGAGTCATCGCCACGGTTGATAAGTGCGGTCTTGACACCGTCTTTAACAGCGCGCGCCATGGCGATCCCTAAAGGCGTACCTGTGCCAGCGTAATTTTCTCTATTATCGCCTATAGGAGATACTATGGCAACGGCGTCTGATGTTGTTCCAGTATCTCTGTAACCCAATGAATTTAATGCTGCGGTCTTTGCCTCTGTGATAGCTATCAGAATGTTTATTTTTGCAGCCTGGGTCATTGGTAAATGTGAAACTCCGATTATGTTTATAGTTCCTGCATGTAAAAGGCGATTCCTTTCACGAGATAGTTTGGATCTTCTATCCCAGTCTTTCAATATTTCGCCGGCGACCACGTGATTACTTAATCCAGCTGTAACCGCGGCAGAAGCCTTTGTTCCAGAGAATTCGTTCAATTGAGTGTTGAATACATAACGAACCTCGGCCGCCGTCATAAATCCCACCGAATGAGGAGGAAGTTCTAGAGCTTTGCATAATTGTGCAGCATGTTGTTTTGGATCATCGTGTGAATAATTTTTAGGAACTTCCATGATAAAGAGGCAGTTGGTGACCGTGTTCCCTCCATTATGTACCGCCGAACTAAGTACTTCCATTTTTTCTTTGAAACGTAATATAGCTACATCGTAACCTTCGTAACTTAATATCTCAGAAATTGGCACATTCATATTATCAAACCAAGGACCCATTCTATACCTCTAATTAACAGATCTTCTGCAAAAACTTGCACATGTACACCTATGAACATAAATAACGGAGCAGTAACAAGAAGAACAAATAAGATTGAAGATAATTCAATAAGGCTTAGGCATCTTCTCACATCGTCCTGATTTGGAAGGGGACTTTGGGCGTTCATAACATAATCGCCTTTCTTTTCCATACTTATATCCAGTGCACCAGCGGTTGCCGTCATAGGCCATCCACTGTTAGGACTAGGGGTTAGACCGTTCTCTTTCGCTGCCATGCTTAAAGCATTTCTCCAGTTCAAACCTAGCAACATCGCACCCAGAGCGATGAATAACACCGAAACCCTAGAGGTAATGAATCCTAACACATCATCCCACCTTGCAGGGAAATGACCCAGATCACCATATTTTTCGTTTTTGTAGCCCCACATTGCATCCATTAGATTTGTGCACCTGAACATAAATGCGCCAGGGATCCCTAAAAGTCCCGCGAAGAAATTAGGCGTGCATACACTATCGGCATAGTTCTCGGATATTGTTTCACAACATGAAGACGCTATATGTTCCGAATTCATTCCTTTTGTATTGCGACTTACGATCATCTGAACTTTGTCGGCAGCATCTTTTATTCTTTCCTCTTCAAGATCTTTGCATATTGGTTCGCAGTGTTTTCTAAAAGAAAATATGGCAAAGGACACTTTCAAAATCATTGCTGAAGCGATGATCCAAAGCACTTCCCCATATGGATCTGGCACATATGTACGTATACACGCCGTCATCAGTAAAGCCACACCTCCAAAAAGAAGTAATATGAATATATAGGAAATGAATCCCATGGCTTTAGCCCATGGACCTTTTCTCTTTTTTAAACGACGGTCTATCCACCCCAGAATATTCCCCATCCATCTAAGGGGATGAAACCTGTTAGGGAACTCTCCAATAAAACGATCTATCAATATAGCCAGTAGAATTATTATTAAAGCGTCTGCCCAAAGTGGCATATACTCACCTTAATGTTTTCACAGCGGATTCCGCTGCTTCTATGAAACGGTCGTTCCGCTCGCGATCCTTTACACTATATCTGACGAACCATTCGTACGGACCGCCAAATGATGCGCAGTCGCGTAAAGATATGCCATTCTTCTGCATCGCAAGATTCACTTCGGACGCCTTGACGTTAAGATGACCTGTTGATCTAAAATAGAAGAATGAATCGGAGACTTCACCTGTAGAAAAACCTACTTCGGACAATCTACAGTTCATGTTCAAAGATTCTTCCGCCATAAGTTTTGCAGCTCTTTTAACGTGACCAATTCTTTCTTTTATCAGGATATTCGCAATATTCTGTTCAGCGTGCCCTACATTCCATGTCATCCTGACCTTTTCCATTTCAGCTATAGTTTCTGAAGATCCAAATCCAAATCCGATACGTATCCCTGGAATCGCAAATGACTTCGTAAGTGAACCTGCGATCACCATGTTGGGAAATTCGTTTACATAACGAACACATGAAATGTCTTCATGACCTGGAACAAGTTCTAAAAGAGTTTCATCGAGGAACAACATTGTTCCATTATCAAGGCATTCTTTCGCTATAGCCAAGATCTTTTCTCTAGGCTCTATTCGGCCTGTTGGATTATTTGGATTGCAGAGATAAATTGCTTTTGCGTCCGGGATGCATTTGCTAAGTTCAGAAACATCTACTCTGAAATCGTTTTTTTCCGATAGCTCTAATCTTTTTACATTTGCGCCAACGATACGGCATTGATGCTCATACTCAGCAAAAGAAGGTCTGGGAATAACTACCGTCTCCCCAAGAGAAATAAAAGTGTTCGGAAAATTTCTAATTATATCAGAAGAACCTGCGCCCACTGTTATGTTCTCTGCCTTTACTCCATAAGCTTTAGAGATCGTTTCTTTTAACTCCGCGCAGGAATCATCCGGATAATGGCCTACCTCTGATCCTGAAGCCGCCATAAGTTCGGATATATCATCTGGTGGACCAAAGGGATTCAAATTATGACTATAATCTTCGATGTCTTTAAGTTTCCACCCCTGTCCGCCGTGGATGGTCTTGGGTAATGCCGCTAATTCTTTACGTGCGGATCTATATGGATTGAACATCGCTCCAGTATCATCTATTTCTAATATAATGATATGGACTATTCATCCCGCCATATAGATTTAGAGACTTGTGAATGATAGATAAACATTCATAATCGTTGTACGGTTGTCCCTGGCGATGAACAACGTAATCGAGGTGAAAGATCTCGTCAGAGAGTTCACTACACGTGGGCGCCCGACCAAGACGGCAGTAGGAGGAATATCCTTTGAAATTAAAGCCAGAGAGATCTTTGGACTCCTTGGACCTAACGGAGCAGGAAAGACCACTACGATAAAGATGCTCTCAACACTTCTACTTCCAACATCTGGAAGTGTGAACGTCCTAGGTTACGATGCTACAAATGATCATACGGTCATGGATCTAAGACGAAGGATAAACGTCGTCAGTGGAGGAGAGCGTGGCCTTTACTACCGCCTCTCGGCCACACAGAACCTGGAGTTCTTTTCGGATCTATACGGTATTTCAAAAAGAGATCAGGCGGTACTATGTCCAAAGCTTCTAGAGATGGTCGGATTGTCTGATGTCTCTGATACAAGAGTAGAAAATTTTTCTCGTGGGATGAAACAGAGACTTCACATAGCCAGAGCCTTGGTTAATGACCCTGAGATATTGTTCATGGATGAACCTACCATCGGCCTAGATCCAGAGATCTCAAGAAGTATTCGTAAACTTATACGGAATCTATCCGATTCAGGAAAAACGATTATTCTTACGACTCATTACATGTACGAAGCGGAAGAACTTTGCGACCACATGGTTATACTTTCCAAGGGTAAGATCGTTGGACGAGGTACAGTAGGTGAGATAAAAGATATTGTCGCTGACTCCTCGGTAGTGCATATCATTACAGATCATGACCCATCCGAGGTAATAAGCCAGTTGAATTCAGATCCTAATATAACGGGATTGTCTTTAGGTGTTGTCGGCGGAAGGTTCAATACTCGATTCTCAATAGTTTCAGGGGAAATAAATATTCATGCCCAAGAGAATATGTTCCGCCCTTATGGCATCAGAACAATAGGCTTTGATGAACCCACTTTGGAAGACGCTTACATAAGGTTAACAAGCGGAGACACTCAATGAATCTGAGAGCGATAAATGCAGGATTCAAACAACAAGCGATACAATTTTTCGCTGATCCTCAGTGGATAATTCCTAGTTTGATCTCTCCCTTCCTTATGACGATGGTAATGATCTTCCTAAGTTCGGGAGGTACTACCGTGGAAGGTCCATTGGTCCTTCAAGCAGTACTTGGAGGAGGCGTTCTAGGAATGTGGGCCAGTTCTTTATTCTCGTCTAGTTCAAGCGTATCATTCGATCGAATAAACGGAACCTTCGAGCCTATGATCGGTTCGGGTACAAGGATCATCTATGTTCTGATCGGAAGATCGCTTTGGAGTACCCTTATCGGCTTGCTTAATGCATTTATTGTATTCTTTATAGCCGAACTGATGTTTGGTGCGGGAATGCAAATAGAAAATCCAATATTATTCTTTTTAACGCTTTTAATGACTATGTTATCTCTTTCATCAGTTGGTCTTCTTATATCGTCCCTATTTGTTCTAACCAGAAGAGGTGGCATAATCTCTTCCGTTCTTGAATACCCCTTATACGTGCTCAGTGGAGCTTTGATTCCAATAGACGAGCTTCCATTGATGTGGCCATTATCACTTACACTTGCTCCGACTTGGGGGGTGGACGCAATAAAATACTCAGCCCTACATAATTATACAGGAATGCTCGGAGTATCATTTACAACAAATATTTTTATGTGTCTGGCACTTTCCACGATTTTGATATTGATATCCTATGTGGTGATGCTTTATGTAGAACGCAAGGTCCTAAGGGACGGTACTGCGACGAGGTATTGAAATGGGCAATATAATCAACGTTATGGTTTCATCTGCAAAGAGCGATTTTATTTCGAAATTCGCTATGGTGAGCCCTCAGCTTAGACTTTTAGTAATTATGCTGACAAACTTGTTCAGCATGGCTTTTTTCTTTCTTCTAGCTTAGTACGTAGGTAATCCTGACGTAACTCCTGAATACGTAATAATTGGGAACGTGGTTCAGAGCGTGGCCACATCCACACTGTATTCTACATCCAACGTCTCCAGGACAGAAAAACATACTGGTACACTTGAACCTATTCTTTCTTCACCGGCCAAACTATTCCACGTTTTCTTAGGAAAGTCAGCCTTTGGTATAACAACAGGATTCGTTTCCGTGATAGTATCTCTAAGTTTTGCAGCCTTTATATTTGGCGTAGATTTCGGATCAGCAAGCTTGGTTTCGATAGCTGTTATTAGCGTGCTAACCTGCCTTTCTCTTGCTGGGATGGGATTGGCAATAGGGGGTATCGGAATATACCTAAGAACAGCGTCGATCCTTGCTAGCTTCTTTGGATATATTGGACTGTTATTATGTGGCGTCAATTTCCCTATATCATATTTACCCGAATGGTTACAGATATTCTCTTACGGAATGCCGCTTACATACGCAGTAGAAGCTACTAGGATGGCAATGGGCGGCGCTACACTTTCTACGATTATCGATCCACTGATGATAATGACCATTCTTGGAGGATTTTATCTTATAATGTCATGGTTCATGTTCAGGTTCTTTGAAAATATCTCAAGAAGGAATGGTAAAACCGATTCATTCTGAACTAATTAATAACTGGTCGTACATTTCGCGTATTATGGCAATACTTTCAGATATGGATATCGCGCACGGGATCAGCACGGGTTATCTTGGGATTAGTAACTTTTCCGAAAAAGGATTAACTCCTAACGGCTACGACCTCAGGATCTCCGAAATATCTGTTCGTGGAGTTCCTGATGTTAAGACCAATGGAACCGTAACGATACCTCCTCGAACAATGTTCTACGTATCTACATTGGAGAGGGTCCGTCTACCTGCCGGTCTTTGTGCACAGCTTTGGCTTAGGACCACATGGATAAGAAAGGGAATTATCGGTGCTTTTGGAAAGATAGACGCGGGTTTTGAAGGAACACTTACGTTAGGAGCATACAACGCCACTGATGATCCCATAGACCTTCCGATCGGAGAAAGGTTCTGTCAAATGATCTTTGAAACACTTTCTTCAGATTCCGGAAAGGACTACGCCCAAAGAAGCGGCAACTACCAAGGACAAACAGGAATTACGTTAGATCCAGTGAAAAAGAATTAATCCTTCACTATATCGAACACATAGACGCTCATAGACAACGAGTATGATTTGAGTTCCCATGTCCTCGCTATGTGTATTTTATGTCCTAGAGAGGACATCTTCTCTTTTATCCCAGATACGAACTCTTCTAGATCTGATCTCTCCAGTACTTTGTGTATGTGTATCACTGCACCTGGTTTGGCGGATTCCATCGCCACATCAAGAAAATCATCCGAAGACTGTGGTAAATTCATGATTATCCGATCTGCTTTAGGTAATTGTTTGACGACTTTTCGTGCGTCACCGGTGATAGCAACCATATTTGTGATGCGATTCATTTCTATGTTCAACTTTGTAAATCTTTCAGCCTCAGGGTTGAGATCTATAGAGTATATCATCTTAGGTTGAGCTAATTTAGAAATTACGACGGAGAATGGAGCTACGCCTGAGAACATGTCTATGACCGTTTCTCCTTTCTTTACGGCTAGTGCGATCCTTGCCCTTTCACTGGCCAACCTAGGATTGAAATAAACTAATGATGGATCTACAGCTATCCTTACTCCAAACTCTTTATGCACGGTTTCCGACGTTCCGGTCCCGGCTATCCTTTCTAATTGTCGGACCCTGAACTCTCCTTTTACACCGTGATCCATCATCACCACGCGGATACATGGTGTTGCTTCTATCATAGCATCACCGATGTTTTTCTTATATGGCAGAAGTAGGTCGGATATCTTGATCAGGGCAACATCGCCGATAAGATCGTAAGATCGAGGGAGTTCGTCGCTTAGATCTTCCGGGAAATTTAGAATTTCCTTGTAGTCCATTGTATGGAAATCTATCTCTTCCACTTCGGAATCCTTAACTTCATATCCTTCGAATGAATCACAAAGAACAGGAATCTCCAAATAATTGCCGTCGACGCGGATCCTATGTTTAACGTCCAAAAGTCCCGAGTCCACCAACCGGGACCTTAACCCTTCACCTTCTTTTTTAAGGACTCTGATACATCGTTGCATTTTCACTCATCTTTGATTATTTCTTTTGGGGCCCCTGCGAAGTACACTAGAGCATAAGCTTCCATGAAATGTAGATCTCCAGGTAGCACAAGAGTACTGAGCGGTGAACCTACGTCCATCTTCAAAAGATCCTTGGGGTATCCAGCAGTTAACTTTTCTTCAGGAGAACCGAGCTTTGACGCCACGCATAGGATCGTATCTTCGTCGATAAGCCCGCCCTGCCATTCTTCCTCGCCTTTCAAAAGCCATTCTATTGCCTCATGAGCGGACATGTAACGCTCTTCAGATTCGCGTATGTCTAAAAGCAACATTGTATGCAGTCCGCGTTTCTTATTCTCTAATATATGATCATAGGGAGAACGAGGACAATAATTCATCTCAAATAAGGGTAGTGTTACAGTACGACCGAATTTATACGGCTGTAGGCCCAATGCCGAAGGACATGCGGTGAATACCGATACGCCGTAAAATATTCGTATCGGAACTCCTGCCTCTTTGGCCTGTATCCTTAGGTCCACATGAGTGGTCGCTAACATAGTATCCCCTGCAGTAACGAAACCGACCCTCATGTTCTTTGCATCTTCTATGATGCCTTCTTCCCCTTCCACCTGAACCCGGTCAACGATGTCGATAGTCTTTCCTATCTCCTTTTCGAGTTCATCTATTCCTGTACCAATTAAATTGGAGGTATAGAATTCAGCGTAGATCTTATCACACTCTTTCAGGGCTTTTAGAGCCTGTACGGTCATACCGTCAGTACCGCTTAAGCCGAGCCCTACGAATACCAATTCAGATGTCATTGGTACCACAATACGCTCGATTGATTAAAGTATTTCTAAAAAATAAAAAGATCATTGGCAGATATCAAGATAATAATTTGCAGAAAGAATTGATCCTTGAATTGTTAAAGAGAATTTTCTTTTAGATTTTGAGCTGAAAAAACTTTTTATCCTTCTAAGTTAAAAAATAGTATTATATATTTAGAATATTGAAACCCTAAATAAGTGGCTATTATTGATATATTTATTACAATATAATTTGTAATTATTTACTTTTCTTAATTCCTTTATATACTAATCAACCATTAATTTGGTAATTGCTTTTTAATTGTATGGATACTTCATCCATCCATATAACCTTATAAATATCCGGTAGAAAAATACTATACGTACATTGTAAAATGCAGAAGGAGAAGGAAAATATGTCAAAAGAAGAAATATTGAACAAACTGTGCGACTCGGTGGTAAATTACAAGATAGCACTTGCAAAATCTGCCGCACAAGAAGCACTTGATAGCAAAATAAACCCTGTAGAAGCCATCAACGAGGGACTTGTAAAAGGTATGAGTATAGTTGGAGACAATTATGCCGCTCATAAAGTATATCTGCCCCAGGTTCTGGTTTCAGCAAGTTGCATGTACGCAGGACTCGACATACTGATTCCTGCGATTCCAGTTGAAGATCTCAAAAACAACAAAAGATGCGCTACTGCCGTCGTTGAAGGAGATGTTCACGATATCGGAAAGAACATCGTAAAAACTATGCTCACTGCAGGAGGATATCAGGTAACTGATTTCGGAAAGGATGTACCGCCGGAAGAAATAGTTAAAATGGCTGAAGAGAAAAAGATAGATTGTATCTGCCTCAGTACATTGATGACTCCGACTATGGACAATATGAAAAATACTTTAGATATCCTGAAAGAAACCGGATACCGTTCAAAGTGTAAGGTCACTATCGGAGGGCCGCCTACATCGCCTCAATTTGCAGA
>CAYIZM010000016.1:0-18700 GCA_964368015.1 uncultured Methanomassiliicoccales archaeon
AACGGCAATAAGTATGGTTTCGACCATTATCATAGATATTTCAAAGAAGGAGGGGAAGATTCTGAAAAATCTCCTCGTGTGTTCTTCGGCGACATTGTGAAATCAAATGAATAAGGCCTTGATATCTGAAGGTCATAAGGTGTGGTTCCTTGACTACTTCTCATAATCATTTTAATACTTTTTTAAATTTAATTATAAATTATAATTTTAAACTGGCGTATTGATATTCTTATGTTAAGGAAGATTTTAGAATAATTTTTTAACTTTCAAATATTGCTTAATGGATCAAAACGTTTTTTCAAACTAGGGGCGATGAAAGGTCACTAGAGGAGTCAATCGTCCTGTGATGTCCTAAGGAGTTAAGAAATATACGAAATCCTACAAATAAGCTTAAAAGGGCGATAATAAGATAAATGGTCCCCACCCCCTGATTTGAACAGGGGACCTGCTGATATCGGCGGCTGTACCGGAAATACCGGAAACACTCTACAGTCAGCCGCTCTGGCCAGACTGAGCTAGGTGGGGACGGTTGAGGATTATAAGCACCATACTTAAAACGATTTTGGTCAAAAATGAATTTAACCAAAATAATTTAGGTTCGCTTCGGAGTTCCTGCCGCTCTCCAGCTCACGTACCTTTTCATTTAGTTCATCGATCATTGCCGAATGTGTTTCTAATTCTTCGGTGTCTACCTCTACGCCAAGTTTTTTGACAAGTATGTTCATCACGGCTCCGGCGCTCTTATGGTCGATAAAGTATCCTGGAGTCTCGCCCATTAAGCAGATTGAATCTATATCATAGATCTGACCTAGCGCCAAGAACATTGCGCTGGCACCTGCTATGCCGCCTTGTGGTTCGTTGGGTTTGAAAACCACTCCTAGCTCTTCATAGGGTAGCTTGATCTCAACTCTGGACACAGCTCCGAGTACACGAGGGGTCTCGATCAGCGTACCTGTACCGTATCCCCCGAGAGTAACGATCTCAATTGGATCGTATTCTAGAATGATGTCCATTATTTCTCTGCATATTAGGAATTGGCCCTCCGAAGAAGCGCCCTGATAATCGCCCAGAATAAAAATTATATCTAATTCTCCTGCACGGGCGAACCAAAGTTCGTTCCTTGCAAAATCCGCAACGTTCTCTTCGTCGATGACGACCTGCGGAGGAAGATCTGGTGAGTATATACTTGCGAATCTTTCAGCATTCAAAGCCGCTGCAAGATAATCTGCCGCAATTTTACCCACATTGCCGATACCTGGAAGACCTTCTATGACGATAGGTCTTACAAATACGGGTTTAGAATCATACTTTACGATACTTTCCATTTTCTCCATACTCCTCTTCGATGGCTTTACGGCGATATGCGCCGTAACGGTCTTCTGGAGAATACCTTGGAGGGACAGGGGTCGATGTAGTTTTTCCACAAGCGGGACACGTTTCTTTTAACGTATACGTCCCGCAAGTGCAATGTTTCATCCGGTTCATATCGTTCACTTGTTTTCACGCTTAAGGACCGCGGTACCGCCAGCGGCCTCCATATGTTCCATGGCTGCTGTAGAAACATTTCTCAATATCTCTTCAGCTTCCTTGTACTCTCCTGCCTTGATAACAATTCTGTATTTCGGGCAGCCGATACAATGAATGCCTACGTCGAATTTCTCGCCTGCTACAACTCCAGCTTCAAGCGCCTCACGTATGAGGACAACTCCATTGGGAGCCGAGGATGTCATGACAAGAGTAGCATCAATCTGAACCATGGATACTGTGACGTTCTCCTTTGCGACCTCTATGAACGTTTCAATCCATTCTCCGGAGAAATCCTCAAGGAATCCATCGGTGTCTGCGACGACCGATTCGAATGCTCCGTAAAGTGTTTCATAAGTTTCGACAAGGTCGTCTCCGAACATGTCGTAAGCCTCATCCTCTGAGATCGACATTCGTTCTGCAATGATCTCCATGAGTTTTTCGGCCTTTTTATCATTTTTCCAAAATTGGATCTTTTCTCTCTTTTGGTGCGCATTCACCGATTTGAGAGAAAGGTCGATTTGATTCTTCTTAGAATCCACGCCCAGGACTTTACAAACGACCTTTTGGCCCTCTCTAATATAGTCTCTGACGTATTTTACCCAGCCAGTGGCAACATCCCGTATGTGAACGAATCCTTCTTTATCTCCGTATTCGTCCAAAGTTACGAATGCACCGAAGTTTTTAACATTCTGAACAGTGCAGACAACTAACTCGCCGTACTCGGGAAAGCCCTTGGCCCTTGACATCAGCCGACCACCTCGAGCACCTCGCCCTTAATCTCTCCGACCCCGCCTTTGGGGACGATGAGCGTGGATCCGCATACAAGGCATTTGACCTCTGTTGCGGCCTTCCTGAAGGCGATTTGCTCGTTTGTGCAGTCCTGACATTTAATTTTTATAAAATCGTTGGTCATTTAATCACTCTGTGAGTTCGAACTTCTTAGCTCTGATGCAAGTCGTCAGGTGCGCTTTTTTGCACGTGACACATCTGAACCTGATGTTCACTCTTTTGGTTGGTTTTTCTCTTCCTTCTGGTTTGGGTCTGGGGAAACCTCCGTAACCTGAAGTTACTTCTCTGAATCTCCTCTGACCCCATTTAAGCTCACTGGCCTTTTTCTTCTTGACCCTTTCCACGTCATGCATGGAGTGGGTCTTGCAGTAAGGACAGTAAGTCTTGATAGCCCTGGGCATTTTCATTATCAAGTCACCTTCGTCCGTTGGGACAAAACTTGCTAACATTGAGGACGTATAAATAAACTTACTAAAAGGCCCCCCTTAATGCGCGTATATAGATAGGGGATAAAGATCACAGTCAATGTTATTCACATTATCTATTTCAACTGAGACTAAAGTTCATATGTGTTGTTATATTTCAATCAATCGGCGACCACGTATAAAAATACTGAATCACTTTAAAATTTATTACCACTGGATGCAACTACTGGTTGTTACATCCAGTGATAATAGAATTAGTAATAACATTAATATATCGTTCAACGCAAATTTATATACATGTAGGCGAAGAATCAGAACATGGCGGAAGACCTTCTTGTGGCATTAGATATGCGCCGCAATAGCGTAAAGGTCTTAATTTACATGGCTGAACATGAAGAAGTTACTTCGGATGAACTGGAAGTAGCTTTAGGCATAGGTCAGCCCAGTGTTTCGGCAGCGATCAAGGAAATAGGATCTAAAGGCTGGCTAGAGGTCGAGCAGATACGTACTGAAAGCAAAGGTCGACCTAGACACAAATATCGTCTTTCAAAAGATTTTCTGACCATCGCCAAAGAGATAGAAGAGATGACTCGTAAGCTCATTGTTAATATTAACGGTGGCTTATGTTTTTTCAAGACCTTTTAATAGTTTCAAGGTCGCCTTCCTTATTGGCTATTATCGCTATAGAGGCCATGTTCAAGAATAGACCGTTCTCTATCACCCCTGGTATGTTGTTCAGGCGCAATTCTAAAAGGTCTGGGTCCTCGATATTTTTGAATTTACAGTCATAAATGTAGTTTCCCCCATCGGTGATGAATATCTCGCCGTCTTTGGTTCTAAGGGTGGCAAGGCATCCTAGTTCCTCAAGCGCATATTTAGTTCGTTCATAACCAAAACGCAGGGCTTCTACAGGTAAGGGGCCTTTCGCACCAAGAACATCAACTAGTTTTGAATCATCAGCGATTATGATCTCCCTTTTAGTAGCAAAGGCAATGATTTTTTCTCTTAGAAGAGCGCCGCCCAATCCCTTGATCAGTTGAAGTGATCGATTGATCTCGTCAGCGCCATCTATTGTAACGTCTATCATATCAGTACCTTCAAAGGGTACGATATTGAGGCCACAGGATCTTCCTAACTGAGCGCTTTTTTCCGAAGTGGACACGCATGTAACTGTCAATCCTTCTTCAGCGACCCTTTCGCCGATCCTCTTTATTGCAAAGAATGCTGTTGAACCAGTTCCCAGTCCGACTACCATTCCATCTTTTATATGGTCATCAGCGGCTACTTCGGCAGCCATTTTCTTGATTTTGTCGGTATCAGATAAGGTCATTTCGGATCATCTCTTCTAGTTTGTCTACAACGTATCCATTCACTTTTTTTCCGATCTGTGATGAGGCCTTCGTGGTATCTCCAGCTAATCCCGTGGGGAAACAAGCTTCTGCGTTGCGGAGTACTATAAAACCATGGTCTGAGTATAACCCTATCGGACGTTCGTTGCCCACAAGGTCAGGGCGAATATCCAGTATTCTGGATGTTTCAAGCATACCTGCATGCCCGTCGCCTTTTGTACTGTTAAGGTCCGGACAGTCTTCAGCTACGTCGTAATCTGTTAGGAACATGACCTTACAATTAGTTTCTTTAACAAAACGCTTACACGCTTCGGAACAAGCGGTCATGTGACCCGAACCAGCGTGGCCGGTCATCACTACAAACTTTTTGATCCCCTTTTCATAGGAGGATGTAAGTATATCGTACACTACGGCTCGCATAGTATCAAAGGTAAATGATATTGTACCAGGCATATTTTTCGTAGATGAATGAAGTCCATAGTTCATAGGCGGGAGTACTAGGATATTTTCAATCCTGGAATCAAGTTCTTCAGCGATCCGCATAGGTTGTAAAGTGTCACTATTCAGGGGGAGGTGGGGTCCATGTGCTTCCGTAGCACCTATGACGAATATCGCTATAGGGTCTTTCTTAACAACTTCTGCAAACTCGTCCCGGGTCATTTCGCCTACATTCATACTCCTACATAGGGATATGTTAAATTAATCTGACCCTCTTAAAGGTCATATGCGTCTAGCTTCGCTATTTTCCGGCGGGAAGGATTCCGTGTTTTCTATGTACGTTGCTGCACAGTCAGGACACGAAGTACCATACATAGTCAGCATCAGTCCGATAAATGATTCATCATGGATATTTCACGTGCCTAATATTGATAAAGTTCCAGTTATGGCCGAGGCTATGGATATAAAGCATATTTTAGGAACTACGGACGGCACAGAGGAAGGGGACATGGCAGGCCTAAAGGAAGCACTTTATGGACTTGACGTAGACGGAGTCGTCCTGGGTTCTGTATGGTCAGATTATCAGATAGACCGGGTTAACCGTGTTTGTGGAGAACTCGGTTTAAAAGTATTAGCTCCAATGTGGAGAAAGGACCAGAATATGATGGTCCGTGAGATAGTAGAATCAGGAATAAAAGCTAAGATCATAGGATATTATGCTGAAGGGTTCGGACCAGAATGGCTTGGTAGGACGATCGATAATGAAGCCATAAAGGACCTTGAAGAACTTAACAAGAAGTACGGAATAAGCGTTATCGGTGAAGGTGGAGAGTACGAGACTATCGTCCTAGATTCCCCTATGCATAGATATCCGTTGGATATCCAAGGATCCGACAGTACGCTCGGTCGAAATAGTGGGACGCTCAATGTTACCAAGCTTGTGCCAGGCTCTCGGGAACGAACCTTCTAAGTCTTAGTGCGTTGCCTACAACCAACAGGGATGATGCGGACATAGCCGCCGCCGATATCATAGGCATCATTGTAATACTCCCAATACCGAAGGGATAGAGGATCCCTACTGCGATAGGGATAGCTATCATATTGTAAATGAACGCAAGGAAAAGGTTCTGTTTTATGTTCTTCAATGTTGCTTTTCCTAGTTCTATGGATGCGGGAATACATCGTATATCGTCTGTCATCAACACAACGTCGGCAGAGTCCATCGCAATGTCCGTTCCACTTCGAACTGCAAGACCCAGGTCAGATTGCATAAGTGCCGGAGCATCATTGATACCATCTCCTGCCATCGCTACATATTTACCCTTGGTCTGCAGGTCCTTTACGACTTCCAGTTTATCTCCCGGTGTCGCGTTAGATATGACCTCGGTAATGCCAACAGCGTTTGCGACAGACAGTGCCGTTGCTTTGTTGTCGCCAGTGACCATGATGACCTTAGCGCCGTTCTCTACTATTCGCGTAACAGTGAACTTGGATTCAGGCCTTATCGGGTCAGATACTGCAACGATACCTAATGCAACATCATCTTCGGCAACGTAAAAGTAGGTCATCGCTTTTTTAGCGAATCCTTCAGCGTCAGCATCATATTCTGACACATCGCATCCTATTTCTGACATAAGTTTTCTGTTGCCTACCGTAATGGTTTTTCCGTCAACCACACTCTTTACTCCGCCTCCAGTTTTAGATTCGAAGTCAGTGTGTTCCGGTATGGATATCCCGTTAGTTTTCGCAAATGATATGACGGCTGTGGCTATCGGATGTTCTGAGCCACTTTCTGCAGCTGCGGCCAAACCTATAAGTCTGGTACTATCGCCTTTCGTAGCGATATCAGTTACGCCAGGAGATCCTTTGGTGATCGTCCCGGTCTTATCTAAAATCACAGTATCTATTTCCCCTGCTCTTTCCAATGCGGAAGCACTCTTGAAAAGTATACCGTGGTCAGCAGAGATACCTGTTCCAACTGTGATCGCAAGAGGTGTTGCTAGACCCAGTGCACAAGGGCATGAGATCACGAGCACAGATATCAATACAGTTAGTGAGAATTCAAGTCCTTTTCCCGAAATGAACCATATTACAAAGGCTAGAACTGAAATAATAATTACGACCGGCACAAAGACCGCGGCCACACGATCAGCCAGTCTTGCTACTGGAGCTTTAGTTCCTTGTGCAGTCTCCATCATCATTATAATTTCGTAAAGGACGGTATTTTCCCCGATTTTGACGGCCTCTATAAGGAATCCGCCTGCACCGTTAACGGTTCCAGCAAAAACATCATCTCCTTTCTTCTTAGTTGCAGGTATACTCTCTCCAGTAAGCATAGACTCGTTAATGGAAGATGTACCAGATATCACAATTCCGTCAACGGGGATCCGGTCTCCAGGTCTAATAGGAAGTTCGTCTCCTACTTTAACTTCAGTAATAGGTACCTGGACCTCCACTTTATTTCTTAAAACTATGGCAGTTTTTGGTTGAAGGTCCTTAAGCCCTCGTACCGCCGAATCGGTCTTCACTCTGGAACGTGATTCGAAGTATTTACCCACGGATATCAAAGTGATAATGACCGCCGCAGATTCATACGTAAGATGTACAGCTGGCTCACCGATCAATATCATCCCCGTATTCCATAAAGCGTACAAGAAAGATGCCGTAGTTCCAAGTGCAACCAATGAATCCATCGACGGATTACCTGAGAACAATGCGGGATAACCACGAATAAAAAATCTTCGTCCTGCGTAGATCACGGGAATACAAAGTATTAGCTGGGCCAGAGCAAAAATAGCATAATTATCTGACAACCAAGGGATATTTGAGAACATGTCCCACATAGCAATAATGAACAGTGGAACGGTGAAAATAGAGGCTATGATCAGGTCCCTTCTCATAACTCTCACCTCTTCGGCTTCCGTTCTAGCAATGGTCTCTGGATCGTTCTCTATTACCTTGTATCCTGATCCTTCGATTATTTTTATAAGGTCCTGTTTGTTAATTTTAATGGGGTCGTAACTAATAGCAGCTATATTATTCCCAAAATTAACAGCGGCTTCATAGACTCCTTTGGTGGACTGTAATATTCTTTCTATCTTCTGGGCACATACAGAACATGACATTCCAGCAATACGTAATGTGACCCTTTCACGGTCATTAGCCGAAGAGACCACGTTTCACCTCTGCTCTATACCCAACGTCTACTACAGCACGGATAAGATCCTCGTCAGTCAGTATAGATCCTTCGTAGGTAACTTTAGCCAATCCTTTTTTGTGGTCCACGGACACATCCGTAACTCCATCCAAGGATCTAAGTGAGGCCTCTACCTTATTCGAACAGTTGATGCAGGTGAGCCCCTGTACTCTAAGAACTATCTGGGTCATAGCTGATATATCGTATTTCTCTTATAATAAGTTCAGTTTCGACTTTCTATTGCCTTCACTATTTTAGATATTTCACGTTCAGAGTCCTTCCACATCCCCGGGGTCCATACTCTATGCATGTTCCATCCGTTGATCTCAAGATATTTCTGTCTATGATAATCCCTTTCTCTTGTGGACTGGGACATTCCATACAGATGGCCATCGGATTCTATACCTAAAATATAATTGCCGTTTTGTTTTACGGCTAGATCTATATGATATCCTCCGATACCTACGTTGCGATCCACAGTGTAACCTTTACGTATCAGTGAATTATAGACCCGGTCAGCTATACTGCTCTCTGTTTCTATGATCGGAGTATCTTTCCACTTATCTTCGTTGAAGGATTGTAGTATACTGTCTGCTATGTACTGATTTCCATCACTTATTGCGCGGGCGTACTGTAAGTACTTCTTAAAGATCCGTGGACCTTCGTTCACCGTATCTTCTACCCTTAGGTCCTCTGGATCGATGGAGGCTACAATGTGCACCTTCCGTTTGGCACGGCTCACAGCAACGTTCAGTCTGTTCTCTCCGCCACGGTTGTTCAACCATCCGAAACGTTGGGTCATCTTTCCATCGGGGTTCGGGGCATATCCGATAGAAAATATGATGACGTCCCGTTCATCACCTTGGACCGTCTCGATGTTCTTAATAAAAAGGCCTACGTCCTCGCCGTTGTCAAATCTAGTAAGTTCATCGTTGAAGATCCTTCCGAATGTTGGGTCCTTCGCACACTCGTCATCTAGCATATCCGTTATTAAATCTCGTTGTGAAGCGTTGAACGTCAATATCCCGACGGTCTCGTTATTTTTACGGGTCATGAAAAATTCGCGGAGAAGATCTATGATTTTAGCGGCTTCTACCCTGTTACGTGTATTGTCCCAGATCCCGTTCACTCTATGCATCTCAATAGGGGGTTTCTCTGGAGCCTTAATATTTGGAGATACATACAGACGACCTCCGTAGAATGCGTAATTGGAGAAAGCTATCAATTCTTCATACTTAGATCTATAGTGGAAGTTAAGCATGATCGAATCGTATCTTGCTCTTGCAAGGTCCAAAAGGCTTTCTTCTTCTAAAGCTGCTTCATCCTCCATCTCTCCTTCTTCATACTCTAGTCGACCAAAGCCTAGACTGCTAGGCCTTAATTGTTTATGGTCTCCTGCGATCACCACCTTTTTTGCACGATATATAGCTGGTATACCACGTTCTACATACATCTGCGAAGCTTCATCGAATATCACAAGGTCGAATAGGCCCATGCGTAACGGTAGTATCTCAGATAACGCATCTGGAGTAACAAGCCATACCCGTATTCCTCTGAAAAGTTCGTAATCAAAACGTTCAACGAACTTATTGATGTTCCACTTATTCTTACTCTCAGATATCCGAGTAATATCTCCTCTTCGTTTCGATTCGATTATGTTACGTAATGACTCTTGGAAGCATTGTTCGGCAGAGTTCTTAGAGATCTTCATTTTCTCGGCTATCTTGTTATCCACATCTGTTACGATGCGATCGAAGTCTTGGATCCGTTGCATCAGATCTTTATTCTCAGCATCAAATCTTTGTAAGTGTTCGTTCAGAATATACTTTAACATCTGGTCGTTGCACTGTTGGGCATTATAGTTCATCGTCGCCGTAAGGGCTATAAGGTTCCCTCCGTAGATTTTTTCGCTATCTGCCATCTGTTTGTAGCCAGTGTTCCGTTCCGAGAATATGTTGTAATCAGTTAACGCATCGATGAACCTCTTTGGTTCGTCGATAAGCATATTTACCGTAGTTTCGTCGTAAGTGTCGAAGCCTATTTTCAGAATGGCCTCGGCCTCTTTTACGATCTTCTTTTTTCCCATAGATCGAGAAATAGCATTCTTAGACATCCATTCGGAGACTTTTTCCTCAAGTGCCAGCACCAAGATCTTAATCTCACTTATATTATATTCAGAGAGATGAGGCTTCATATCCTTTATCCAAGGGGTCCTCTCAAGACATTCTTTGTATTCTCTGAACCCTAATAATGTTACAGGATCTGAAAATGTTTTATGTAAGCTCTTGACCTCTGGATATGTTAACGACAATATCGACGAGTCTACTCCTTCCCTAAGCTTTTTGTACTCTTCGTATTGATGTTTATCACTTAGGTCTAGCCATCTATCCATGGAGTAAAGCTTGTACGGGGATATGCCGAATTTGTCCGGTGTGTACATCCGTTCACCTATATGGTCAAGAATGCCTATGTTCCGATCGATGGATTCTGATATCTCGTCTAAATTGGCCCCATAACGCGGAGCATTGGGCTCCAGCATTCTTCTGATCTGCGAATAGAATTCTTCTTTATCATTGGCATCGTCAACCAGTAGACAGTATTTCGACAGCGTTCCTAGTCTGGAGTAAACAACATCCAGCGCAGTTTTCTTTTCCGAGACCATAAGCACGTTACGCCCGTGCATTATCTCAGAGACCATCAGCGCTGTAATGACTTGTGATTTTCCAGTTCCTGGAGGTCCTTGGACCACCAATGCATCGTTCTTTTGGATACCCGTCAGTACATTTTCCTGTGCACTGTTAAGCGGGTTGATGTAAAGTAGATCTTTTTCAGAGGTCTCTGAATTCTTTATTTCATTTTTATTTTCATAAGGGGAATCTTTACTATCTTCAAGGAAATAACTTGGATCTAGATCTTTGATCAATTCGTCCAATACCTTATTGATGTCATTGCCTTCGATTATACGCTCAAAATCTAAATGTATCGAGCTTGAATACGAGGAATAGCGCCCTAGAATGAAATTAGAAACGATCTTCAAACGACCTGGACGATATTTGGGAAATTCTCCTGCCTTATATTCTTTGAATTCGATGGGTTCCATATCACATGTTTCCATAGATATGCCCTGTTCTGAGTAGAACTCGATCAATTTGTTAAAGAAATTACCTTCATTGTAATTCTCTATCGTCAGATCAGGCATAGGACGATTCTCGCCTGCTAATTTTATGTATGCCAGTGCCAGAGTACCGTTGAATATCGGATCTCGGGATCGATCTATTATTAAGTTAACGTACCGGGAATCCTTCTCCATCTTAACTGGGAAAAGCGCTAGTGGCGCTCGGATATCAAAGTCTCCTCCAGGCATTTTACCCTGTACGAAAGGGTATGCGATAAAAAGGTCATATTGTCCGGTTTCTCTAGAGCTACGGTTAACCTCTCTGAGCATGTCGTTAAGTATTTTGTAATTTTTGTTCTGGTTCTCGCCTGCAGCCAGATCACAAAGTCTTATATTGTATTTGTTTCCGAATAGAACATCTGAGAAATCTTTCCCGATTATGCCACTAAGATCGAACGTAAGGTTCTTGGAAAGACGACCTTGATATAGCATACGATTTCTTTTGTTGATATTTACTAACTTTTTCTCAAGTTCCCGTAGAATATCTGCAGTCTTCTCTTCCATGCGAGCGCCGTTCTCATTTTTCGAACGATGCCTCTGGATAACTTCCAAGAATGCGCTACCGTAAACGTCTATGAATTTTCCATCTAACTCTATAATTAATTCTAATTGTTCCGGATTCAGTGGCATCTCCAACGACATTTCGGTCAAAGACCGGTCGGAGCATATCTCTGGCTTATTACCATCTTCATCTGCTTCTTCTCGCCTTAGTTTTTCTCTTAGGCTGTAGAGCACTGAGTATAATTCGTCTGATCCCATCAATACACGGATATACGAATGATAATAAAAACTTACAGTATGTGGGACATTGGGTTTACAAATGTTAGAAGGACCAAATGGATTGAAGATCGGCGTAATTGGGGAAGTTATTGATACAGTGACCGAAGAAATGTCCGCTATCGCAGTAGGAAGCGGAACTCAATACGTATTTGCTACTCCTGCCCTTTCTGCTTTAATGGAAAAAACAGCTTACACATCTGTGATAGATTATCTGGATGTCGATACATGCAGCGTGGGAAGCCGGACGGTATTGGATCATATTGCGCCTACGCCTTTAGGTTCTACTGTGAAATGTGTTACGGAACTTGTTAACATCAAAGATCGTTTACTGACATTCTCATTTTCTGTAACTGATGCCGCAGGGGAGATAGCCAAAGGAACACATGAGAGGGTCATAGTCAACGTAGAAAAATTCTTGGCAAAAGCAGCAAAGCGAATGTGATCACATAAGTCCGCTCAATATAACTGGGAGAAGTAAACATCCCGTAAGCGGGATGCGGCTAGTGCCAGCATATTGTGGAACAAGTCCTAGAAGCGTTGCTATAGCCAATACGCATAGTCCTCCTATACCTGTCATCAATGCAACGATCGATATCAATAATATCAGCGCTCCGATGCTCATTTTGTAAGGATCTATTCTATCGGCGATAGTGGACATCCCATGCCCAGCCGTTATCGTTAGAATGTAACCTAATGCGGATGCTATGCATATAGTCATCAATAACAGCAAGAATGCTTCGGGACAAAAGCCATCCAATCCACCACCTATTATATCTTTTATGACCACGGACGTTCCTGATCGACCGCTTCCTGTGACCGATAAAGTGACTATCGAGAAAACCGAGGTCACCGTTCCTATGGAAGCTACCAGGGAAATAAAATTCTCGGGTCTTTCCTCCTGACTGATACTTGCGGAAAGTGCCGCTCCTGCTGTGGCAGTGATCCCCGGGAACCATCCTGCAATACATCCGGTAAGGACGCCTTTCAGCCCCGGTAATGGACCTACGGGATCTTCATAACACTCATACTGTTCTGGCATTCCTTCGTTACCTACGGACCTTAGAAGAGGCGGTATACCGAACAATCCAGATAGGAGAGGGAACAGAAGTGTCCCATTTCCGAACAGACCTTGCGATAGCACGTTCATATCACATACCACTCCTAGGGCGCCAGAAACAATAAAAAGTATTGCCGATAGGATCTTTCCATCAATTCCTTCCGCCGAGAATATGATAACCACGGAGACGAAAAGGACCACATACAACGTTATCCGATCCATTATTTCTGCTGCGCCGTTCAACATAATGAATTGTATCGGTATTGCTAGCGCTATCGCGCTCAGCGCTCCCACGGCACTTCCTATCGCCGCCGCTTTTACAGCGGCCATTCCATCTCCATTCATCAGCATTCTGTGCCCAGGTAACATCGTAAGGGCCTCGTCTGCATCCGGGGCACCAATGAATACCGCAGGAATGAAATCCACGAAGGAATGTACTACTGAAGCTGATAGGATACATGATGAAACTAATACGGGAACTGTTTCAGGACCTGCAAATCCTGATACGACAACATACAGAGCTGGATACGACGTTAACATAACTGCTGCAAGCGTATTAACATGAATTCCTGGCACTAGTCCAGTAAATGTACCTAATAAAGCTCCCGCTGCGCTCATCAATAAGATCAGCAGAAGGATTTCTGCGCCCATGTTAGGTCATTATTCTAAGCACGAGATATAAACAGAAAGCTACAGTTAGTGATTCATATATGGTTTGCCGTCTTTGACGCCTATACTAAGTAATGCTTTTACATTCACACCAGGAACCGCAGAAGTAATGTCTTCGGTCTTATCGAAGACCACCAATATGTCGGTGATCTCTACTCCGTGTAACGTTAACGCGGATACCAAAGCCCTCATGGTGCCTCCTGTACTGAGGGTATCTTCCACTATTACGACACGATCACCTTTCTTTACTCCGTTGATGTAGATGTTCCCGGAAGAATAACCCGTATCTCGATGAACCTCGATCTCTCCGGGAATACCGTATCTTCGTTTACGTATGACGCTATATGGGATGCCGAGTCTGATCGACAATGCGACGGCCAAAGGTATTCCCATAGCTTCTGGTGCAAGGATGACATCGCATTCAAATCTACAGATATCGATCATACCATCAATGACCTCTTTCAAAAGAGCCGGATCCACCTTTGGGGTTCCATCACTTATTGGATTAATAAAATAAGGATATCCGTTCCTCTCGATGACCGGGCTTTCTAAAAAGCTTTTTTTGAGGAGTTCGTACATCAAAGACATATGTCTACCTGTGTTTATTAACCTGTTCTGGACAAGATATATTTAAAGGAAGGCTCAATAACAACATCGATACAAATGGATGCCGCAGAAAGGTACGAATTGACAATGCGTAACGTGGAAGAGGTCGTCACAGAGGACGAGCTCAAGGAATTGCTTAGGGCCAAAGAGCATCCTACTGCGTATATCGGCTTCGAACCTTCTGGTCTTGTACACTTGGGATGGGTCCTTGTGGCTTCTAAGATCAGGGACCTGACCGATGCAGGTTTTAAAGTTTCTATTCTTTGGGCGGATTGGCATGCTGCGATCAACGACAAACTTGGCGGAGATCTGGAGAACATCAGAGTCTGTGCCAAGTACATGGAGGATTGTTTTACTGTTCTTGGCGTTCCAGCCGACAAGGTCACATACTTGTATGCCAGCGATCTGGTAAGCGATACCGGATACTGGGAGAAGGTCATCAAAGTCGCTAAGGTCACATCCTTGAACAGGGTCAAAAGGGCAATGACGATCATGGGTCGTTCCGAGGACGAAGCTGACGTTGACACTTCTAAAATATTCTACCCTATACTTCAAGCAACGGACATATTCTGTATGGATGTGGATCTAGCATACGCCGGGATAGACCAGAGAAGGGCACATATGCTAGCTAGAGATGCTGCAGATAAATTGGGATGGAGGAAACCTATAGCACTCCATACGCCGTTACTACCTGGATTGGCAGGAGGTAACAGAATGGATCCTGTAGAATCAAAGATGTCCAAGAGTAAGCCCGATAGGAATGTTTCTATCCACGATACTAAGGAAGATATAACCAAGAAGATGAAAAAAGCGTTCTGTCCCCCTGAGAAGGAGGCCGAGGACACAAATCCCGTCCTAATGCTTTGTCGATATGTTATATTCCCTAGGTTGGGGAAGCTAGATATCGATCGTCCCGAGAAGTTCGGAGGTCCAGTTTCATACAAGGATTATGAAGAGTTGACCGAAGCTTATTTCGGCGGCAGTCTTTTCCCTCTTGATCTTAAGAACGGAGTTGCAGATTCTCTTGCAGAGATCCTGAAGCCTATCGCAGATTACTTCGAGAAGAAGCCTGAGAACTACGACGTGCTCAAGGAAGTATTACTAAAGCTTAGCAAAGCGTGATCATTCAGATAGCATTTCAGCTTTGATCTTACGGAATACGTCCATAGTTCTGGATACGCACATACCTAGCACAGCTTCTACATCTCCGATCCCGGAGATTCCAGCTGCCCCTATATGTCCGCCGCCGTCACAGTCGATATCCATGCCTATGTTCTGCACCGCATCGCTAAGATTAACGCCTCTGCGGACCATTTCTTGAGTGGCTCTGGAACTTATCCTGAAGAATTCTTCTCTTTGTGTTCCTACGAAAACCACGTCCGCTCCAGCGCACATTATCGCTCTACAAGCAGAAGCTTCGAAACTGCTTCCTACAGCGGAAGCCACGAGCATATCCCCTACTCGTTCGAACTTTACACGTTCGATAGTTTTCATAACTGCAACACGTTCGGACATTCTAGCCTCTGCGTGAGTAGTGGACATAGCTTCGTCCATTGCCACGGTGCTATCGTCCATTATATCTGCAAAATTTCTTAATGTATCAGATTTTGCGAATTGAAAATGTCCGCTGTCAGTCAACATTCCTCCGAGAAGTGCCAGTCCTGTATCTTTATCAATAACTAATCCAGCTTCTTGTATGATTTCTGCTACGATCTCGCAACAGGATATGCTATCAGAGTCACAGAAGAATCTCATATCCCTCCATTTATCGGTACAGATGTGATGATCGATTACTATGCTACCTTTTGGAACTTCCACTTCAAGAAGTTCTGGTGAAGAAGTATCTACAACAACTGCCAGATCATAATCTTCTGGTTTATACGTATCAACTAAAGGGATACCCAGCTTCTCTGCGAAGGCGTTAGCCACATAATCCGTTCCTCCGCATGCGCATATCGTACAGTCAGGAAAGCATCTATACAGTGCGTACGCAGAGCCTATAGCGTCAACGTCTGCGTTGTTGTGCACAAGTATTGCTTTCTTTCCTTCCCGCAGAGCATCTGCGACTTCCCTGAATTTTCCCATGTTCCCCCAATGCTCAGTTCGCCTTTTTGTACTTTGCCAAAGCCCGACCTAGCTTGGTGGACCCAAAGCCGATGAGCAATATATCTGATTTGTACAATCTGACGGTTATTAGTATCGTTACGATAGAGAATGCAACATTGTAGATAATGCCTGCAATGACGATAAGATAGTTACCGAACATAAGATTCTGCATGATCATCATCGGATGGGAGAATGGAATTATGAACATCAACACTTGCATTCCAGTTCCTAATGAGCTCCAACTTGCGAACATAAAGATGATCATGGGTATTATCGCTAGAACGGTTATAGGAAGTGTCATGGTCTGTGCGCTCTTATAATTTTTAACGAACGCTCCTAGGATCATACAAAGACCCAGCGCACACATTATCGCTATGAATACCACAAGCATTATGATGGCCCAATCCAAAGGTCCGAGAGTCAACCCATAATCCGCAAGATTTACTCCTCCTATTCCTTGGGACAGACTGCTCATGTAGACGTACATTCCAGCCATGTAAGCCATACCATACACGAGACCCATTATCGCCGACGCAAGGATCTTACTACTTACAATGGTCGATCTTTTGACCGGTAAAGTAAGTAAAGTCTCCAGGGTCTTGTTCTCTTTCTCATTACCCATAGATGATATGACTATACTGCCTACGACCATGATGACTATCATTATGACAATAGGTACCATGAGGGTCTGGGACATTATCGTACTGCTTATTTCCATCGGCGTCACCCCTGCGATAAGATTTCCGTTCACATAGGTGAAGTCATTAGCTCCTCCGAAATGAACAGGGTTATTAAGAAAAATTGAAGAGCCAGCTGCGGTCTTCTTATCTATCAAGTCAGTTGATATTTTCTGATTGATATAATTGATGACTGAGGTTACTATTTCTGAATCCAGGCCACCCATCATTCCAGCGCCTTCAGTAATGTAATACGCTCTGATCTGACCTGGTTGCGAGGCGATTATATTCGCGGTAAAATCCTTATCTATAACTATGGTGCTTGTAAGTCCCAGCTCCTTCATTAGAGATATTAGGTGATCGCCATCTTCTACGGTTTCTCCACTAGCTGGAGTTATTCTGATGAGGTGGCTGTCTAGGTCCTCTGGTTTGTATAGACCTTCAATGACTTCCATAGCCATGTCCGAATATTCTTTGCCCTCATCATAATTCAATATCCCGAACACAGGAGGTTTGGATGCTTCGTCGGTCTGTGAGCCCATCATTAATCCTAGGCCTACAAAAATGATCATTACGACTACTATGGACATTATAGATTCAATATTCAGAAGCTCTCTTAGCTCCTTTTTCATTAAATTAAGAAGTTTATTCAACGGACTTCACCCCTTTGATAAATACTTCTTCAAGGTTTTTCGCGTCATACTTTTCAAGTAGTTCCGCTGGAGTTCCCTGCATGATTATCTCTCCTTTGTTGATCATAGCTACCCTATCACAAAGGGATTCCACTTCGTACATGTTATGTGATGAAAGTAGAACGGTCACGCCGGATTTCGCTATTTTACGAATAAGTTCTCGAATATCATGGGCATTCATCACGTCAAGGCCGGAAGTGACCTCGTCCATTATTGCGAATTTAGGTTCGGTCATAATTGCTCTAGAGATCAATAGCCGTCTCATCATCCCTTTACTGTAGGTGCTGACCTTACTATCGATCCTATCCCCTAAGTTAGCAATATCCATCCCTTTCTGGCACATCACGTTCTTGTCTTCTCCGTCTGTGAAGAAGCCTGCAATAAAACGTAGATATGTGCGACCGGTCAGGTCCTTGTAGGCGCCTGCATCCTCTGGTAGATAGCTGATACATTCTCTGACTTTGTCGCCTTCGGTGGCTACGTCATAGCCACATACAGATATTTTTCCAGACGAGATCGTGATAAGTGTAGAGATCATCCTTAAAGCAGTAGTTTTTCCTGCGCCGTTAGGTCCTATAAGTCCGAATATCTCTCCTTCTTTAACAGATATACTGACATTCTTTACGGCTTCTATCCCTCCGTAGAACTTATGTACATTTTCTACACGTAGAGCATCCATAAAAACTACAACTAATTACGACTAAATAATCATTACAGTGTCGATATGACACGATTTAGAATATAAATTCCGGACCAAAGGTCCGTAAATTATTTTTACTCTTCTTCGTTAGCAGGATTCACGTTCCCAAGAGCATTATTAATGGTCTCTTGAAGGGACTTGTACTTTTCCTGTAACGTTTTGACCTGACGGTCCATGCTTTTTACACGGATATCCAAAGTCTCGATGGAGTCCTCGATATCTGTTTTGATAGCATCTTTATCTTCCACTTTAATTAGGAGGGATCCTGCATTTTTGTAGACGTCTCCTGTGGCTTTTTCAAGTTCTTCCAGTGTGCGCCTCAGTTCTCTTAGCTGCGTGTCCATCTGTCCCTTCTGGGCACCGACGTTCTGTAGCTGTTGCTGTACCTGCTGGAACTGAGTAATCTGGTTCTGGAGTTGGGGGCTTATTCCGTTCATGGTTATCACTTTGTAATGTTCTCTATGTCTTCTATTATCGCTATGCTTTCTAGATAAGAGTTCAACGCAGCCCTCAT
>CAYIZM010000017.1:0-17760 GCA_964368015.1 uncultured Methanomassiliicoccales archaeon
AACATGGAATATCCCCTCACGCATTTTTAATCGTAACGTAAGCTTACAGCTTTTGTTAGTAAAAGATTAAAAAAAAATAATATGTTGTGAAGTTGGATTATAAATCCAATACTTTTATAAACATTGTAACCTTTTCGATTTTAAGGTGGATGTATAACCCATCAGTGATAATATGAACAATAAAACGATAGCTTTGGTAATAGTAGCGGTCCTCGCCGTCGCCGCGGTAGGCGTAGGTATTTACTATATTTACGGAAACGAGGACACTCGGGGCACAATAACATTCCTGATAGAAGATGGTGAAAGCGATCCTATATGGATTGAGGGTAGAGGCAATGATGCCACATCGGCATTTATAGACGCATGCGATAAAAATGGCATTGAATATGAAATCTCTCCCTCTACATTTGGTGATTTTATAAAAAGTATTAAAGGAATCGAGAACGATGAATGGACTGCAGAAACTGCAGAAACTAGTTTATCCTGGGCAATATGGAGCTACGGTTGTAGCATCTATGTTGACGAATGTGTTGATGGAGAATGGGGGAGTACCAACGTGGGCATCAGTTCCATAGAATCTTCTAAAGTAGAATATATAGCCCTTGTTTACGATACATGGGGAACAGTTCCTTCCGTAAAACCTATGATAGCTTAATTATAAGGTAACTATGTCATCGGAGGTAAGATTTTAAACATCTTAACTAAACCTTTTTAAAATCAATAAGGTGTAAAATTGGAAAAAATCACTAAAATTAAGACTTCGTTGTCCGTAATTATAGTGATAACGGCTTTTGTTTTGGTGGCTGTTGCACCAGTTGGCTTGACTTATGCCAGTGTAGATACAGTCATAATTTTAGATTTCGGAAATAAAAATACATTCTATGGAATCATCGACGATCCAGAGGAAACAAATGCAAACGAAGCTCTTGGGATAGCATGCAGTATACATGGATTTTCGTTAGAAAGGAATGAAAATGCTGTCACATCCATCAATAATGTAAAATCAGGTACTGATGGAAAGAATTGGAATCTGTATGTTGTCGCTAAGACACTGAAATACGATCAATCTCAAGATTATCTGTGGGAAAGGATAAATGAGGGCTCTCATGAGGTACTGATAGCGGATTATGCCGCAGTGTCATGGGCGTTCTGCGCCGAATCAGAATTACCCTCTAGGGCTGTGGATGCTACAGGATCGGGCTTCTACGGATACGGGCACCCGGACAATATAATTTCATTATCTCCCTCATGTACTGAGATGATATGCGCTTTCGGAGGGGAACGTAAAATTATAGGTACTGATGACTTTAGCAACTATCCAATATCAGTGGACCTCTCGAGAAAATCAGGTAAGATTGCCAGTATAGGTGGGTTTACAAATCCAAATTATGAAACGATAATCAGTTTGGCCCCCGATCTTGTAATCTGTATAGACAGTCAATTTTCACACGTCGATATAGCGAAAAAACTTAGGTCTGTGGGAATCAATGTTTTGGTTATCGATGGGGGCGAGGACATTGATCTGATTTTAGAAAGTCTGATGATGGTCGGAACAGCTATGGGTATCAGGGATGCTGCAAAAGAGACTATATGGAGCATCGATAATGATTTATCGCTTATAAGAGAAAAAGTAATGAGTAATTCTTCTGCACCTAAGAACGCAATGATGTCACTTTCCGCTGATAGATCTCCTTGGGTATCAGGGTCTAATACTTACATATCCGATATTCTAAAAACAATTTCGGTAGGTAATTTTTTCAATAAACAAGAGGGATGGGTCATGGTAAATTCTGAATCCCTAGTTCCAAAGGATTCTAGTTCTGTAAAGATAGATTATATTATAGTAATAATTGACAATGGGCCTAATACACAAGAGGATTATGAACGCGTGTTAAATTCGTTGGGTGACGAGTGGAAAAAGACAGATGCCTACAATAACGACAACATTTATTTTTTAACCGATTCAGCAGCCGATCTGGCATCACGCCCTGGTCCAAGAGTCGCTCAACTCAATGAGCTACTTGCACGTATTATACAGAATACTGCTTTCGAAGGAAACATGCCGAAATTTATAGGCGACAATTACGGAGATTATCTTTCATTAACAAAAGATCCAGTCATGGAAGGGTCGAAATGAAAAAAAATACTTTGATATCTGTAATTATTTTATCTTTATTGCTGACATCAGTATCGTTATTATCTGTCAACAATGAATCCTTTGCCACTTCGGATGAAAATTTTGTTCTGATCGATTTCGGCAACGGAAAGACTGAGTGGGTTTCTGCCGATGCTTCACAAGAAACAATGTCCGGTCTTCTTGAGGCTGCTGTGGAAGCGATCGGTTCTACTTACGAAGTTATAGGAACAAATACGATAAAAATTGACGAAATATCTGGAAAAACAGTACCTGTCAAAGTCTCTTGGAGATACTATATCTGGTCTGAGTTAAAATGGAATGATAGCACAACATCGTTCGACGGTACTGCCGACGCTATTGAAAATTCTGTAGCGCTTGGTTATTATCCTGAGGGTGTCGCACCAACTGAGACGCCGATTCATAAAACATCTTGGACCAGCGTAAGAGGAAACTCTGAATTGGATGGACATCAGACTGCCGAAATAAGCGGGGATAATCTTCCTAAGTGGGATAAGACATATGGGAAGGGCAGTTTTGTAAATTCAGCAGTTCTGGTTGCAGGCGACAAAGTATTCGTAAATTCCGGGGGGACTCCAGGTGCCAGTACAAACTCTATACTGCCTACTCTTTACTGTTACAATCTGTCAGATGGGGAAGAGCTATGGAATTACGAATATGCCGTTGGTGCAGGGTTCGAAACGGCCACTGGCGTTATAGTTGGAAATTTTATATATTTACCCGCGTCCAATGACGATATTTACAAAATACCATTAGAAGGTCCAACAGATCCAATAACAAATATATCTAATGTAAAGAAGGTAACTTTTTCTGAATCTCACGTTATTAAAGGAGCAAAGATAGGAAGTGGCACAGCTTCAATCACCTATAATTCCGGCGCATTGTATTTTGGAACATCACATGGATACGTCTTCTGTACCGATCTAGATCTTAATGTAAAATGGGATATTGCAATTGAAGGTAGTGTTTATTTCAATGCGCCGATGGTACAGGACGGGAAACTGTTTATCGGCGATTGGTATGGTTGCCTGTACGTTTTAGACACGTCCGACGGTTTAATAATATGCAGTGAAAAAATAGAAGTTGTTGAGGGTGTCGTAGGCGATACCGGTTACGTCTCGAACATACTAAAAATAGAAGATAAATTGATATTTTCATACGCTGACGGAAAAGGTATGAACACCGCCAAAGGTGGTATCGCTGTTTATAAATTCGATGGAAGTTTACTTACAAAAATTAAACAAGAGTCAGGATTTGGCCTTTCTTCTAATTTTTTGACAAAGTCTGGAAGTGATTTCAAGGGAGCTTATTCATTCACTTCGGAAGGACTGGTAAAAATATTCTTGGACGGCACCTGCTTACTGATAAATAATACTACTAAAGGAATCAAGGCCCCCGCGGTCCTGGTTAACGATGAATATCTAATATTCTCCGAATTTAATAAGGGTGGATATATGTATAAAGCCGGAAAGGACGGCGAACTTCTCGGTCAATATAAGCAACCTGCCTCTGTAGAGCAATATGTCATGTCGCCTCCTGTGATAATCGATAACTGGATTTTTTCTGGAACGGATGGAGGTATGTATTCATTCTCTGGAGATTTCCTGCCTCTTCCTGTTCCTGCAGAGTCCAAGAGTAATATTTTCTCGTGGATACTTACAATACTATCGATATTTTTGATTGCATTCATCGTCTATGGCGTGTATATTAAACGGGTTCTAAAAGTTCCTCCGATTCCTTATCTGAGAGGAAAGTACAGCGAGAAATATGGAAAAGTCTCTGACGGTAAATCTAAGGTCAAACGCAATAAAAGGCGTCTTGCCTGGGTCCTAATATTAGGGACTATAGCGTCTTTGATCATGTTCATGTTGTGCTTAGCTTACGGGCCTTCAGGAAATTATTCGTTATCTGAGACATTTAATCTATTGTCGTCAGCAATATCCAAAGGTGGAAAGGGATTAACCGGAGACGAAGTAATAATATTTGTTTCCCGGCTCCCTAGGGCACTTGGCACATTTGCGGTCGGAGTAGGGCTTTCTATCGCGGGAGTAGTTTATCAGGCAATAATTCGGAATCCGCTAGTAGATCCATATATTATGGGAGTATCCGCAGGAGCTGGTACCTTTGCAATCGCGTCAATATCTGCAGGATTCACGTTCTTTGGATTATTCAGTTCAGTTTCTTATTCACTGCCTTTGGCCGCCATGGCCGGAGGCCTTCTAGCTTTCGGTATTACAATGTTAGTAGCCGAGAAAGCCGGAGGATCAGCAACTAGCTATGTGCTAGGTGGTGTGATAGTAGGAATGGTATTTGGAGCCATACAGACTATTCTATTGTATAACGCAGGCGACAAAGTGCATAGTGCCATGACGTGGCTTTTCGGCAGTTTCACTACTATCGACTGGGGTAACATATGGTTGGTATTCATTCCAGCTCTGGCACTCTCACTGATACCGCTTATTTGGGCAAAGGAGTTCAACCTTGTTTTATTGGGAGAAGACCAAGCTCAAGAGATGGGATTGGATGTTAAGAACTTCAATAGAGCAATGTTGATACTGGCTTCTGTACTTGCATCGGTATGTGTAGCGTTTGTAGGGATCATAGGTTTTGTCGGTCTAGTTGTCCCTCATCTATGTCGTATGATATTGGGCGGTGACCACAGACTTGTGATGCCTAGTTCTATTGTTCTAGGTGGTTTGCTGCTTATGGCTGCTGATTTTGCTGCAAAGATGCTTATTGCGCCGGTGGAGTTACCGGTAGGCGCTATAACTACTATGATCGCTGCTCCAGTGTTCATATATCTTATTATTAAGAAAGGGAGGATGTACGGTGATTAATGAAACTCTTCTCGAACTAAGAGGGCTTAATAAGTATTACGATAATGGATTCCAGGCTGTAAAAGATGTTTCTTTTAAAATCGGTTATGGACAGCTTGTTGGACTAATCGGACCCAATGGATGCGGTAAATCGACGATGATGAGATGCATCAACAAGCTTCATAAAATTTCTTCTGGAGATATTTTGATAGAAGGCGAATCCATACTTCGTAAGTCCCCTAAGGATCTGGCTCAGAGCATAGCTAGCGTACCGGCACAGTTGAGAAGTAACTTCGGTCTTACGGTTTATGAAACGGTCATGATGGGGCGTTATCCTTTTTTAAAAAATATATGGTGGGAGACCGACAATGACGAATCTATGGTAATGGACGCCATGGAGAAATTTGGTGTAAAACATCTTCAAGATAGAAGCCTCGACATGTTATCCAGTGGAGAGATGCAACGTGTCCTGATATCCAAAGCATATGTTCAAGAACCAAAAATTATGCTTGTGGATGAGCCGACATCACATCTTGATATGAAATATAAGTTAGAAGTGATGGAATATCTTAATGCCATGGTCCAAAGCAATATGTCAATATTAGTGGCGGAACACGATATTTCTCTAATGGCAAGATATTGCGATAATTGTATTATCATGAAGGAAGGCAGAATTGTAAAAATTGGCCCACCTAAGGAGATAATCACGCCAACATTAATTGAAGAAGTCTACGGAGTATCTGCGTCGGTCGGATTCGATAAAGACGGAGAAATATTTATTCTTCCGAAAAGATATCGTTCCGAATCAGGCCATGGAATATTATAACCTGTAACATTTCAAAAATGAAATTAAAGTCATCTGACCATACGTCAGATGTGTTAATAAAATAATGAATTTGGGAAAAGGTTTTTCTCAAGCATTCCCAACACGTTGATTCTCTCTACGCCCTGAGATCACCGATGCAACTATTGTTATCAGCAGTACGCCCAGAATCAACGATAGTGATTGAATTATTGTGAACTCGTAGATGTTTGCGATAAGCATCTTCACACCAACGAACGATAGTATCACACCTAATCCGTATTTTAGATACTTTAGGTGATTCAAAGATCCTCTTATCGCAAAGTACAGTGACCTTAATCCAAGTACAGCGAATATGTTGGACGTGAAAAGGACAAATTTGTTCGTTGTTATGCTTAACACAGCAGGTATAGAGTCAAGTGCAAACACAATGTCCGTAAGTTCGATGACTATCACGCATATCAGTAACGGGGTCGCCATTCTTATTCCGTCCCTATACGTGAAGAATTTATCCCCATCTAGTTCTGGGCTGCAGTTTATGTGTCTAGAAAGATGATTGGCTATCTTTTTTCCAGAACTTCCGTCGTCTTTTCCGAACATCGTTTTGATCGCAGCGTAAATCAAGAACGCTCCGAATACATACATCAGTATATCGAACCTATCCAAAAGTTCTGCTCCTGCGAATATGAATACGAAGCGGAAGAATATGGCGCCTATTACGCCGTAGAACAGGGCTTTATGCTGATAATCTTCCGGTATTGCGAACATTGAGAATACAAGCAGGAAGACGAACATGTTATCGACGCTAAGCGATTCCTCAACAACATAACCTGCAAAGTATTCCATGCCTACCTGGGCGTCGCGGGTTATCCAGATATATACGCCGAAGAGCAGAGCAATGAATATCCATCCAGCCGTCTGTTTCAACGCAGATCTTGTAGTGATATGTTTACCTTTACGATTGATAACGCCGATGTCCAGAACTAATAGTGCACCAAATAAGATAAAGACGCCTATCCATTCCCACAATTCGGCATCTGCAAGCATAGTCACGAACCCTTATCAGTAAAATGATATTATAAATACATGACTTAGATGTTTTATCAATTTGTTGTTAATTATTGTTGAAAAAGTTATTAACATCGACGCCGATAATAGATCATGGCAGTCATCAGTATATCTCTGGACAAAGAAAGCATAGACATCCTTGAAGAGATCCAGAACGCTTATTCATTGAAAGGTCGCAGTGAAGCTGTTCGTTTATCCATACGAGATGCTGGATCTAAAGTTAAGGAAATAGAGAACCTTGAAGGATACATCGAAGGCGTTTTGATAATCGTACGCGGCGACCATATCGATCCTTGGATGAGTCTGATACAGGCCAAGTACGAAAGCTCAATTAAAACACTTATGCATTCTCATCTTGTGAATCGCAATTGCTTAGAGATAATGGTAATATCTGCGGAATCCGACAAGGTAAAATCTATGCTCAAAGAGATAAATTCTGCGGTTAAAGCAGATTATATTAAATTTGTAAAAAGTTGAACTCATTTAAGGCCCGTACTATACTTTTTATATGGTATAGGTCAATATGAAAGGTGGGATGGGATACCCGTGAGTTTTTACTCAAAGAAGAATAGCGGCAGCACTGTAAAATTAACTTTACGGGATCGTCTTTTCGGAAGAAAAGGCAGTTCTAAAAAGCGGGATTTAGGATCTAGGAATGAAAGCCAGAGCAGAGCCTCTGTAAGGTCTACGAGAAGTTTGGAAGGCAACGGTTTTTTGAGATATGGCCTATCAGAAGGCGTTGATGTTTACATTTCAACGTCTAATGACGATCCGTTCATCGACTGTGATGAACCTAAGCCAGAAAAAACCGGCGGTAGATTTCTATCGAGGATGTTCAATGATGACGCAGAGCCAAGCAAATTATTCAAGAACGCTTTACCTGAGATAAAGTTCACAAAGTCTGATTTCGAAGAAAAGATCGTGATCAGAGACGAATTTAAACACATTGTCACCCCGCAGACGGTCTCCACATCTTCTATCGAGATCGATATAAATGAAAATGTGAGCGTTATAGATTATAGTGAAGAGCCAATGTACGATATTGAGCCGGTTGAAAGCGAAGAATTCGTTTTATCCGATAATGCCGAATTCATCTGCGAAGTAGACATTGAAAGACTTCCTGTTGCTCCGGCACATGTAGAACGTTTACCATCGGCAGCTCGTCAATCGAAGGAAGTAATTTTCGAAGCACCAGAACCCTTATTCGTTCTTGCACTTCCCTCTACATCGAAGTACTTAGAACTCGCACCTCCGCCAGTTGTTCTGGCACTTTCATCTTCTTCACAGTTTCCAGCAGTTGCAGCACCTGTAGAGATGTTTTTGTTACCTGAAGTGCTGGCTTCTGACGAAGAGATTGAGGCTGCGCTTGAAGGCACCGAAGAATTAGCCAATACTATAATGGCCCTGCTTCCCTCGGGGCTTTATGTGGAAGGCATCGAACCTACTGCCGATGTTGTTTCCTTTGAAGAAGATGTTATTACCGTAAGTGCCAATTTCCCATCTCAAGTGGCTGAGACATCTTCTTGCACTGAAGAAATACTTGTTGATTATGCAGATTATGTAGGGTATGATTTCCTTCCAGAGGTTACTGAGCCAGTTAGGCGTGAACCTCGTCATTGTGAACCTACAATATCTCAGATGCCAGAATACATAGAGATCGAAAATGAAGTTTCTGGTATGTTGATGCTTACCGTTCCTGAATTGGCATCTGATGTATTCGAGCTCATCGATTCCTCATTCATATGTGATAAAGAGATCCCGGAAGACGGTATGGAGACATTAGGCATATCCATCGACAATGCCAGGAGCGCTTTAATTGAGAAAATTGACGTAGAACCTATGATCTTTGAGGCTTTTAGAGCAGTCACAGCATTATCTGGTTCACTGGTTAAAGGGGATCTTGGATGCCAGATAGAAGAAACTATCGAAATAGAACCTATGATCGGTGAAGCATTCCGTTCCGTAGTTCTACTATCTGAAGCATTGTTAGAGAAAGATGTTAAGCAAAACACATCACGCACTCTGACAATAGATGACAAGATCGAAGTATCAGAAATGTTCAATTCACTGATCGAGTCGATATCTAAGCCAGAAGAAGCACCTAACGAAGTTTTCACAGAAGTTCTTGAGGAGTTTCCCGAGGCAGAAGAGGTTCAGATCATCAGACCGAAAATATCTTTTATATTCGGTAACGGAGCGATGACACGTAGCTTCTACTGATAAATAATAAAACCCAAAAACCACTTTCCATTTTATAATAGTATTTTATAATAAGGCTTTAATTAGAAATTTATGGATATACTGTCGATTCTCATAATGCTGTTCGTACTTTATGTGCTAGCGGTATCGGGATCGATGGTTTTTGAACGTTTTGGCATTCCTGGATTAATTGGGGAAATAGTTGTCGGAATAATAATCGCTAACATCCTTTGGGACGGTTCTTTGTTCAGCGGGATCCTTAGCGAGGGAAGCTTCCTCGGAATATTGGGCGTAGACATAGCATTCAATGGCTCCTCCGGATCAGAAAACTATCAGTTCCTTTCCATAGTGGCAGAGATAGGTGCGATGTTCCTTTTGTTCTATGTTGGTCTTGAAACAAGATTCTGTGAGCTCAAGTCTGTTGGAAAACCTGCAGTTACCGTTGCTGTATTAGGGGTTGTATTTCCGTTCCTATTAGGTCTTACAGTTTTCTATTACGATTATAACATGGTGCATGCGATGTACATGGCCGCTGCAATGGTGGCCACTAGCGTCGGTGTCACTGCAAAGGTCATAATGGATATGCGTGCATCGAATACAAAGGAAGCACGTATCATCCTGGGAGCCGCGGTAATAGACGATGTGCTTGGAATGATAGTGCTAGCAATGGTGGCAGGAATGAGTGCTGTAGGAGGCACCACGATCGTAAGCATCTTAGGAACGATATTCATCGCAGTATCTTTCGTTCTAGCTGTTTTCTTCTTCTGTGATAAATGCGTACCTCGTATGGATTCCTGGTTCAACAATAGGAAAGTTTGTCGTCCAGCCGATAAGAAAAAATATCAGCTAGACAAGATGATGATCGCCATAGCGTTATGTCTTTTCATGTCCGTTATATCTCAAGCTATCGGACTAGCTGCAATAATAGGTGCTTTCCTTGCAGGTATGATGTTAGCTGATTATGCTAAACAGTGGGATCTTAAAACCAAGGTCGAAGCCATAACGACTTTCTTCTTGCCTCTTTTCTTCCTTAACGTGGGTATGCAAGTACAGGTTTCATCTTTGACGAATATGTCAGTATTGGGATTGGCCGCATACGTGATAATACTCGCTGTGATCACAAAATACGTAGGCGGGTATATTGGTTCCAGGATGGCAGACAAGTCCATCGATAAGAAATCCGCCCATGCCATTGGAGTGGGAATGATACCGCGAGCGGAAGTAGGTATAATAATAGCTGCCGTAGGGCTTGCAGCAGGTCATTTGACCAATGATATGAACACAGCGATAGTATTGATGTCTGTCATAACAACGGTCGTAGCTCCGCCGTTACTGTCACGTGCATTCAAGAAGAAATATCCAAATGGGCCACCGGATTTCAATCCAGATACATGTCCCATAGAATGAATTCCATATTCATATGGATATCAAAGAAATTCTAAGGTGAACTATTTCAGTTCTATTCTATATATTTAAAAAATAGAATTCAAAGTGGTATGAATACTTGAATTACCATTACGATGACAATAAGTGCTATGGCAAGACCTACGACACCTTTAGGGGATATCTTGAATCCCTTGTCGGTCTCAGAGTCAAAATATCTCATAAGACCAGCTGACGCTTGGAATCCGTCATTGCTTTTTTTACTTGCCACAAGGTAACAATCCTAAGTCCATATAAAAAGGTTATCGATTTATTTCATTTATTTTAGAAAATATCTTAATAGGGCGTACCTGTTGATACTTCGATTTGAATGCATTGGGCGGATGTAATAGCTAAGGATATCACAGACAATTGTGAAAAGCCACTCATCGCTACGGGGATAAGCCCCACAGGCATCATACACGTCGGTAGTCTTAGAGAGGCGATCACTGGCGAGTCGGTAAGATGCGCAGTAGAGGAGTTAGGTAAAGAAGTTAGATTGATTTATTTGATAGATTCTTTCGATCCTCTTAGAAAACGATATGATTTCTTGCCCGCAGAGTATGAAAAATACGTTGGTATGCCCATATCGAGGATACCTTGTCCTTGCGGTAAACACAGTAATTATGCACACCACTTTGTGCAACCGTTCCTTGACGCTGTAGATTCTCTTGGAGTTCAGTGTGAAATAATTTGGACCCACGAGCTTTACGAAGAAGGGCAGTTCGCTAAGGCTATTGACATGACCATGAAGAAGAGAAGTCAGGTTATCGATATCCTGACCGAGGTCACCGGTAAGGATGAAAATCCTGATTATGCTCCATATACGCCAATATGTTCTGGGTGCGGTAGATTTGTTCAACCTGTGTTTGAAACATATGAGTTCCCCTTCATGGAATACAATTGTGACTGTGGTAACAGTGGCAAGGCAGACGTCCGTAAGGCAGACGGTAAATTAACATGGAGATGCGAATGGCCTGCCAAGTGGATGATCTTCGGAACTTCTGCAGAACCATTTGGAAAGGACCATGCCGCCGCAGGCGGATCATACGACACAGGTAAGAGGATAATCGAGGAGATCTACGAATGTGAAGCTCCATTCCCTATTCCTTACGAGTTCGTCCAATTGAAAGGTGTCGGTCAGATGCATAAATCCCTTGGGTCGCCGGTCACTGGAATGGACGCCATAAATATGACTCCGCCTGAGATATTGAATTATCTATTCCTTAGGGTCAATCCTACAAAGGCGATAGATTACGATTCAGGTATGGGTATTTTGGATATGGCTGACGAGTATGATCGTGTGGAACGCTTATTCTTCGAAGGAGGATTTAACGAATCCGAGGAAAATCTAGTGCGTGCATACGAGATAGCTCAACACAACCATGTTCTCCCTCATCTTCCAAATCAGATATCTTATAGACATCTTGTGAACGTAGTGCAAATGACTCCTACTTTCGAAGGTGTATTGGAGGTGTTAAGTCGCACCGAAGATCTATCTGATATGATCCCTAGTGAGAGAAAGAGACTTTCCCGCAGGGTCGATTGTGTTAGATACTGGCTCAATGGTTTTGCTCCAGACAAAGTGAAATTTTCAGTCTGTAACACAGTTCCAGCAGGTATCGAACTTTCGATGAACGAGAAAGTGTTCTTCAAGACCTTGTCAGTAAGATTCTATGACAGCAAGTGGGACGCTGACTCCATAGGTTCTATCATCGCGGATACAGCCAAAGAATCTCCTATAGGACTCAAAGGCGGTTATACTGCAATGTATAAGATCTTGATCGGCAAGAAGGGCGGACCTAGACTTGGAACGTTCCTTGCCAGTATGGACAAGAGCTTTGTGGTCAACCGGATAGTTCAAGCATCCGATTGATCACAGTATGCCCATATCTGTGAGCTTCTCAGGAAGGTAAGTATCCGTAACGAAGTCAAGGCCGTATTTGGCCAAAGCTTGCTGTTCCGCTTTCTTACCCATGCCTAGCATGGCCTGTATCTCATTCTCCCAGAACTCGTCCTTGAATCGGGGATCAGATAGTTCAGCGTTAAGTGCTCCTTTATCCTTATCCGTTAGAGTATCGGTTGGCAGATCATAGTTTAAGATGTCCGAAGGAGTTATCCCGATGAATTGTGCCGAAGGTGTAGCTAGATATTCTGAGATATGCGCTGTTTTTATCGCTCCATATGCCACTGAGGCATAGATCCTGAACGACCAGGGATCACCGTCGGTAAAAACAGTTACGGGGAGATTTAATTCATCGTTCAATCTTTTCATAAAACGTCTAGTGCCTCTTGTAGGCTGACCTTTAAGATGTACCAGTAGTGCATCATACTTTTCTGGGAAGCCGTTCTCTACGAGTCGATCGAACATTCCACCGGTTTCTATAGCTATGACGAACTTTGCACCACAACTCTTGAATTCTATTTTCTCAGGTCCTACGTTATACGGTATCCCGTATCCCGAATCTCCAACGTCGTCGATGCAGTTGATCTTCTTTTTCTCGCCTTTACGAGTGAGTTCGGTAAGTGTTAGGTCACCATAGATCCTGGCACCGTCCTCTTCCGGGCGTAGTTTGAAATCTTCGCGCATAAGGCCAGTAAGGATCTCTAGGTCCTCTGCTAGAATGATACTTTCGTCCTGACTGTTAAACTTCGCGTTGTTCCATCCTTCTGATATGTAGTACATTTCCCTCAATGTGGACGACTTTTTAGTTTCCAACATCCCTTTTATAAAATCCGCGATATAGACAGTCCTAAGGAGCATAAGAGATCCTTTAACGGTCTTAGCGGTACGTAATGTTTTCAAATCTCCATAATTCCAAACGCTGGTCTTAGGGTTGAATTCAATGTTCCTTTTAGATCTAAGTGCGACCTCCATCGTGGGGATGTTGCCGTTGTTCAGATGATCATAAAGATTTTCAACGATGCCTGTGAGGCCGTGTATAGTTATATCGTTCCTTTCCGTCATTCGCCAGCCTCCTTTTCAAACTCTTCGTCTTCAAGAGTTTCATCTTCTTCTTCCTCTTCTGAAAGATCATCCTCTATGATATCTTCCTCTTCTGTGATCTCGATACCCTTTATGCCCCAATCTCCTGGTAATGGCTCGGCACCCATTATGATCGTAGGATTGATTCCTGAAATGTATATGTCCTCGTTGGAGAAAGTATCGGCCATATCACCATTTAATTCAAAAGTGATCACAGTAGAAGTAGAAGGTTGAAGATCCTTTACTTCCCAGAAAGCTCTACCTACATCGTCAAGTTCTATGAAACAAGGGTCAGTGAATAGTGCCAGGTTAACAGATTCCTTTGGAACCTGTGTGTGTAATCCAAAGTTCCTTACGCTGTTCGTGTAGTTGTATATCGTATACGTAAAACGTCTATCTTTTTTGCCGAGCTTTTCAAATGTAGGTTCGATCCACACGACATTCATGATCTTTGTTATCGTACGATCGAGATTTGGGATAGGGCGATTAAGATATTCTGATGTCTTCTTAGCAAGTTCTGGAAGTATCTCTTGTACGATCTCAAATTTGGCGTGGGTCTTTGAACGTTTCGCAATTTTATTCAAATGGCTCTTCAAATTTCTGGCACATAGTCTCAATGCGGCCGTCACTTCGTTCAATATTTCAGGATAGCTTGCAATAGCCTCTTTTCCTTCTGATGTGAAAGGTACTTTCGTAGATGCAACATGCACAAGTATTATTGCTGGGCCGTAAGGAATCCCTTTACCGCCTCTTTGTTCAAGGCCATAACGTCTCCAGTCCATATCCGATATTGCTTTCGTTATTGCACAAGCGCCTTGTTGATACAGAAGGGGCACTCTATTGGCGAATCTAAGGATGTTGATCTGACCTTCCGAAGGAATGTCTCCTCCGTATACTATGCCAGCTTCCACTACGAAGGGATTTCCATTCGCGGTCTTCGGTGCTCTTGTAACCGGCGTGGCATAATAATCTGGACGTAGTCCATCCATAACGTGCATGAGCCCCTTCTTGATCAGTGTATCGCCGATGGGTGATAGACAGTCGGTCTGAGGCGCCATTATCTTAACCTTTCCGATAGCCCTGATAAGGTCTGCGCAATTGTCCCTTGTTAATTTACCAGGTTGTAGTTTTGGTCTAATTTTAGATATCTCAAGTATTTCGTCAGCTATTCTTTTCGTGACTCGGGAAAAATCTTGTCTAAGGAAAGCTTCAACATCCTTTTGTTTACTCGAATGAGCATATTTCATGAGATCTCCGATCTCCATCCCTTCTGGATGAGGTTTGATCTCTTTAGGTTTTGGAGGAACGATCTCAGTAGCTTTTTCAAATGTCCATTTTTTACCATCTGGGTCTTGAAAAGTTACAGAGGCGTGAGGATTAACGATGGCTGTGTTCTTCAGATATTCGAATATGGATTGTTTACCAGTTACATATCTACCCTTTATAGTAAATTCCACGCTTGTTCCGTGATCCCGGTCCCACGTGAACGCCTGATCATTTGTTTTCAAGGGTCTGTTATTCTTTGTATCTACAACGATGTCCATTTCCCATGCGACCTCGTCTTCACCCGATATTTTTGAAATAACGTGTGCAGGCTTTCCCGTTGTAAGATATCCGTACATCACCGTGGCGGAAATTCCTATCCCCTGCTGTCCTCGAGACTGTTTTAGAGCATGGAACCTTGATCCGTATAGAAGACGTCCATAAACGTTGGGTATGGAATTATGTACAATACCAGGGCCGTTGTCTTCTACGGTTATTCTATAATCATCATCTTCCAAACGTTCTATTTTTACTGATATCTCAGGCAATAATTCTGCTTCTTCACAGGCATCCAGTGAGTTATCCACCGCTTCTTTGACACCCATCAATAATGATTTAGAACGTGAATCGAATCCTAGGATCTGCTTATTTTTTTCAAAGAACTCGGCAACAGAGATCTCTTGCTGTTTTTCCGCCAGTTTATAAGCTATCGATTTACCTTTTGCATCAGGTTTCGAGTTAGTTTCAATATCAGTAGGGTGCATCCAATATCCCAAACGTTCAGGCTGTTTTTACCTTTATCGGTTGGGACAATGGATTTATCACTCTTTATATTCGAAAGTTTCTCCACACTTAGGGCAGAATTTTGCCGTTGGAGGAACATCTAAACCACAAACTGGGCATTTGAAAGTTGAACTTGAGATCTCTATGGTCCCATCAGCATGTTCTACTTCGATCTCAATGTCATCAAACCCAACGCCGCATTTAGGACATACGTCCGCATCTGCTGGAACTTCCGCGTTACAATCGGAGCAAGTGAAGAAGTCCTTCTTGTTAGGCTTCATTTCTTCTGGAACGTCAATATATTTTCCACATTTACGACAAGAGACCTCACCTGGTAGGACAATGGCTCTGCATTCTACGCATCTTCCATAGCCCTCGGGATACAATCTTCCCTGTTCGACCATTCTAGCCTGAGTCTTTTTGGCGCTAGCTCTCATGGAATATGTTAGGAACAAAATCATGAAGTATAGTAGCATAAAGAGCCCTAGTTCATATCCTGCTCCCGTCCAAATGGCGGAATTTTTGTTAGACTCGGAGGTGTGGGTCGTCAAAAATAAGAACGTCTGTTCGGTTCTCTTATTATCTGTATCAGTTGTAAAGAATTGGATGAGGTGTAGTTGGTCGTCCACTGTAAAGCTGTATGAAATTGTGTTAATTGTTGAAGTCGTCGGCACAAGGACCGTCGCATCTTTAGGACCGTTGACAGTAGAGAAACCGACTTTTTCTATAACAAATAGTTCGGCGTTAGGGGTAAGGCTTAACGTACTATCAAACATGACTGTAATATCATATCCATTTGCCGTATCCGTCACAACGGCGTCGGTAAAGTTTTCAGTTGCAGTAAATTCTGAATTATTATCGATGAATGTAGGTGCAGAGTAAAGGCCGCCTGCTAGTAGTGCAACCACGGTGAAAACGACGCCGTGCATCACCATTACTCTTAGATCTTTTACTTTAAAGAAATGAGGTACTAGATACAATATGGCAGGTATTATGAGTACTGCCATACATGTGAATAATTGATAATATCCCGTGATCAAAAACGCAAAAGATGTTGCAAATCCGATTATAAGTCCAAGAATCTGCTTACTATCGAGCTCGATCTTCTTTTTTTCATCGCTCGTTCGATCTCCGGTCATTCCTAAAGCCATTGGGTCAGTAATGGATTCACTCATTAAAAAGTATCTAAGGTGCATCGTGTCAGTGCCAACACTAATATAACCTTTGAACATCAAGGATTAATTAGGGAACGAGAGACAATTGGCAACAATAGAAGAACAGATAGCAGAGTTGGAAGAACAGATAGCTAATACTAAGTACAACAAGGCGACAGAAGGTCATATAGGAAAGCTAAAGGCTAGGATAGCAAAGCTTTCCGAAGAAGCTGAAAAAAGACGCTCCATCAAAGGTAATACTAAAGGTTTCTATGTCAAAAAAGCAGGGGACTCAACAGTAGCTTTGATAGGATTCCCCTCAGTTGGTAAATCAACGTTGCTGAATCAGCTTACAGGAGCTAAATCTGAAGTAGGCGCATATCATTTTACAACTCTAGATATCGTCCCCGGAGTCCTCGTTTACAATCACGCAAAGATACAGATACTAGACATGCCTGGTTTGATCAAGGACGCATCTCGCGGTAAAGGCCGTGGACGTGAGGTTATTGCAGCTGCCAGAGCTTCGGATATAATTTTATTTGTAATAGATGTATTCAATCCGAACATAGAAGTGCTTTTCAACGAACTTTACGATTCAGGTATACGTCTGGATCAGAGAGCCCCTGATGTAGTTATCACTCAGTCAGGGCAGGGCGGTGTCACTGTCAAGCCTACTCTTAAACTTACGAAAACGACTGCAGAGGTCATCAGAGAGATGACGATAGCATATGGTCATCTTAACGCCACAGTAGTTGTCCGTGAAGACATAAACGTAGAACAGATGCTCGACGTTCTTTCCGGCAACCGTGTTTATATAAAATCATTAATGGCCGTCAACAAGATCGATATGGCTGTTCCTGGGCAGTTCGAAAAGGCTACAAAAGAACACAAAGATTTCCGTTTGATACCTGTTTCCGCAGTTACTGGATTTGGTATCGAGGATCTAAAGCAGGCTTTATACGAGACGATAGACATGATACGTGTTTATCTAAAGCCTCAAGGTCAGGATGCAGATATGGAAGTCCCTCTAATCGCAAAAAGAGGAAACAATGTAGGTGATGTTTGTGAACTTATCCACAGAGATTTTAGGAATCAATTCAGGTATGCTATGG
>CAYIZM010000018.1:0-17097 GCA_964368015.1 uncultured Methanomassiliicoccales archaeon
TTGTGATTTTCGTTGTTTTTATGATGTTTTCCTACTGTTTATATAGTTAAATTTTGTTAACCGCAATATAGTTACGAAATCAGTAAGGAGTTACTTTATGGTTGATAATCTTGACAAACGTATAATCGAAATGCTCAAGTGGGACTCTAGACGTCCTTTCGTTGAGATCGCCAGTCAGTTAGGCGTATCTGAGGGGACCATCAGAAGCAGGGTCCATAGAATGACGGAAGAGGGCGTGATCAGAGGATTCACAATAAAGACAAGCTCTAGAAATGTCAAAGCTTTGGTAGAGATACGTGTGAACGTTAATACAGATACAGAGAAGATAGCAAAAGAACTGGCAGGATATGATGGCGTTACAGAGGTTTTTGAAGTGACCGGCGACCAGGATATCGTTGCAATAGTCGATGTTGAATCGTCCAATAATCTTAACGATATAATTGAAAAGGTCAGACGTTATGATAACACTCTAAGCACAAGGACCAGATTGATATTGAAAGAACACTTTGGAGGAGCCTGAATGTTTGCAGGATGCGCCACAGCGCTCATAACCCCATTTAAGAATGACGGTACGATAGACGAGGATGCGTATAGAAGACTAATAGACTTCCAGGAAGAGAACGGAATAGATGTTATCGTTCCCTGCGGTTCTACGGGTGAATCCGCAACACTAAGTTCAGACGAACATGTTCGAGTCATCGAGATCGCTGTGGATCAAGCAAAGAAGGCTAAGATCTTAGCTGGAGCAGGGAGTAACTCTACCTCAGAAGCTATAATCCTAAGTAAACACGCCGAAGACATAGGCGCGGACGGGATACTTTCCATATCACCTTATTACAATAAACCAACTCAAGAAGGGATTTACTTACATTACAAGGCGATCGCAGAATCCACAGATATTCCGATCGTAGTCTACAATGTTCCCAGCCGTACTGGTTCCAATATTACGTCGGATACAATGCTCCGCATGGCAGAGATACCTGGAATAAACGCGGTGAAAGAAGCTAGCGGTAATGTTACTCAGGTACAGAGGATCATAGCAAACAAACCAAAGGGATTCGAAGTACTAAGTGGGGATGATGCACTTACGTTACCTCTTATGAGCTTGGGTGCTGACGGCGTTATTTCAGTAACGGCCAATTGTTGCCCTGAACTTATGAGTAAAATGGTCCATTATATGCAAAGAGGTCTGAACTCCGAAGCTTTAGGCATAAGCAACAAGTTATTGCCCTTATTCGACGCACTGTTCGTTGAACCTAACCCTATACCGATCAAGTTCGCAATGAAGAGATTGGGATTCGGTAACGGAATTCCTAGACTGCCGTTGACACCGTTAAGTGAAGCGGGGCAGGATATCCTTGTTCCAGTCCTTGAGAAACTAGGGCTGTGATCATATGATCAAAGTTGTAGTAGGCGGTGCTACCGGCCGGCTTGGAAATATAATATGCCGACTGGTATCAGGATCTGAGGATATGGAACTTACTGGAGCCATAGTTTCGGGCAACAATAATAACATAGGAAATGATATTTTTGGAATTAAAACATCCGGGCCTGATAGTCTGTTCAGACTTGTAGGGGATGCTGATGTATACGTTGATGTAACGGCACCTGATGCTGCTGCAAAGGTCATAGCAGATATTCCTGAGACCGGATGTAATCTTATCGTAGGTACTACCGCGATACCTCAGGATGTACTGGATATTATGGCTTCCAACACAGCCAAGTACAATACGTCTTCACTGGTTACAGCCAATTTTGCCATTGGAGTGAACGTATTCTGGAAGATGTGCGGGATCTTATCAAAATATCTTCCTGATTATGATATCGAAGTGATCGAATCACATCACAATAAGAAAAAAGATGCACCTTCTGGTACGGCTGCCGAAGCCATAAGGATACTGAAGGAAGCCTCTGGCGCAAATGAGGCCATCTATGGAAGGGAGGGCATCATAGGCGCTCGTGGGAAGGAAATAGGAGTTCATTCGATAAGAGCAGGTGACATCATAGGGGATAACACTGTGCTCTTTGCAAAGAACTCAGAAGTTATTGAACTTACACATAGAGCAGGTTCACGTGATGTGTTCGCTCTAGGATGTATGAGCTCTATACGATGGATCTCAGAGAAGAAAGACGGAAAGGTCCACAACATGGAAGAGGTGCTTGGAATATGCTAACGGTTATGAAATTTGGAGGGTCCAGTATGGCATCCCCCGAAGCGTTTGAACGAGTGGTAGACATTATATCTTCCACAAAAGGCGATAGAGTGATCGTAGTATCGGCAATATCAGGAGTCACCAACTTTCTGATCGAGGCTGCAGAGAACGCGAACATAGATTATGAAGATGTTTTGAAAATGTTCTCTGAGAAACATATCGCCATCGCAGAACAAATGTTCAATGATACACAGATGAAAGCGTTCCTAAAGGAATACTCTATTAGGATGGCATCTTTCGAAAAGGCACTTAGAGGGGACCGGACAGACCCGTTCTATCATGACGCTATCACCTCATCAGGAGAAAGATTCTCTTCTCTGATACTGTCCCATGTGTTAAAATCCAAAGGAATGAAATCCGTAGCGCTAACTTCAGCTGCTGCAGGTATACATTCCACAGGAATACCGCTTTCTGGATATGCTGATCTTAAGCGTACCGACACGGGAGTGAACATGAAAGTCAGACCGATAATAGATCAAGGGATTATTCCAATAATCACTGGATTTTATGGTATGAACGATAGTGGTAAGCCTCTTACATTCGGTCGTGGAGGTTCAGATTATTCAGGCGCTGTTGTTGCGAATGCACTTATGGCCGACGAACTTCAGATCTGGACCGACGTCGATGGATTTATGTCGGCTGATCCGAAGATAGTCAATGACGCCGTGCTTATCGAGGAGATGAATTACGGCGAAGCAGCAGAACTTGCATATTTTGGTGCTAAAGTATTACACCCTAGAACAATAGAACCAGCTAGACAGAGACACATTCCTGTACGCGTGAAGAACACGTTCAGGCCTGAATCTCCAGGAACTTTGATACACCATCTAAGAGGGCCTCAGAATGGACTTTTGATGAGTGTTGCCGCTAAAACCGATCTGTCTATCATAACGATAAGCTCGGCAGAGATCGCATACCGTCCGAATATGGTAGCGCGCATCATTGAAAAGATAGCTGAAAAGAATGTGATCATATATTCGATATCCACGTCTCTATCTACCGTAGCATTTCTGCTGCATAACAATGACGTTCAACAAACCCTCATCCAATTGAACACTTTGGTCAAGAGCGGAATTGAAAAGATAAATGTTAAGAGCGATGTTGCATTGGTATGCTGTGTCGGTGACGATCTGTTAGATAAATGCGGAGTATCCGGCGACATATTCGGTGCTGTAAAGGACGTTGGAACTAATGTAGAGATGATCTCTGAAGGAGCATCCGATTATTCTTTGAACTTTGTTGTTCCGATGGAAATGTTAGTTAGCACAGTAAGGGCACTCCATGCTCAATTCGTGAGGAAATAATATGGAAAATTATGAATCGAACGGAAACAGGATGTTATTCGCTGGAATGTACGCCAGTGATATTGCGAAAGAGTTCGGCACCCCGGTTTACGTAACAGATGAACAGAAGCTCAGGGAGAACTACCGTAGAATATACGGCGCATTCTCTAAAGAAATGAATACACGGATAAACTATGCGTGTAAAGCCAATAGTAGCCTTGCTGTACTGAAGATATTGGAACAGGAAGGTTCTGGTATCGATGCGGTCTCCATAGGCGAAATAAAAACTTGTTTGAAAGTAGGCTTCACGGCGGACCGTATTCTGTATACTGGAGTTAACGTCAGTAATGAGGAACTAAAAGAGATCTCAGACCTAGGTGTTACGATCAATATTGATTCAGAATCCCAACTAGAGAGACTTGCTAAAATTCATCCTGGAGCGGAAATATCAATTAGGATAAACCCCGACGTGGGAAGTGGACACTGCGATAAAGTAGTAACAGGAAAGAAAGGTACGAAATTTGGAATACCTGTTGACCGTGCTCTTGATGTATACGCTAGAGCAAAAGAACTTGGATTCGATATACGAGGTATTCATGCTCATATCGGCTCAGGCGGAAATGACATTTATCCATTTTTGGATGAGGTTGAAGTCCTCATTAACATAACTAACTCCCTTAGCGAGATCGGAATAGAACTTGAATTCATAGACATCGGCGGCGGTATCGGTATACCGTACAAGTTGAATGAAGAGCCTATGGACATCGAAGAACTGGCGATCGAAGTAACCGATATGATAAAGATGGAGACGAACGTAAAAACCATTATTGTCGAGCCAGGTAGATACATCGTAGCCAATACCACATTGTTATTGACCAAATGTGTCGACATCAAAGACCTGGGAGAAAAGAAGTTCGTAGGCGTGGATGCGGGGATGAATACACTTCTTAGACCTGCGATGTATGATTCGTATCATCACGTAGCCATCACCGACAAGTTCGAAAAAGCTTGCACGGCAAGATATGACGTAGTCGGCCCGATATGTGAGACCGGCGATTATCTGGCTCATAATCGTGTTCTTCCTGATCCAGAAGAAGGCGATATACTCGCTGTATATGACGCGGGAGCATACGGGTTCTCTATGTCCAGTAACTACAATTCTAGACCTCTATGTAGAGAGGTCCTTGTGAATAATGGTAAAGCGGAACTTATACGGGATGTGGAAACAGTAGAAGAACTTTGGAGACACCAAAGTATTCCTAAGAGGCTGCTCAAATGATCTTTTGGAAATATCATGGAATAGGAAACGATTTCGTACTCGTTGACGGAATGGACGGTACGGTAGAGATCGATAACGAATGGTGTAAAGAGATCTGCAGACGTAACTTTAACGTAGGTGCGGACGGCGTTCTGTACTTAATGCCAGGCGAAGACACTGATCTGACCATGAGGGTGATCAATGCTGATGGAACGGAAGCGGAAATGTGTGGCAACGGTATACGTTGTGTGGCCAAACACGCTTACGACCACGGTATAGTGACAGAAAAAAGATTCAGTATACACACTCTCGCAGGTGAAAAAGATGCTAGCGTCACACTTGGCGAGGACGGTAAAGTCTCTACGGTCGCTATAGACATGGGAGCACCGATATTGAACGGAAAATCGATACCTATCGACCACGACGGACGTTTTGTCGACGAACCCTTTATGGCAGGATCACTGAGAATAAGAGGGACCGCCGTATCCATGGGAAATCCTCATTTCGTAACATTCACAGAACTTCCTGATGAGACGGTCACTAGACTTGGACCTGAGTTAGAAAAACACGAATTTTTCATAAACAAGACAAATGTAGAATTCTGTCGAATGAAAGAAGGAAAAATATATGTTCGCGTATACGAACGTGGCGCTGGATGGACTTTGTCCTGTGGTACAGGAGCAAGCGCATCCACAGTAGTCGCAGCATTGATCGGACTTGTTCCCTTCGATGAACCTATAGATGTACATCTTCCAGGAGGCTGGTTGAAGGTCACTGTAGCAAGAGATCTGGGATACGTAATAATGGAAGGCCCAGCAGAATTTGTATTCAAAGGAGAAATGTAAAATGATGAAATATGATCAATCGGAAAGGCTCCAAAAACTCCCTCCTTACCTTTTCGTAAGGTTAGAAAAACTGACCTCTAAAAAAAGAGAAGAAGGAATGGATATCATCGATTTCGGAATTGGTGATCCAGATCTACCTACCCCTGAACCGATCGTGAAAGCGATACAGGACGCTATGCCTATCAATAAGAATCAAAAATACTCATCCTCTCAGGGCGAGAAGGATCTACGTGTCGCCATAGCCGAATGGTACAAACGCAGATACAATGTTGATGTGGATCCGAACACACAGGTCTGCGTCACATTAGGTTCCAAAGAAGCTATTTTTAACATCTCTCAGGCTTTTGTGAATGTTGGAGAGACCATAATCGCACCTAGTCCAGGATATCCTGTATATTCTGGCGCCTCTGCTTTGTTCAACGAGTGCGTAGCTACAGAAGTAGAACTTAGACCAGAGAACGATTGGCTCTTGGACGTTAACGATTGTCCTGAAAATGCAAGGATGATGTATCTGAACTATCCGAACAATCCCACAGGCGCGACCTGCGACCTGAATTATTTGAAGGGTGTAGCGGAATGGTGTACGGATAACAAAACGATACTTTCCTATGATAATGCGTATTGTGAAATGTGCTATGATGGGTACAGAGCACCTTCTGTTCTTCAAGCCACACCTGACGCGATAGAGTTCGGTTCATTTTCAAAGACCTTCAACATGACTGGATTTAGATTAGGGTACGCAGTAGGTAACCCTGACCTGATAGCTGGTCTAACGAAATGTAAAGGGCAGATCGACTCAGGCGCACCTATATTCATTCAGAAGGGTGGGATAAAAGCTCTCAGTATGTATGGAGAGGATGGTTCCGCCCCACAGGTAGTGAACGATAATATGCAGATATACGCAGAAAGAAGAACGGCCATAGTCAAAGGACTAAGAGATCTTGGATTCGACGTAAAAATGCCTAAAGGTACTTTCTACATATGGTTCGACTGCGGAATGCCTTCGATGAAGTTCACCGAGAAATTGATCGATTGTGGAGTCGTATTCACCCCGGGATCAGGATTTGGAAAGTCTGTTGATAGTTACGTAAGAGTAGCCACTACACAATCTCTGAAGAGAATAGAAGAAGCTTTCGAAAGGATAGAAAAGGTCCTTTGATCACTTCGGGAATTTATTCTTGGAATATTTGAGGGCCTCGACCACAGGTAAAGGTTTTCCCATTAGGAAAGACTCTAGCGCACCGCCTCCGGTGCTTGTGTAAGCAAAGCTATCCGATAGATCGAAGTTGTCGGCGGCAGCGCCTGTATGGCCTCCGCCGATGACCGATTGTCCCTTGCTGTCGACCATGGCTTTCATCAGCACATGGGTTCCAACGTCAAAACCTTCTTCCTCTATCATTCCTGCTGGACCGGACATGAAAGAAGTATTAGACGATAGAACGACCTTCCTAAATTTCTCTGCACTGTCGTCTCCGATATCCAATGCTGGCTCTTTTGTCGGTAGATCCCCGATGTTAACTGAAACTCTTATTCCGTCCCTTTTTACGGCGACGTCTACAGGCAATAATATTCGCTGACCGTATGTATTAAGAACAGATCTAGCAGCATTGATATTTTCTTCGGTAAGCTCTTTCTTAAGTGAATTAAGACTGGCTTCCCCAATGTTAACGCCACGAGCGTAAAGGAATGCATTACCTGCCAATCCGGTGAGGATAACGGTATCCGCCATGCCACTGCCTAGGACGTGCTCGATCATTATCGAAATATCCCCGAACTTCGCTCCTCCGAGTATGAACACTGAAGGACGTCGCGGCTTATCGAATATTGCACTAAGAGCGAAAAGTTCTTTCATCATCAGCCTACCAGAGGCAGATGGCATCTTTGTCTCAAAACCAACAAGAGAACTTTGGGAACGATGAGCTGCTCCGAAAGCGTCACAAACATAATAATCGAACAAAGGCGCCAGAGTAATAACTATCTCGGATCCCGCCTGGACTTCTAGGTCTGCTTCGATAGATTCAGAATCGATCTCTCTGACGTTACCTAACAGAAGCACTTCGCCGCATTTTAAAGAAAGGATCTCGTTCTTTGCATCTTCGCCTAGAACATCATCCACATACTTCACTGGAGAATTGAGATTCTTTGCAAGACGGTCCGCATGCTGTTGCAACGGAATGAAATCCCAGGTGTCCTTCCTGCCCTGATGACCCATTATAACGAGCTTTGCACCTTTTCCTATTAACTCGCGGACCGTTGGGATGATCCTACGTATCCTTGAATCATTAAGTATGATAAGAGAGTCCCTTTCCAGGGGACAGTTTATGTCCACTCTGAGCAGGACCCTCTTATCCTTAAAATTGAAATCACTCAGAGTGTAGAAATCCCGCATTCTAAAACCTCAATGTTTATATGGGATCCCGATGGCCATATTGGTCAACAACATGGATTCTTTAGCGTCACAGAGTTTACACATCGATCTTATACAGTCGACGTTCTCTGGAACTACGTCAGATTCTTGATGGACCGCCTGGTAGTAATACAAAGTATTGCCAGTTGATCTAACTCCGTCTTTCCAAACAACTATTTCATACATATTGGACCTATCTCTAGCAAGGTCACTGGCTAATTCCATCACTTCTGCAGTAGACCTTATGCCTGACTCGGTATCGACCATTCTTACACGAGGAGAATTTCTTATTACTTCTAATGCTTCGTCGGTACTGGCACTATTCTTGAGCTCAAGTGTCACCGTATGCATATGCATCAATGTGGTCGACGCTTTTATTGCCATTGTATTGATGTTCACCCATGGCATGATGCTCTGTACATCAGGACCATGATGGGTCGGAAGTTTTACAGATGGTTCCAATCCATTTATTGGTCCATTCTTGCTGTCTCCAGGGTCCGCCCCTCTACGAACTAACGTCACGTAAGCCTTATCTATCCCGAACTCCCGGTCCAATGGGAACATGGTCCTTAGAAGTCCAGTTGTATTGCAAGAGACCACACGGGAGAACTGTGCTCCCCATGACTCTTGATAATTTGCCGTAGCGTTAAAAGAAATGCCTGCAAGGCTGTGATCTTCGCCACCTTGGAATATCCCTTTTATTCCTGCTTTAGAGTACATATCCTTGTATTCCTGTCCCACGTTACCAGGGGTACAGTCCACCATTATGTCCACCTTGTTACAAAGGTCTTGTACAGTGCCTTCTACAGGGACATTTGCTTTGTCGAACAGTTCGACCCTTTCCGATGGAACGTAAAGATCTAAGCCTCTATATCTTGCCACTTCGGATTCAAAAGAAGGTCTTGTCTTCGTAACACCGATGACCTCCATATCCTCCTGCGCTTCTACAGCCGAAGCAACTCTTTTACCAATAGTTCCGAAACCGTTGATACCTACCTTGATTACAGTCATGAAACACCTATCTAGAATTGTATGTCTCTGAGATACATAAAACTGTTCTGTGATATCATTTACATTATTTTTCTAAATAACATTATAAAAAATAAGCGCAATACGCTGTCGGAGATACCATGAAAGGAAACAGAGCGTTGCTCCAAATGCTGGAGGACAGAGGTGTTGAGACCATGTTTGGATACCCGGGAGGGAGTGTAATTTCGATCTACGATGAGATCATGAACTCCTCGATCAACCATGTACTCGTACGCCACGAGCAATGCGCTGCACATATGGCAGACGGTTTTGCACGTGCAAGTGGTAAGCCCGGGGTCTGTCTAGCTACCAGTGGACCAGGTGCCACCAACCTTATAACCGGAATAGGTACAGCATACGCTGATTCAACGCCTATGCTAGCACTTACAGGACAGGTCGGGACCGGATCACTTGGTCTAGGTGCTTTCCAAGAGGTTGACGCGTACAGTCTCCTCATGCCTATAACAAAACATAATTTCAGGGTCTTGGACGTCAATAGACTTCCTCATGCCGTGGACGAAGCTTGGCAGATATGCCAGACAGGACGTCCTGGACCGGTTCATATAGACCTTCCTTCGGATCAGATGAACTCCGACATAGACGAAAGTCTACTCGGACTTACATACGGAATTAAACATCCTACGGAAAATATATCTGAAATAGGCACAGCCATCAAGTGGATCAAAGAGGCAGAAAGACCTGTTCTACTTGTTGGAGGTGGTGCTATTAACGCTAACGCCTCGTCAGAGGTCATCAAGCTTGCTGAACTTATCGGAGCTCCTTGTGTTTTCACATTGATGGGAATCGGAGCGGTTCCTTCAGAACATCCGCTTAACCTTGGACCGCTAGGCATGCATGGAAGAATGTGTGCTCTAGATACTTTCCGTCAAGCAGATCTCGTTATAGCTATAGGCACTAAATTCTCTGATAGAACGTTCAGCCCTCATACTAGGTTCGCAAAGAGCTGTAAGGTCGTACAGATCGATATAGATGGCACTGAGTTCGACAAACACGGGAACAATGACATCAACCTTCTGTGCGATGCTAAAAGGGGCGCACAAGCTTTGATAGACGGTCTGTCAGGTTACAATACCGGTCACGCCGATTGGAATAAGACCTACTCAGAGTACAGAACACGTTGCAAATGCAATATGGATATCGGTCAAAGCCCTATCGTCCCTCAGAAGGTCATTTTTGAGCTTAACAAGTTCATTGACAAAGATCATGATATGATCATCACAACGGATGTGGGACAGAACCAGATGTGGGCCATGCATTACGTCCACGTCCACAAACCCAGGCATTTCCTTTCATCAGGAAGTTTTGGAACTATGGGATTCGGTTTCCCTTCGGCTATAGGCGCAAAGGCTGCAAAGCCGGACAGCACCGTGGTCACAATAACAGGGGACGGTGGATTCCAGATGGTCCAACAAGAACTCGCTACCGCAGTTACAGAAGATCTACCGGTGGTCATCGTTATGTTGAATAACGGTTGGCTCGGAATGGTCAAACAATGGCAGAAGCTATTCTGGGACAGGCGTTACAGCGAGACGGAACTGGGTTTGATACCTGACTTCTCAAAGATCGCTGAAGCCTATGGAGCCAAGGGAATGATAGTCGATAAACCAGGGGACATCGCAGATGCGCTGAAGGACGCCATCAACAGCGGGGAGACCTACTTGCTTGATGTTCACGTCGACCAAGAAGAAGACGTACTCCCGATGCTGCCTGCCAATCCAAATCAGGAACTTATCAAAGGACGTTGTCCATACTAAGGCGTAGTTCAAAGTGAACGAACGATACCTTTTAGTGTATAAAGTAATTGAACGTATCAAAATAGGTGGATTAGATGAAGATTTACCATGACTCAGATGTGGACATAAATGTCCTTAAAGGAAAGACAGTCGCCGTTCTGGGATACGGATCCCAGGGAAGGGCTCAGGCCCTCTGTTTCAGAGATTCTGGACTCGATATTGTTATCGGTGTAAGAAAAGGCGGAAAATCTTGGAATAAAGCCAAAGAAGACGGTTTCAAGGTAGCCGAGTTCGCTGACGCCGTAAAAGGTGCGGACGTCGTAATGATGCTCCTACCTGACGAGGTTCAGCCTAAAGTGTACGAACAATTCGTAGAACCTAACATCAAGAAGGGTGCTGCGCTTGAGTTCGCACACGGATTCGCGATCATATACAAGACCATCGTGCCTCCAAAGGACGTAGACGTCATCATGATGGCACCAAAGTCACCTGGAGACAAAGAAAGAGATATCTTTGTTGAAGGATTCGGAGTTCCTGCACTTGTTTGTGTTCACCAGGATTATACTGGAAATGCAAAAAATATTGCACTGGCACTTGCAAAGGGCCTTGGATCTACTCGCGCAGGAGTGTTCGAGACCACTTTCGAGAACGAGACCCTTACAGATCTTTTCGGAGAACAGGCTGTTCTCTGCGGAGGAGCTACTGCCCTGATAAACTCAGGATTCAAGATCCTCACAGAAGCAGGATATCCTCCTGAAATGGCATACTTCGAGGTTTGTCATGAGGTCAAACTTATCGTCGATCTGATCAACGAAGGCGGATTCGAGAAGATGTGGCACGTTGTATCCAACACCGCCGAGTACGGCGGTCTGACAAAGAGGGACCTTGTGATCACCAAAGAATCCGAAGAAGGAATGAGGAAGATCCTGAAAGACATAGAGTCCGGCAAATTCAAAGATGACTGGACCGCCGAATGGGCAAACGACCTGAAAGATCTGAAGGCGATGGAAGAAGAGGAGAAAAATCTCCAGATCGAGATCACTGGAAGAAAGATCAGGACCCTCTTCGAAAAGAAGAAGGCAAATTGAAACTATTGAGCCAGGTGGTGTTATGAGCAGAATGAAGATCGTCACAAGAAGCGGCGAATATTACGCCGAACTTGACGGATCTGACATCTCTAATGCCATCTGGCTCTCTTTACCTTTTAACGTCGATATCAACATGATGGTCGGCCAGATCTATTTTGAAATGCCTTTGGACCCGGATACTTCTGGAATGGAACGCACAACAGTTTTAGAAAAAGGCGATGTAGCGTGGTGGCCTGGACCCAGAGCACTGTGCATGTTCTACGGACCTACCGCCCTCAGTGGAACGGACAAAAAACCAGTGTCCCATCACCCTGTGATAAAGATAGGAAATATTCGGGACTGTGAAGGTCTCGAAGACTCTGGCGACAGACAACGTATCTTGATGACCCAGGATTTTTGATCAGACTATTGTGAGAGATCTATCGAAAGACGTTAATCTCTCGGCTCCTTTTTTCTTAACTAAACAAGTATCTTCGATACGTATACCGCCGACGTCAGGCAAATATATACCAGGCTCAGCAGATATCACGTTCCCCTTGTGTAAGATCTGCTCTGATTTACTGTAGATAGATATCGCCTCATGTATGTTCATCCCTAGCCCGTGACCGAAAGTATGAATCATCTTTCCTTTGAATTCACCTGCATCGATTATCTTACGTGCTTCTATGTCCGCTTCTGAGGCTGGCACACCGTCACTATAGCATTGGAATCCTACTTCTTGAGCTTCTTTGACCGTGTTGTAAGCTCTTTTAAGAATATCGGATGGTTCGCCAAAGAAAACAGTGCGAGTGAGATCAGAACAATATCTTGCATATTTGGTGCCGAAATCGAAGAGTGCCACATCACCTTTTTTTAACTTTACGTCAGTAGGAGAATGATGAGGCATAGATGCGTTAGGTCCGAAGGCCGCTATAGTTTCAAAAGCGTTACCTTCGCCACCTAATTCCCTCATTCTAAGGTCCATCATAGCAGCTATTTCTTTTTCTGTTATGTCGATCTTTAGCATACTGGGTATTTCCTCTGCCACCTTGGATGATATGGTACATGCTTTCCTAATTGCGGCTATTTCTTTATCGTCCTTTATGGCTATGGTCTCGTTAATGCTCTTAGTGGCATCCACAACGTTAACTTCCGCAGTTTTTTTTACATATTCGACACTGGCATATGTTGCACTTTCAAAATTAAATCCCACGTCCTTGCAACCGTCAAGAAGTTCTTTTAAGATCTTTTTACGATCTTCCCGTCCTTCATATTCATGTAAAGTCCCTTTTCCTTTCCTGGCGCCTTCTGCCTCCAGTGGACTTACGATGACATCTAGTTCTCCATCTCTGACCACCGCAATGCCTCCTTCGAATGTACCAGAGTTCAACTCGGTCAAATACCAGAATACGGAGTCCATGAATGGATCCTGCCCGTTCATTATAATTACGGCATCCATGTCCGTTGCGTTTGAAGAGAGCCTTCTGGCTCTAGATGTTGACATACTCACGTAATGATGTTCGTTTTATGAATATGTTGTCAAAGCGCTATCCAAACGTTCTTTATCAGGCTCTTCAAAGCATGAGATGCTGAAAGTGCCGCAAGATGAGAAGTTCTTGGATTATCGGGAGAAGGAACATTGTATGTGTGGCACACTGCTTCTCCGAACTCTCCACCGTACTTGATCTCGTGTGAATTACTGGTAGCTTCTGGATCTACGACTATCTTAACAGTGGTCTTATCAAAACCGATTCCGAAAAGACTTACGGTAGCTGCAACGTTGATGTTCTTAGGGAACAGCTTAACTGCTTCTCTGGCGGTACCGGAATAGACTTCCGTCCTTTCTTTAAGATCGTCCACCACGATCCCTTTATCTAGAACGTAAGGGACGTCTTCAAGGCTCTTAGGGCCTTTGATGGTGATCAACTCAACGTAATCAACGCCAGCTTCCCTTGCGGACCTGAGGCCGTCAACACCGCATACTGCGCCGGAAGGGATGTAGATGCATGCTTCGGTCTTAGATGCCTTTTCAAAAACATCGTTCCTGAATTCATCGTCCACCAAAGCACCTACAGACATTATCATCATGTTTACTCCTCTTTCAACGACGATAGGCATGAAGTACTTTGCAGCCTCCTGGGATGCTGCTTCGATGACCATGTCGCAGTGATAGAGCTCGTCTTCCACTGAGTCAGTAACGATACCTTTTTTGATCATGGCAGCAACGTGTTCCGCCGATTCTGGTTTTGTATCGTAAAGATAGATCCTCTTGACCTCAGGCATATTGTCAGCGGTCAAAGCCAGGCTCGTACCGATGGACCCACACCCGATAATTGTAATGCGCATAGTTACAACAATTATACGGGTATATTAAGAACTTACGCATACAGCCTTTATTTTTAGCATATCGAAGACGATTCGTACTTTTACTGCGAATTCAGTACTTTTTATACGAATATCGAAAAACCATAAAACATAATCAACATCCGATGGTTCCTTTTACCTGCATGGACATATTACATCGTGCATTCTTATGAGAGGTTAGAGCATACTGCGGATGCTTTCGTTAAGTGTACTGGCGACACAATGGAAGAATGCTTTGAAAATGCGGCTTACGCACTATTCGATCAAACGATTGACCTACGCGGAGTATACCCTATCGAGGACGTACACGTCAAAATACAAGGTGATACGATAGAGCGAAGACTTTACAACTTCTTGTCGGAACTTCATTTCATCGAAGAGACCGAACGTATATTCCTATGTGAGTTCTCAGTTAGATTCGATGGCGATAATGTGATCTGCAATGCTAAAGGAGAGAAATTGGATCTGACCCGTCATAAAACAAGGACCGAGGTCAAAGCCGTAACATATCATATGTTGGACGTTGATGAAAAAGCGCCAAGTGTAACGGTTCTCTTCGACATATAATAAAATACACTGATTGAGGTTATGATTTCAATGCTACGAATAGGCTGGTTCTCGACAGGTAGGGGCTCCGGCTCCAGGAATCTCCTAAAGGCCGTTATGGACGAAAAGGCCAAAGGGAAGTTGAATGTGGAGATCGCTTTTGTATTCTGCAACTGGGATAACACAGAAGAAGACAATCCACGTAAAGAACAGAGGGATATGTTCTTCGATCTGGTGAACGGATACAAAATACCGTTGATCAAGAGTTCTTGGAAAAAATTTAGGCCGGAACTCAGAAAGAACGATGAAGACAAATGGAGAGTCGAATATGGAAAGGTCCTTAGACAAAAGACTGGAGTTTACAACTTTGATCTTGGGATACTTGCAGGCTATATGCTTTGGGTAGATGATGAGACCTGTAAAACATACGATCTATTGAATTTGCATCCAGCACTTCCAAGTGGACCCAAAGGAACATGGGAAGATGTTATTTGGGAATTAATGAAAAATAATAAAGATGAACAAGGCGCAATGATGCACTTGTGCACGGAAGTATGGGACCGGGGTGCCCCTGTATCCTACTGTCATTTTTCGATCAGAGGTCATGGATATAACGATCTTTGGCACAAGTACACGAAGAAGCTTAAAGGTAGGACCGTGGAGCAGATAAGAGAGGATGAAGGCGTTGAAGAACCTCTGTTCAAAAAGATCAGGGATGAAGGTGCCAAGCGCGAACTACCGTTGATCGTCTCAACGATCAAGGCATTCGCCGATGGAAAGATCTCCATCAAAGAAAAAACAATTTACGCAGGCACAAAAAAATTAGAAGAGCCCTACGACCTGACGAAGGAAGTTGACGCTTCAGTAAGGTGATCTTTTGGCAGAATTTGATACTCTAGACGAACTTGGATTCGTGAACGATAAACAATTTATCTGCAGTTGTTGGGGATTTTTGACCAGGAATAACGGCACCAGAGATCTTTTCGATAAATTCGTACGCAATGGCGGACATTTCTACGATGTGGTCCTAAGATACGATTCGCTCTGTACATATGTCCTAAATCGGGATAACAATAGTTTTGGCAACACCATGAAAATGATGGCGCCGTTCTTGAAAGCCTTCGGTGCCACTGACCTTCAGATGCACAATGCCAGTGCGGAGACACTTGAACTTATGCCAGAAGCGGGGACCATAATGCGACATGCACTGAACGTGATGTCCACATTCATTACCACCGGCCTTTACGAACACGACGTTATGAATGTCTGCGAGAATCTTCAAATTCCCATGGGGAACATAAGTTGCACCGAACTTAGTCTTGATGCACAGGATATGTCCAGACAGGATGCCCGTGCACTAAGGGACGCAGCGTCCATTGTGACCTCACTTAAGATACCGAAAATAGAATACTTACTAGACGTGCCAATGGAACTTGATCCACTCGACGTCAAGATATTGAAGACCATGGATGATCTGACCGTTGAACTACTGACCATGAACTCAGCGAATTCGATCATGCGGTCTATGACTTCTGTCGGTTCCAACGAAAAGGCGTATACACTACTGGAAATCAGAAGAAAAACTTCTATCGATCTTGACGGTACCGCTTACATAGGTAGCGACACCTCCGATTATCAGGCGATGGAACTAGTGAAAGAAAGTGGAGGTTTGTCACTTTCCTTCAACGGCTCTGATTTTGCCGTTCGTGGAAGCAACGTAGCAGTTCTTTCTAACGACTGCACTGTTGCTGGCGTACTATTACAGGAATTCTACAACGGCGGAATAGAAGCTATTTTAGAATTAGTTAACAACTGGGACAGGAAATCGCTGAAGAACAGATCGTTCTCCGACCCCCATCTCATTGAGGCTATGCTAACTGCTAACCCCAAAAAACTTCCTGAAGTATTTGCGGTGAACAGACAGAATGTTAACGAGATAGCAGAAAAGAGCGCCGCTTATAGAAAACGTATCTTAGGGTTCAAAAGTAAGTCCACTAACGAATACAAGTACTAAGGGAAATTGGTGCTCCGGCCGGGATTCGAACCCGGGTGTCAGCCTCGAAAGGGCAGAATGATTGGCCGCTACACTACCGGAGCGCATGGCGTTGATATTAGAGGATGAATAAAATAGTTTGTGTAGAGATTACCTAAAATTGCATCACATACGCCTCTTTGTGAGAAATTATTAATATAAGACTGTGAACATAGGAATCATATGATAGGTAGAGGACAGCCGGCAATCGGTGAAGAAGACGTATCGAGGATACGTATGCCCAACATAAAGGAGGGCGAAATATTCGGAATAGCAGACCAATTGCTAGGAGCGTCCAA
>CAYIZM010000019.1:0-15945 GCA_964368015.1 uncultured Methanomassiliicoccales archaeon
TCATCCACGTCATTTGATAATTTTTTCTTTTTATGTTAAACGTTATATACGTTCAACATTTCGGATTATCGATGACTATACAGCAGATAGGCTCGTTCGTTCCATATGATTCCAATATGTTTTTATTGATCGGAGATCGAACGATGCTGATCGATACAGGGTCCGGTGCATTTTCCGGACCTATTATAGAGTATCTTTCCGAACTTTTAAACGGAAAGAAACTTGACGCCATTGTTTTGACCCACCGTCATTATGATCATGTCGGTGGACTCAAGGATATGGTACCCGCATTCCAGTCTACTGTGTTCGCGGGAATCAATGACGCTGAAGCAATACGTAAGGGTGGAGACGATAAGATCTCTGGAGTAAGTCTATCTCCATGTCCTAGCGAGGTTTACGAGCTTTCAGAAGGAAACGTTATCGATCTAGGAGGTCACATGTTAGAAGTCATTGAAACTCCAGGTCATACTACAGGTGGTATATGCCTATACGATCAAGTCACAGGTTCTTTGTTCTCTGGCGATACAGTTTTTGCTGAGGGTGTAGGAAGGACGGACTTTGAAGGCGGAGATATAAACCAATTGCGTACATCCTTACATAAACTAAAAAAATTAGATATCAAGAATTTATATTCCGGTCATGGACCTATTGTAGAGGGTTCTGGTAAGGATTCTATTATTAAGGGACTGAGATACACAGGTGAGTGAAATGCAGATACTGAAATGCAATGATAATTTGGACAAGGCCACAATAGAGGCGATAATTCACGCAGCTGAAGATATAGCGGCGGGAAAACTGATAGTCTATCCTACCGAAACAGTGTACGGAATAGGTGCAGACGTATTCAATCAGAAGGCAGTAAAGAAGACATTCATGGCTAAAAATAGACCCTTTGATATGCCTCTTTCTGTTGCCGTGGCAGATAAGAAGATGATGGAGGATGTTGCAGTTCTAAATGAGAATGCCGACATATTGATCGACGCATTCCTTCCTGGCCCCCTTACAATAATAATTAAAAAGAACGCTCTTGTTTCCGATATGGTAACATCAGCATCTCAGAAAGTAGGCGTTAGAATTCCAGACAATCCAATAGCTCTGGAACTTATACGTCGTTGCGGTCCAATTATTGCAACGTCAGCCAATGCACATTCGCATCCCGACTCTACTTCAATAGAGCCAGCTGTTGCAGATCTTGGAGAAAGCATCTCAACATATCTCGATTCTGGAATTTCCTCTCTAGGTAAGCCATCCACAATAGTATGGCTTAACTTGGGCGAAGTCGAGATAGTCCGTCAAGGGGCGATCTCGAAGGAACAGATAGAGGAGGCTCTTCGTTGCTGAACGAGGATCAACTATCTAAGTTGAGAATTGCCGGAAGGGTAGCAGGAGAGGCCCGTGAGATCGGACTCAATATGGTCAAGCCAGGCGTCAAATTATACGATGTTGCTGAAGAAGTAGAAGGATACATTCGCGAACATGGTTGTGGGTTAGCATTTCCATGTAATGTAAGCATCAACGAAATAGCTGCCCACTACACGCCATGTGTGAACGATAAGAAAGTTTTCGAACTCGGAGACGTCGTTAAGGTAGACTGCGGTGCGGAGCTCGATGGTTGGGTGGGAGACACTGCCGGAACAGCGGAAGCAGGTACAGGCAGACATACCAAACTCATACAAGCATCTAAACGTGCCAGAGATGCAGTTGCTGAGTTCGTAGGGGACGGTTGCCCACTGAACGAGATCGGCATGGTCATCGAGGCGAACATCAGGCAGGATGGGTTTAGTCCGATACGTAATCTATGTGGCCATGAAATAATGCAGTACGATCTACACGCTGGATTATCTGTACCAAATTATGCTAGCGGCGAAATGACCCAGGTTGAAAAAGGAATGATACTTGCGATCGAACCTTTTGCTACAAATGGCAGAGGGGAGGTTGTTAACGGTAGACCGGGTAACATAGTCCGTATCTTAAGAGAAAGGGAGATCGAGGAACCTAAGATCAAAGAATTCTTTGATTATGTCAAAGAGGAGTTCAAATCATTCCCGTTCTGTGCAAGGAGCTGTGATTTTCCCGAAGCGGAAAAGTATGTTAATTTCCTTATACGTCGTGGCATACTTTCAAGTTATTCTCAATTAGTAGAGATAAAAAAAGGTATTGTATCTCAACACGAGTATACCTTTTACGTCTCAGGGGATAGGGCTGAAGTGACAACTCCGCCGTGAAGTTTATTTATAACCGCATTCTACCCCATCCTATAAGCCGAAGTAGCCAAGCCAGGTCAAAGGCGACAGACTCAAGATCTGTTCCCGCAGGGGTTCACCGGTTCGAATCCGGTCTTCGGCACCATTATTATAATATATTTGGATTAGCCACCATGGCCGAACCGCAGAAAATAGCTGTTGCATCGTTGGCAATATTCATTTTAGGGGGCCTTCTTTCAGCTTCGACCTTTTTTATCCCTGGTCTATCAACATCTGGTGAGTTCTCGATCACAATTGTTGCCGGACTTGTTTTAATGGTTTTGTCCGGTTTTATGTTTCTACTACAAGCGATCCCTATGAGTGTTGCGTATACTCCAAATTCATCTTCTTTCAATATAAAGGGTCCATATTTTGGTAAAGAGATCCAGTATTCAGATATCGCTGCAGTAGAATATCGTGCGTTCATTCCAGGTCTACCGTTGATAGCGATAAAATCATTCGAGGGAATTGTAGGAGGTCAGTTCAGATCTTCTGAATTGGGAATGTGCCACATCGTTGGATTTAATCGCAGCGAAGAAACTAAATTTATTATAATGCAGATGTTCGATGGAAAGATCATCGCGTTCAATCTGGAATCTGAAGAGGAGACCGATATCGCGTATAGCATGATATTATCAAAGGCTCTGATGAGAAAGGCTGACGTAATAGAGAAGACTTCAAGAAACAATTCATAGACGGAAAGATGATTGAAATCTAAATCGACAGGATATCGAATTCTATACAAATAAATAGTTTTTATCGCTGTAAAATTTAAACTATGGGTCAAGCTTTATTTTTTATACTCTGGCTAAATCAAGATACTTCTACCTTCTCGCGACACATGCATACGCGCACACGAGTTTCTTTAAATACGAAGAGTTCATCAGACAACTTACGCAAACTCGGGACCCGCTCAAGCGAACACCGGGAGCTCAGTCACCATGGCTGCGCTTGAATACTTCCTTAAGGAACATTTGCGGAGGTAGAAAAAAATGGCAAAACCAAAGAAGTCAGCACCAAAGACCGAGGACGAAGATTTTAACTTCATAGTCCGCATCGCTAACAGCGATATAGATGGTCAGAAGAAAACGGTAATTGGTCTACAGGGCATCAAAGGCGTAGGCGCTAGAACTGCTCAGACCATTGTGAACAAAGCTAAAGTCGATTTATCGACGAAGATCGGGTCTCTTAGCGATGAAGATGTTAAGAAGCTCGAGAATCTGGTCATCACATACGTAGAATACGCTCCAACATGGGCCATCAACAGGCAGCTTGATTATGAATCCGGATCGGACATGCACTTAATCAGCTCGGACCTTGAAATGGTACAGAGGGACGACATCAACAGATTGAAGATGATCCGCAGTTATCGCGGAATCAGGCACGAGACCCACAAGAAGGTCAGAGGTCAGAGGACGAGGACTAACGGAAGGAAAGGATTGACTCTCGGAGTCAAAAAGAAGTGAGGTGTTTTAAATGGGAGATCCTAAATTTTCACGTAAATCATATGACTCTCCTTCCCATCCGTGGCAAGGAGAGAGAATCAAATCCGAACATGCAGTAGTCAAGGAGTTCGGACTTAAAAATAAATCAGAGGTATGGAAGGCACAGTCTGTTCTAAGGAACTACAGAAAGCAGTCCAGAGAGCTTCAGTCGCGCCTTAGAGGAAATGACGCTCAGGCTAGGGTCGAAGCAGACAATCTTATCGCAAAGTGCGGTCGCATGGGTATGCTACCTTTAACTGGCGGTGACCTCAACGACATTCTAGTCCTCAATGAGAAAGATATTCTTTCCAGGCGTCTGCAGACCCTCGTTTACGAGAAAGGTCTTGCAAACACTATCAAGCAGGCTAGACAGATGATCAACCACGGTCACGTATTCCTCAATGGTCACAGAGTGACAGTTCCAGGATACATCGTTCTAAGGAGCGAAGAATCCACGATCGAATACACGCCTTCATCTGCATTCACAGATGATATGCATCCTATGAGATGCTCTCCTGATATGCTCGTAGCCAAGGCTGAAGCTAAGGCCGCAGAAGCTGAGAGGATCGCCAATAGGAACGCTAAGGCCGCTAAGGAAGACGCGGAAGAGGCAGGAATCACAGCAGAGGACGGTGAGAACTGATGACAACAAATAAATGGGCAATAGCCAACATATTCGCCAGTTATAACAACATCATGATCACGCTTACTGACATCACTGGTGCAGAGACCATCGGAAAGGTCACAGGCGGAATGGTCGTGAAGCAGGCAAAAGATCAAGCATCGCCGTACGCTGCGCAGAGAGCTGCTGAAAAGATAGCGGAGATCGCAAGAGAGAAGGACATAGCGGGAATCCACGTCAAGGTACGTGCACACGGAGGTAACAAAGCAACTTCCCCCGGTCCAGGAGCACAGGCAGCTATACGTGCACTCGCAAGAGCTGGCATGAAGATCGGTCGCATAGAAGATGTGACTCCAATACCCCACGACGGTACCAAGAAGAAAGGCGGACGTAGAGGACGCAGGGTCTGAGGTAAAGTTCATGGAAATAGAAATCATCGAAATGGCTGAGAGGAAGGCCAAGTTCATACTGAAAAATTCCTCGCCTGCCATGGCTAATGCGCTTAGAAGGACAATGATGTCCGATATTCCTAAGATGGCTATCGATAAGGTCGAGTTCCATCTCGGTCCCATCGAGGCCGATGAAAAGGAATATGAAAGCATTACGCCCCTATTCGACGAGATAATTGCCCACAGGCTTGGAATGGTCCCGGTCCCTACGGACCTAGACCTTTTCACATATCAGGAACAGTGTGTTTGTAACGGAGATGGATGTCCGAACTGTACGATCATGTACAGTTTGAACGAACATGGACCTGGAACAGTTATGTCCGGGAATATGGTCCCTCTCGGCAATCCTGAACTAAAAGTAAAGGATGAGTTCATACCCATCGTCGAGCTCACTAGCGAACAGGCCGTATTGATATACGCCATCGCGGTAATGGGCACGGCTAAAAAGCATGTTAAGTGGCAGGTCACCAGCGGTGTCGGTTACAAGTATCTCCCTATGATCACGATCGATCCAAAGAGGGCATCTTCAGAAGGCGCTCTTAATTGCGTGAAGATCTGTCCAAAGGATGTATTCGGGATCGATGGCGGTAAACTTGTTGTCGAAAATGCTAGGGAATGCACTCTATGCAAATCCTGTATGGATTCGGTCAACAATGACGGTTCCATAATCGTTAAGGGTGACGATAAGAATTTCTTATTCGTCTTTGAGACCGATGGTTCACTGACTGCTGAGCAAACCCTCAATAAGGCAGCAGAAATATTGTCCCAGAAGGCTTCTGACCTTTCGATAGAATTTGCACAACTGGCATAAACATTTCAGGGGCTTCGGCCCCCTTTTATTTTTTTATCAAAAGAAATCCGCTAAAGTACATTTCTTAACTTTATCGTTCTCAAAAACAGATTTCATACCCATCTCAATTATCTCTATACGGTTCTTTGTGTAAGAATCAACATTATATTGTTCGCCGATCCTCTTGGAGACTTCCAGGTACTTCATCACGCTTCCTTTGTAGACGGTCATGTTCAGGCCGTTACCACACTTTCTGCATTTACCTGATATCGGTATACGTCTGTATTTTTCTCCGCATTTGGTACATCTAAATTTCTGAGCTGAAAAAGTCCTTAGATTTCCTGCCATGTCTGGCAAAAAGTGTTTGTTGATGACCCTTGATGCAACGTCACGTACGTCTACAGCACGTATCCTTTCACCTAACGACAATTGAGCATCCATTTTATCCATCATTGATTGTAATGTGATATATGCAGAAAATCTAGGTCCTTCGGATATATCATATGTATCGTTAGTGAAACCTAACCCTTCATATTGAGAGGGTTTACTTATTCGGCCTGCTACCAAGTCCATTATATTCTCTATGCTTTTAGTGTCGGCCATATCCATGGCAGCTTGATAAAGTTCTAGGGGATATTCTCTAAGACAGTCTACGTTATGTGCCTCCTTATCTATCTCGTTCGGATCCAATCTTGTAGTTAGAACGAGTGGAGCATCCATAAGGCCTCCTCGTCTGTCCGGGAGGAAACTAAAAGAGAAATTAAGTAAGGCGTCCATGGCCAATATAATACAGTCCTCGTCACCGTCACAATTCCTTCTCTTCGACGCATGAAAGAACGGGTGACCATAACATCCTCTTGCAGATGTGTATCCTATGATACGACATAGTATGCCTCCCGATGTATGAGGTGCCAGTCCAAAGGCTATGTGACCTATAAGGCCCTCTCTGTCGGTGACATTGTAGTAACGGTTCAACTTATACAGCTTTTCAAGTTCATCGTCCACGAAGCCTGCGACCTTTACCATGAAGTCCCCGCATTCTCTAGGGGGGATTATGTCCTGGACCTTTAGTTCGCAAATTTGTTCGGTATTTGTAATGGGGTCCCCGTTCCAGTCGTGGGTATAACCAAGTTCTATCGTCTGTTCCACACTTAGTTCGATCTCCCTTGGTTTGAAATGAGTGAGCGGAATATCCGTCATATCGTAGCGTATCGTTCCGTCTTTATTCACGGTGATCCCGTTCTTAGCTCTAAGAATACCTTTTTCTAGAGCCTCTGGCACTTTTTTCCTAGAAGTCAATACTTGAACACATTTCAAAGCCTTCGGTTTACTTTCACCGATAAGTTCACATGCCGCCGTAAGTTCGTCATTAAGGTTCACTGGCATTGTATGTGTATTCCCGACCTGATTCGTAGACTTGTGTTTTTCTTCGTAGGTAGTATTTGCTTTACACTCCCTGCACCAAGATCTCCACGTAAGTTTTCCACATTTCGTGCATCTTCTGGCGCCTACCTGTAGGTGAACATCTGAATTAGATGAACGTGTTCCACTTGCAGAACGTCTAGACGAAGCGATGGCCGATATGAGCTCTTTGTTTGAATCCAGGCTCATGCCAACAGGAAAAAGACAGTGGGTACTAGGGGTCATCTCCCTTTGGAATGCTTTTTCAGGACGACCCATCCTCATTCCTACTCGGGTTCCGCCACGACCTCTTATTTCAAATCCTGCGGCAGTACTAACGGCTTCAAGTGCGGCTTCTCCTCTAAATTCACCCTTCTCTATAATATTGCCACTTTTTACAGTAAGATTTAGACAATCAAGAATTACAATACTATATTTTTCAGCTATTGCAACTCGTCCGTTACGTACTTCGTGTAAGGCGCCTAGGTTCTCTAAGATCTTTTTAATAAGTTCTTCAGTAGGTATGGATATATGGCCATCATTAAATGAGCCGTTCTCCAAAAGATAGTCTCTCAGTCCAATAAGATCTGGCACATCAAAATCTGACCAAAAAAGATTATATCGAGGATGTAGTGGAACACCTAGGAGGGAGCACATTTCTTTCGCTCTTTCATATGTTGGTTCTTTCCAATCATCTGGAAGATCCCCTTTAGACTTTATTTCTTGTTTGTGCCATTCTATACAATATCCAGGAGGTACCAGTTTCTTATTGTTCTCGCAGAATTCGCCGAAAGGGACCAAGACTTCGCCATTGTCTATGATACCGACAATACGTTTGCGGATCTCTTGTACTTCTTCTTTTGTATCGCAATATATAAGATCTCCATTATCTAGTAAAAGTATCGGGCCATCCAGCTCATCGCATGGAGTGACAACACACCCTTTCCCTGGTCTTTCGATCTTCATCTGAGTACCTATAGCCATGAACTCTTCCATGGCGTACATAGTGGCCGGGCTGAAAGCAAGAGCTGCAAGCCCTGTTGTCCTGGCTCTTCCATATCTAAGACGGAATCCACCAGGTCTGCTAGGATGACCGAATATCGGTCTTCCTGCAATAATGTCCATAAGATACGTGCTGTCAGGGTGTACGGTTTTATTGTCTTCGAGATCCTCGCTCTCAGGAGGGGCATGGGCCTCTAGATATTTTCTTATAAAATCCCATCCGTCGATCTCTAAAGAATCAACGTGCTTACTAATTTTTGCTGCCTTCTGGCACAGTCCTTCTGCTATGACAAGACATGCACCTCCTCGAACGCGATTAGTTTCAATTCTCGGTAGATCCCTAAAACCAGATATCTCTACCTGTTCCGTTCCTTCTCCATCGATCATGACCGGGCAATTTCTCACGATCAGATCTATTTCTTCCGATGTAGGTGAATATTGTAAGTGTTGCTGCTGTTTGTATAATGTTATCTCTTCATCGAACCTAGATATTTCTTGTTCGGTAGGTTTGTATCGTCCGAGCTTAAGTTCTCTTCTAACTACGTCTGCAATTAGAACACTCATAGCCTGAGCGGTACCTCCAGCAGCTCTGATCGGTCCAGCTAAAAGTAGGTCTACGAACTCTGTACCGTCATCGTTCCTTTTGACCTTGACATCTGCAATACCCTCAAGGGGTGCAACAAGGATCCCTTCGGTTAAAACGGCAAGGCCAACCCGTATAGCTCTATCCAGCGCCTTTTCTATGTTTTCTGCTGGTCGATGTGCAACCTCTTTGGCTACCATCAGTGAGACCATTTCACGATTTTTATACTGTATCGTAAGACGCCTTATGTCATCAGCAACGCCGTCCACATCGTAATCTTTAAGAAGTTCTTCCACTCGGGAAGCTAGGTCCTCTGCTTGAGGGACCTCAACGAAAGGTTCTGGATCGATACCGAGTTTTCTTGCTTCCTCGGCAACAGCGTAACAAATATCCTTCTGTCTAGAAAGTTCGGAGAAATATTCGTACATCTCCTTACTGGCCGCAGGACCTTTGATCACTGGCCCTCCACCACCAGAGCTCTCATCCTTTCTATAATAAGGGATTGGATCTTATCCATGTTCTCTCCGGTGTGAGCCGAAAAGAATAAGTTTCCACTTCCAGTCTTTACAACGTCTGATTTACTTTCAACAACGACTATGTCGACTCCGCTGAAACCTTCTAATATAGATTTTAGAAGATCATTCTGTTTCTCCATCGAATATCCGCAAGTTTCGGAAGGATCCAACATAAAGATCATCACATTGGTAAGATATCTGAGGGCAAGGACCGCCTGTTTCTCGATCTTGTTACGATCTTCAAAGCTTCTATCCAACAGGCCAGGGGTATCTATGATCTGATACTTTCTCCAATCGTCCTCTATATGTCCAATGATAATACCTTTGGTTGTAAAAGGATAAGGTGCTATTTCCGGAGCGGCAGTGCTCAGTGCTTTGACGAGACTGCTTTTCCCTACGTTGGGGAAACCAGCTATCACGACAGTTGGAACGTTCGGATCAACTGCAGGGAAATGTCTAAATTTATTCTTAGCTTCTTGTAAAAATAGCAGATCTTTGGATATCTGTCGTATATATGATGAAAGACGTCCGTAGAAACTGCCTCTTGCAGATTCGATATATGACATATCTTTACTGCGACGGATCTCCCTTAACGTCTCATTTTTTAGTTTATCTACCCTTGAAGCCGCCCAATTGAGAGCTCCGAGAGATTGTTTGTAATCGTCTATGCCTATCACTAGATCGACAAGCTGAGGGAAGAAATCGTCTTCTTTGTCCATTCTGGGAAAGCGCTTGATATAGCCCACCAGTGTGGATATCACGATATCTCCGGATGCAGTTACTTTTGCAAGTGCGGTCTTCTTCTTTCCGTCTAGTGCGTTAGTTCCACGTTTTGATATTTTAGCGGCTCTGCTGAACGCCTTATCCATCAGCTCTTCGGAAGTGAGCACGGTTGGTATTTTTCGCTCGATAGATGCCACGTACTCACTGAGGGGAATCGCGTATAATAAATGCCCGTCTTTACACCGCTCCTATAACTGCTTTAACCAACCAAAGATCAGACTTAAGATTCGGGTCCGCGCTCATATTGGAAGGTATTAGAACAGATGGACAATCCTCTATGACGATACCAGCAGTAACCGACCATTTTCCTATGTCTTTGCCGAACACTGCACATAATCCAGAAAGATTACTGGCTATGTATACGCCTATCTTGATATTGGGAAGTTCATCAACCTTTCCTAGGAATCCTGGGGCCTTCATGCCTGTATACACAGTGACGGCTAGATCGATATTGTCGTAGAACATCGTGCTACCATCAATCCCGTACGGATTCTCCATGTTGAAAAGTAGTTTTTCTATCTCCCCTACAAGGAATTTTATCGTATCTCCCACAGTCTTGGAATCTATCGATAGGGCGATCCTTATCCCGGTCGCCGATGTTCCAGAGATATCCATTACTTCGAAAGATACAAAGAGCGAAGCCTCTACTAGACATCCGGCTATCATGTCGATAGTAGTTGTTATCGCATCCTGTATAGCTCGCTGTATGAACTCATTAAGATCTTCTGTGCCGTTCAAGGTCCCTCCCATATTACTTAAAGTTTTAACTGCGGATGTCTTGAATATATTCTTCATCTGCCCTTTGACCATATCTCCGTTCACAAGTCCGCCACAATTACCTGTGCCAGGAGTACCTTTGGCGAAGGTCCAATCGATCGCTCCATCTGCTACTCTTTGCCATGTATAACTGCTGTTCTCAGTATCCTTTCCAATGATAGAACGGTCTATAACAACGCCTTCTCGGTCTCTGAGTATTATACGATCTCCTTTCAAAGTATCATTCTTATCGTTCAGAAGTACGACGTGTTTATCTAGAACTACTAACAACCTTTCATGAGGTGATAGTATGGTCTCACCTAAGGTCATCTTTTTAGTCTTTTCATTAGAGCCAGCTGATATCGTATATCCAGATATGTCCACGGTCCTATTCGAGGAGTTGTAAAGCTCTACCCATTCGTTACCAAGATCATTTCCCGGAGGATTAGATTCGAACTCGTTCACGACGACTCCCGTTTCAAAAGGTATATTGTATTTTAGATCAAGTCCAGCGTCAAAGCTACACTTAAGGCCCAGTAAAGGAAGAGGTATGTTGGAAATAACGTCCCCTATACCTTCTATATCGGATATTTTCATACTCGCCTCCCTATACTGTACCACGTGCGGAAATACAATATCAAAAGATATGCCACGTGCCTCGCCGTTTATTGTGGCTAAATGATTCATGGATTTCATAAAAGGGTCTATGTTGATCTCAACGTCCCAGTCATCTCCTTTAATGTACGCATTACCCGTAATGAAGAAATCCTTTCTTTCTTTGAGATCCTTTTGTTTTATTGTTACTCCACACTTTATGAACAATCCGCTTACTTCACCTGATAAATTCACTGTTAGTACGGTCTTTACATTTTTGACCAATGATGCTAGGTCGGTAGTGAAAGTAAGTGTCAGACCCATGAACGATAATCCTACCGTCTGCTTCTTCATCGTAGCTTTGAATATGTATTCTACGACCCCTGCAAACTCTCCTATCGATTGATTCATTATATTTTCCAGCTTTTCTTCGATAAATTTTTTCAGTTCTATGATAGGTCCCATAACGGCGTTATAGAGTTTTTCCACAATATCTGAAACATATTTTGATAGCTCAAGTAAAGATGAACTTATCAGGACCATGACCTCGCTGACGATCTCAAAAATCTTCCTCAAAGGTTCTAGTAAAGGTTCTAGAACTTTTATGAGAAGCGCCCATCCGTCACTGAATACAGTATTGCTGGCTTTGTATGATGAGACGCCTGTTAATCCCCAGCTACTTATCACCGCTATCTTGATATCTATTGATACGGGAATAGTGCCGGACATCGAAGAATCACTTACTCCTAGTATCGAAGATATCGTACCTCTTCCCTCTACAGTGTATTCTAAAGTATCGTCAAGTGATACTCTGAAAACCGTACAGTATGACGCTCCCTTTTTCTCGTTGAACCCAACGTAATGAACACAGTCGTTCAAATTTTGATTCGGCCCTTGGACCTTTATGTTCGGAGATAAATTATCCGTGATCAATATGGTCTCCTTCACTGTACCACTTTTACTAGTTATCCCAAAAAAATTCTCTTCTGGAACATCAAGGATTCCACAATAGGGGTTAACATTCATATTCTGGCACATTTCGTCGCAAAGATTGATCATCCTCTCAGGAATATCGTTTATAACAGACAACATAGGCATTGCTTTTTCGCCTATCATCACAAAGAATTTCTTTATCAGTCCGCTTTGGCCATCTGGGACCTTTAGCAGAGCATCAAATCTATTGAGCATATCGTATGCCGCGTCCCTGTAAGACCCAATTATTTCTTCGTTACAGATTGCAGATCTAAGAGAGTCTATCAAATACATTATTTCTTCATGGTCTAATCCTGAATTTGCAAGTGAATAATATATTTCTTGAAAATTCATTTGTGCCAGCATTCTGTTCCTTAACTCGTTTACGCCAAACACCGAATCGAAATTCTGAGTTATTTTTGTACATATCGCAGAATAGAACGGATCATAGATCTCCTGATTTTTTATTGAATTGTTGACTATACGTTCCACATCAGCGTCCAGTTTAGAGAGGGATCCGTTCACTGCTCTTCTAAGATCTTCGATATAAGGTCGATCGTCATCGATACTTATGGGTACGGATATCTGCCCCACGGAACGATCAGCTCCAATGTTTATCGCAGTAGTATTCAGAATACTGCGGATCCACTCTCTGATCTCATTGTTTTCTAGTCTATATTCGCTTTTAAAATTATTTATTCCGCTCCAATTAAGAATGTCTACATTGGGATATTTAACACTGGCATCGAATCCGCCTACGCTCACGGTCTTAGATTCACCATCGATCATCTTAGTGACTGAAAATACTGGCACATTGTAATTTACGGACTTTCCATTCCAAAGGTATCTGTACTCTTTTTCAGAATATCCATTCTGTTCCATTATTCCTTTGATGTACGGGGAGGCGGACATCGTATCTTTTCCAGTAAAGAAGTTGACGATAGAATCCCAAGTGTTCTTTACAACATCGGAAGTCCCGTCCAGGAAGTTAACTACAAGATTACCGCAAAAATAATCGGACCACTGTAAAACGATTTTATCTAGGACGGAGAGTAATGCTTGTGCATATATTGCACCAAGATCGATCTTTATACATCCCTCCTCGGAAGCAAATATATCAGCTAGATCCAACTTTCCCGAACCTGTGACCGTGCCTGTAGACGAGTTTTTGAAACTTATCAGTTCGATTGCAGAAACACAACTTCTGTACGATCCTTGTACATCCTCGGCAGTGATTATCTCTTTAGTCCCCATATTGCCAGTGGCGGCTATGGAACCGTATCCGTTGATCACCCTCTCTTGAGCCAGTGCCGTTAATTGATACATCATCATTTGTGAAAGCACGGATCCATTACCACTAAGGCTAAGTTCAAAAAGCGAGCTCATCTCTGAAATTAGCGGAAGGGCGCAGCTACCGTCCGATGAGATATTCACTGTTTTTTCAGTGGATCCCGAATCGCATTCGTATCTTGCAGTAAATGTGCCAGTTGCCTTCAGATAAGTGGGCGAGTAGCCTTGTCCTTCGATCTTCATATTTTCCGAGGCGAGTTTAATATCAAAACCTAGTATCGTTATTTTTACGCAACCTTCCATCGACGGGAACTGTTTACCCATCCATCGTTCAGATGAATCGTTAAAATCATTTATCTTCGATGATACAGTGTTAGTTTGTTTACCCATCGAAGCTAGTATTTCGCCTAATCCTCGGTTCACGAAGGATTCTGATTTTTTCACGGCGTCTCCTATCGCTTCGATCTCCTTCGTAACGTCATCGGCATTATCCTCTGCGTTCTCGATCTGAGAGTTTACTATTCCGTATCCCAATGAAAGGAGAAGAATAGTAACCGCGATCACAGCAAAGGGCATATTGCCTTTTCTATCACGTGCGATTATCATAACCATTAATTAACGATAATATGACATAAAGGCAACAACAACAGTTAGTATACGTAAAAAACGAGTATATTATTAGCGAGCCTTATTAATATAAAGAATAATACTTGTTCATTAATTCAATGGGGCTAATTATGTCTTTAACAACACAAGATAGCGCACTCACGAAGGGACTTCCTAGCAAAACGGAATCACTCTGTCCGGAATGTGGAAAATTGATCGAAGCTACGATCCATGAAAAAGAGGGGAAAGTATTCATGGATAAAGAGTGCCCTGTGCACGGAATGTTTTCAGACATCTATTGGTCTGATATTGACGCATACCTCAGGGCCGAGCACTTTGCCTATGACGGCATAGGGCTAAGAAATCCTCATGATAAATCTTTGGCCGATGGTGATAATGTTAATTTTATCATCGATGGAAAGAGATTCGAGGTTAAATCCAGTACAGCTCTTGCTCTCATCGACCTGACCAACAGGTGCAACATGAACTGTCCGATATGTTTTGCTAACGCGAATCAGGCTGGCTATGTCTACGAACCATCCTTTGACGAGGTAGTTCTCATGTTGGAGGCGCTTCGCGCTGAAGAGCCGATCCCCTGTGCGGCGGTACAATTCTCGGGAGGGGAGCCTACCGTTTATCCAAGGCTTGTTGACGTTATTCAAAAAGCTAAAGATCTTAAATTCGCACAGATAATGGTTGCAACCAACGGTTTGGTGTTTGCTAAAGATTATGAAAAGCTTAAGGCATGTAATCAGGCAGGTATGAACACTATCTATCTGTCCTTCGATGGTGTTAGTGACGATGTCTATCTACAGGCTAGAGATAGAAAAATGTTCGACGTTAAGCTAAAGGTTATTGCAAACTGTAGAAGACTAAAGAAAGAAACCGGCAAAACTCCTTCGATAGTTCTTGTTCCTACGTTAGTTCGTGGAGTCAACGATCATCAAGTGGGAGCAATTACCGATTTTGCTTTTGAAAATGCTGACGTTGTTCTCGGGGTAAATTTCCAGCCTGTAGCTTTTACAGGAAGAATAACCAGAGAAGAAGTATCCGAAGGTAGGATAACTCTTACTGACCTTGTTAAGAACTTCAAGGAACAGACCGGATACGCTGAGCCAGAAGACTGGTATCCAGTTCCGGTCGTATCGCCGATATCAAATTTCGTATCTGAATTCCTCGGTGAGATGAAAGTTACTTTCACAGCGCACCCACACTGTGGATTAGCAACATATCTGTTCCAAGCAGATAATGGGGCAATAATTCCAATTCCGAGGTTCATAGATGTTAAGGCTTTCTCTGATGGACTTGAAGAGATATCTATAAAGATGTCAAAATCCAGGTTCAAGAAGACTAAGGGACTGAAGGTAATAAAACTCCTGAACAAATGCGTTCACGAAGAAAAGATGCCCGAGGGATTGACGAAAAAGAAGTTTGTCAGTGTCTTATCTGGCATAATGAGAAGTAAATCCAAGCAGACCCTTGCAGACTTCTCGTGGAAGATGATGTACATCGGTGGAATGCATTTCCAAGACTCTTTCAATTATGATGTAGCGAGGACCGAGCGTTGCTCGATCCACTATATTACTCCGGGCATGAAGGTAATACCCTTCTGCGCTTACAATGGCGGACCGGAGTACAGAGCAGAGGTCGAGGCAGAGTTCTCGATACCTCTTGCAGAGTGGAAGGAAAAAAATAAAGAAGAAGCGAAGGCACTGGAAGAGGCGATGATCGTACCAGAAGACCAGAGAGCGTGAGAAATAAATGACTGTGATAGTAGATTTTGACAAATGTCTCCATTGTGGCGGGTGCGTTGGCTCCTGCCCGCAGAATGCAATATACATGAACGATTACATTA
>CAYIZM010000020.1:0-14367 GCA_964368015.1 uncultured Methanomassiliicoccales archaeon
AACACTTCAGAACTTTTTACCAAGTTCCTTTGCCTTATTTAGCAAAGCATAGTCCTTAGAAGCAGCGTCCTTGTTTCCCCCGTCTTTTGATATGATATTACCTACGGATACACCACCAAAATATTTTGAGAATACTAAGTTCATACGATCTGCTTCGCGTTGTGCACCTTCTAGGTCAGCACCACATGTTACAACTGAAACTATCTTTTTACCAGCTGGTATGTTGCTTCCATCAGGACCTATTCCAGAATAAAGACGGTCTTCAAATACACGGTATTGAGCACATACTTGTCCAAAATAAAGTGGAGAAGTAAGTATCAATCCATCACATTTTCTTATATCCTCGAGTAGATTAGATATTCCGTCGGTTAGGATACATCTATTGTTCTTTTTACAATAGTTGCAAGCTTGACAAGGAGTGAGATCTAAATCTTTAATGTGCACAAATCGTACCGTTTTTCCGTTTTCTTCAGCACCTTCTGCGATTGCTCTAGATATGGTTTCCGAATTACATCCTGTCCTTGGGCTAGTAATAATTGCTATGATTTCAGACATAAATTTACCTCAGTTTCAATTTACCTGATATGTAGCTAATGCTTTAATATCCTTTTGATACTATAATGTGGTATGAGCAAGGAACCACGTTACGACTGTGCGGTGGACGCAACTATGTCCATTATAGAAGGAAGATGGAAAGTAACGATAATATGTTTACTTGCTAAAAATGGAACTTTGCGATTTTCTGAGATTAAGAGAATGATAGAACCAATATCTCCAAGGATACTTTCTAAACAACTACGAGAACTAGTTGCAGACAACGTCGTAGAACGTGATGAGGTTAAAGGGGATTCCTCAAGGGTCGAATATTCTCTTACAGATAGAGGTCGATCATTACGTCCAGTGCTTGGAGTATTAGCGACATGGGGGCTGGAGAACATGTTCACCAAAGTCATTGAGATGAATGATTGAGCATTATTTTACGCTGATATAACCGTCTGTTTAATAGATGCATCAAGATACGGCCCTGATAAGATGGGTTACCGAGTCGATATAATAAGCACTGAAAAAGTGCGTGAGCTCAGAGATAAATATTCTAACAGAAATTTCTTTACATCAAAAGCTGACATCTCCGGAGTGTGTTTTCAATTATATACTGAAAACAGGAAATACATAGAGATGTGGACTGAGAACTTCTTCTCTATGAGCGACCGAGTACGTTCTCATGCTAGAGCATATGAAGTTACAGACCCAGATGAGGATTCTCACGTAGATTACGATCCATATAGTTCCACCGTATTCATCTATAACTTTGATTACTACGGGTGGGTAAAGAGTATTGCTCTCGGCGTTACTGGTAACTTACTAGAAGACGTTCATAACATACATTCTATTCACGGTGCTGCAATAGACATCGACGGTGCCGGTGTTACGCTGATAGCGCCTTCTAAAACAGGTAAGACCACTCAGTCTTGGGGACTTCTCAGAATGCCTAATGCACGTCTTATATCTGACGACTGGTACTTTGTAGTCCTTGGTAATGGTAGACCTGATGCACTTGCTTCTGAACGTAACTGTTACATAGACGCGGATATCGGCGACGTATGGGAAGAATACAAGCCTCTAGTTGCGTGCACAGAGTTCGATAACAAGGGTCGTTGCGTGGCAAACATTAGATGGGTTCACGGCGAGTCTGCTGTTATGCCTTCTACTTCGATAAGAACTGTAATTTTCTTAAAACGTGATTATGATGATGCACGTCTTGATACCGAATTAAGTCCGGATGAGGCTATAGAATACATGACCGAGCACGATCTATGTAATCCTCATCAGATGATCCGTACAAAAGAAAAGATGAAGCTAAGAATGGAATTCCTAAGAAAATATTTTGACGAGTGTAGAATGTTCTTAGTGAATACAACGACACCTGCTGAAGAGACTCAGGAAAGGATCAGAAAACTTATAGCGTTATGCCGTTCCTAAGCTTAACTGGAATACGTTGTGCCAGATCTAAAGAATCTTTAGTTATGTTACAAGTATATGCTGCAACATCCACACCTGCAGAGACCGCGTCTTCCAGTGCAGTTCCGAACTCCTCGTGCATCTCATAGTTCGGAGTAAAGTATTCGGCTTCGGACATCTGAACTATGAACACGGCTGTTGCTTTATAACCTTCAGATATACAACGTGCCAGTCCCCTGAGATGCTTAACGCCTCTCTCAGTTGGCGCATCAGGGAATAACACTTTACCATCTTTTTCTAACGTAACACCTTTTACTTCAGTAAATATCTTTTCTTCATTATTTTCGATAAGGAAATCAAACCTAGAATCGTCATGAACAACTTCTGACCTTATCGATACTGGGTCTTTGTATATTTGACCTTTAAATAATGATTCTTTGTATACTTCGTTAGGGGCCTGGGAATCAATATTGATTAACATGTCCCCTTTATATGCGGAAATTAGATCGTAAGCAGTTTTTCTGTTAGGGTTATCGGAATGTGACAGAATGACTTCTGCACCAGGAATGAGTATCTCTTTGCACCTACCAGTGTTCTTAACATGAACTGTAACTTCTTCGCCTTCGAGATTGACCTTTGCGATAAATCTATTTGGTCTTTCAATGAAAGTTGCAGATACTGTTCTAAGATATTTCATCTGACCCAGCCCAGAATATTGACGTCCTTTCTATCTTTAATAGGAGTATTTTTTGCAGGTTTCCCTAAGGTTAGAGCTGTGACGTAAGAATGATCTTCAGGAATAGATAGGTCGTTACGGAATTCTTGATCTAATCCAAGTCCCTGAGCAAATCCTATGCAACACATACCGTAACCCATAGAATGTGCAGCAAGCATCATATTTTCGGCAGCTAAAGATCCGTCCTCAACAGGAGCTATACCTCTTGGAGAAGAGAAAATAAATATTTGTACTGGCGAGTTGAAAAATATATTGTAATCTTCGTTGGAAAGCATGTTGATAACCCTTTCATTGGGTTCATTTTTCATTTTTTCCCTGTCGAGTCTTAACATCTTTGCTCGGTCCGAATATTTCTTAGCTTTATCTTTATTTTCTACTATGGAGAACGCCAAAGATTGTCTGTTCATCGCATTAGGGGCGCGAATACCAAGTTTTAACAAATTTTGTATAACATCGTCCGGCACTTTCTCGTCCTTATAATCTCTAACTGAGACTCGAGTATTGATATTTTCGATTACCTGATTCATAAATCAGTATTGTTGCTGTATGTAAAAACTAACTGTACAGTAAATGAAAAATGGCGCGGAGAGAGGGATTCGAACCCCCGGGGCGTAAACGCCACCGGTTTTCAAGACCGGCGCCCTGGTCCAGGCTGAGCTACCTCCGCTTAAACGAATAATAAGGGACTCTATATTTAATCGAAACTATCAATAATTGATATCTAGCCTAAATTTGTTACCTTTTTACTATGTGAAGAGGCGTTCATTCTGTTATTGTAACGACATTCTCTTTTCTTGGCCACATCTTTTCACTATGACTTGTGAATGTAGAGAACCATATTGATTCCATTATTAACGAAATTGCGCCAGGGATCGCAGCTTCTGCCATTCCAGAAAGAAGTACCATGCTCAAAGACGTTGCCATACCGGAATTCTTCCATACTGAGAACAGAACGTAGATCATGCCCATGTCCCGATCTGTTCCTTTTTTCTTAAGAAGATATGTGATTATTATTCCAAGTACAAATGTACGGATGAAACAGACGATGATAACCCATAATACAATATTGAATTCTGAGATTATGTAATCTCTATTAGATCCAAGTGCAAGGAACATCAATGACGCCATCATAATATTTATGAAGATTATCTTTCCTCGTTTTGGTATTGTAAAACGTTTAAGGAATTGTGACGCAACGAGAGGTATCGCAATAAACAATCCAATGTACTTGAGTATCTCCAGTGGACTTATTGCTGATCCTAATATAATCCAACTGATCAATGGCGTGATCGCTAAAGCGGCGATATATATTGCGCTGGTCATAAGAACGGTTGCTTTTGTATTGCCTTTTAGGTAAAGGGATGCAGATACTACTGATACCGCGGAAGGCACAGATGCCAACATGACCCAGCCATACCAAATAGCGGTACTTACAGGTATGAAAAGAGAACCTAATAATATTGTGATCCCTGAATTAACGACAAAACAGCATACTATGCCCAAGAGTATTGGTTTACTATGGGACTTAACGTCATCTCTACGGAAAGTTAGTCCATCAAGAGATACGCTCATCTGAAGAATTAGTACGATCATCATGATCGTAGAAGCTGAACCGCCGATAGAACCAAATGACATTCCAGCAATAAATCCGATGACTATCCATACCTTTAGGTTCGCTAGTACATCGACGATCGCCATCAATAAATGTCACAGTTACATAAGATTTATTCTTTGCCGAAGAACTGCTCTGCAGCCTTGATAGGATCCGTAGTAGAACACGCATCGATGTCTGATGCGTATTTTGCTACGCGTTTGTCCATGATGACGCACATGCCTCTATCCGTCTCATTTCGTATAAGACGACCAATAGCCTGTTTTAGCTTTCGAGTTGCAGGTGCTTCATTAACAAATTTCCATCCAGCTCCTCGTCCGAACTTTAGATCGAATAGGTCGGATAGTGCGTTAGACTCCAATGACGGAGGCGGATACGGTATTCCGATAATTATCGCCAATGATAATTCCTCTCCGGGGAAGTCCATGCCTTCTGCGACAGAGCCACCCATAACACTGAAGAATACCCCGTTACGACCTTTTTTGAATTTTTCTAGCTCTTCCATGGTACGTCTTGGTTGACCAGAATGTTCCCAATACATAGGACGTACGATATCACGTTCAAGGAATTCCCTCATCTTGTTCATCATACGATAAGAAGTGAAAAAGACCAGTGTATTTTTGTTCACTGCGTTACAAAGTTTAGCGGTCCTGCGTTCGATCCTAGAGAAGATACTAGGGTCTTCGTTCATGTCTTTATATCTCGTAGTAACGTCGTTCATGTAGAGAACAAGACGATTTTCTTTTGGAAATGGAGAGGGATACGTTTTACTGATAGTTCCAGCGGGCAGACCCATTGTTTTGATGTATTGATCAAGAGGTCGCAATGTGCCAGACATATGTACTCCGCCTTCGAGTCCTCGCATAAAGTCAGAAACGTCCACAGGCTCGATACACGCCGCGTACAAGAATTCACCGTCGTCAGATGCTTTGACAGATTTAATGTAATTGCTGCCAGTTGCGCCGAGCCAACTTTGAAGTGAATCGGCTATCGTATCAATATCTGAGACTTTTTGTTGACTACTTTCTGAAAGAAGTCTAGATCTTTCCGATCCAATATCCGCTAGGTTCGTTATTGCCACGTCAAGACTTCTTTCGGTTATGTTGAACTTTTTCATAAGGCCGTCTTTCAATACATCACGATCGATCTTTCCCTCTTTCTTTCCGAACTCGATCTTATCGTTGGCGGTTTTCTTGATAATGAATCTTATCTCTTTCAAGAGATCTTCCATCTTGATCCCTTGACCGATAGATGTGGATTTGAAAGTAGTACACTCGTCAATAGCAGCGTCTGCCATACGTACTGAGATACGGAAACTTTCCTGTTCTCTAGCCGCGTCGATTATATTGTGGGCTTCATCCACTATGACGACGATGCTCTTGCTATCGGCGTCCATGTTACCCATGAAAGTATCTCGAATATTTTCAGAAAGAATGTGAATATACGGTGCGACTATAACATCAGCAGATTTCATAAGCACCTTTTTCGCCTCATATGGGCAGATGCCTTTGTCCTCACAGTAGTTATCCAACTGCTCAGAAGTTGGGAATTGGGTCCTGCAGTAATCCCATACATCGTTCACCATAGCATTGGTACGTTCAAAAAATTCACATGTTCCTCCTTTACCGTGCTTACGGTTCTCGCAAAGGGAAGAAAGCAAATTGGCAGATAGTGGTTTGTGATCAGGACCAGTTCTAAAAAGAAGACATGAACGCCCACGCCCCGTTACAGGAAGTCCTGTTACAGGTCGGAATCTTGATATTGCACTGAGTTCGCTCATTACTTGATTGCTTTGAGATATCGTTCTAGTAAGATACACTACCTTTTTTTTCTTAGGTATCGCGTGTTCCAAGGCGGAAGCAAGAGCAACTATGGTCTTACCGGTACCAGTACCGGATTCCATGACCATGTGCTTAGAAGAGTCTAAACACCCTCTTATGTCGCTGATTATAGTCAGCTGCATAGGCCTAGGGACATATGGAAGATATGGAGCTTCGACGTTCTCGGATTCAGCGAAGACGTAGTTCATTTCCTCCGTTTCTTCATCTATAGTGTCCGAAAATCCAGTAATTGCACTTTGTGGACCAATTGAATCTTTATCTAACCTAGAACCACACATTCTACAGCGATCGGCCCCTGGAAAATTTAGGCTCTCACAACGTTTGCAGAACAGGCTTCTCATAATTATTGAATTGATACCTTCGTTATAACCATTACCCGGAGTGGGCCGAATGTCCCGAAAGTGCTCATAGATCGTCTATACGGTTCAATGTTGCCTCACTGACGTTCAGCTCTAATGCACGAAGTAGATGCTTCTCAGCTTCCTCTGTTTCGTTCATTTCCATAAGTAAACTTGAGGTCTCCCTGTGCATCTGCATAAGTAATTCTTTTGTTTCAGAGCGATGATAAGATAACAATACCTCGAGTATAGCGATAGAAGCTTCACGGTCCCTTAGGGCCTCTTCAAGTAGCCCATCCTTTATTTCCAGATCGCCTCTTAAAGTCAAAGCAAAAACTAATGCTGTTTCATCGTCCAAAGCTTCTTCTTTCATCAATTGTTGAGCTAACGAAATAGAACGATTAAGATGTCCTAAAGATTCTGTGTCACGGTTCATATTCTGTTCAGCTTGTCCCATTAGGTTCAGCGCCTCAACATAGCGGTTCCTGTGCCAAACCCCATCTTTACTGAATAACATGACCTCAGCCTTTTCAAAGAACGGAGATATGTTATCGGGAAATCCTTCATCGATCAAGTTCTCGCAACATGAGATACACATAACAATGATACTTTTCTCATCGTAATGTCTTGAAGTGGGTTTAAGCTCGTCAAGACGTTTTGCAGCCATAGCATAGTCTTCAGCCATGCCATCAGCACCGTCAGATAATTGTAACTCTCCACGGGAAACAAATGTTTTTACGTAAGTGCCAGCATCTGCCTTATCTCCAACAGACTCCATGAGTTGGATTATCTCAATAGCTTCATCGAAATCGGTTAAAGCTGAAACATATGAATCCATCATAGAGAGGATACATCCGCGATTAAGATAGGCTTCCAACTTCTGCTCGACGGTACCGTTTTCGTCGCACTGGTCAACTTTTGCGTTATATTCCTTTAACGCTTCCTCAAGATATCCTTCGGACTTTCTCATTGAATGTGTGATAACGAAAGTTTACTAAAAAGCATCGTATCAACTACGTCAATATTTACGTCAGTTCAAAAGATTTTATTATACCTGGAGTGTTTAACGCGCATATGGTCCAGAAGAAAGTCGTTGCAATACACGACATATCCTGTTACGGAAGATGTTCTCTTACCGTAGCACTCCCTATACTATCGGCAGCAGGGATCAATACTCCTATAATTCCAACAGCGGTCTTGTCAACGTTCGTAGGACCTTTTCCTGATTTTACGTATCGTGACATGACCGAAGATATCATTCCTGTAGTTGAACACTGGAAGGATATGGGATTGGAATTTGATGCTATTTATACAGGTTTTCTAGGGTCTAAAGCTCAAGTAGACGTTGTTAGAAAAGCTATAAAAATGATCAAAGGCCCAAAAACTAAAGTTTATGTCGACCCGGTAATGGGTGACAACGGCGAACTTTATTCTACCTTCGGTCAAGACTTTCCGTCAGAAATGCGTAAATTATGTGGTGACGCAGATATCGTAATACCTAACATGACAGAGATAACTAAGATGTTAGACGAGCCTTTTGAAACAGGGCCGTATTCCGAAGAATATATTTTAGGTCTTTTGAAAAGGTCCGAATCCCTAGGCGCAGAAAAGATAGTTCTTACTGGCGTATACTTCAAAGAAAATGACCTCGGAGCCGCCACGTATGATTGTAATACTCACGAGGTACAATATATCATGAAAGAACGGATCCCTGGACACTATCATGGTTCCGGTGATATCTTCGGATCTGGGCTTGTTTCATCACTTGTTAACGGTTGGTCCCTTTATGATGCTGTAGACATAGCAGAAGATCTTACTATCTCTAGTATAGATCGTTCAGTGAAAAATAACGATAATATAGATCATGGATTAAATTTTGAAGAAAGCTTAGGAGAGTTCAGTGCCAGAGTACGTAAAGTACGAGATCACCGTAATGTTTCTAACACAGACGATGCAAAAAATATTAATTAGATGGCTACTGAGATATGGAACGAATCCTTTGTAGATATGATCACTAAAGATCAAATAAGATACATGCTTGAAAAATATCTTTCTCCTGGATCGATATTGGAGCAGATCTCGAAGGGCACTAATTATGAGTTCATCATCGAATCTGGAAAAGATGTTGGTTTCATAGCGTATAAAAAGGAAGAAGAGAAACTGATGCTCAGTAAATTTTACTTGTGTGAGGAATACAGACATACTGGCCTAGCATCATATTCTCTTGATCATATAGTAAAAATAGCTAGAGAACTTAATCTGAACTCAATATATCTTAACGTTAACCGAAAAAACGTAGAAGCGATATCCGCTTACGAACATTGGGGCTTCATATCCGTAAAAGATGTGGATGCCGACATAGGGAACGGATTTTTTATGAACGATCATGTGATGGAACTAGATCTTAAAAATTATGATTTTTTATAATGATGATTCATTATTTTGTCTCTATCAATGAGAAGGCGATAAGCGAAAAGAATCATTAACAAGATACACATTAGAGGCATTGATGTTCATTCCGACCACGCTGCAAGAAGCTAAGGAAAGAGGGTGGGACGCGCTAGACGTCATACTTGTCTCAGGAGATACGTATTATGATACTTCATACAGCGGTAGTGCGGTAATTGGCCACTGGTTAATTGAACATGGATTCCGAGTAGGTATAATACCACAGCCATCAGAAAAAGACATCGGCAAACTTGGCATTCCTGAATTATTTTGGTCCGTTTCGTCCGGATGTGTTGATTCAATGGTTGCTAATCGCACACCTATCAATAAAAAACGTAAAGATGATGATTTTACTCCTGGCGGAATGAACTACAGACGTCCGGACCGTGCTACTATCGTTTATACGAACATGATCAAGAAGTTCTGTAAAGATAAGCCGATAGTCCTAGGAGGAATAGAAGCCTCACTTAGACGTATAGCTCATTATGATGCTTGGACCGAATCCATAAGACGAAGTATATTATTCGATTCAAAAGCTGATTATATTACATACGGAATGGCAGAATTTTCTAATCTGGCACTTGCTAATTCTTTACGGGATGGTAAGGATATTGAAGATATTAGAGGGATATGTTACATCTCTAAAGAAAAGAAAGAAGACTTTATTGAGATCCCCTCATACGAAGAATGTTCAGAAGACCCAGATAAATTTACTTCGGCCTATATGACGTTCTACCACAACTGCGATCCCATAACTGCTAAAGGTTTATGTCAAAAACATGGCAATAGGTATTTGATACAGAACCCCCCACAAAGAGATCCTACTACCGAAGAATTGGATAAGATCTATTCATTAGATTATGAGAATAAAGTCCATCCGTCCTGTTTAGCTGAAGGTCACGTAAAAGCCGCGGACACAATTAAAAATTCAGTGACGACGCATCGTGGCTGTTACGGAGGATGCAATTTCTGTGCTATAGCGGTACATCAGGGACGTAGGGTCATCAGCAGATCCGAGGACTCTATTATCGAAGAGATAGAAAAATTTGCTAACGAACCAGGTTTCAATGGAATAATTTATGATCTTGGTGGACCGACAGCCAATATGTATGGAATAGAATGCAAAAAGAAGATGGAAAGTGGTGCTTGTGAAGATAAACAGTGTCTTTTCCCTACTATATGTAAGTCCTTGCCGATAGATCATTCGGCTCAAACCCGACTTTTAAAAAGAGCAAGGAATGTTCCTAGAGTGAGAAAAGTCTTTGTTACTTCTGGGATACGATATGATATGGTACTCGCGGATGAGGACCAATGTTTAGGATACGTTGATACTATAACGAAGAATCACGTATCTGGACAGTTGAAGATCGCTCCTGAACATACTTCAGATAATGTACTGGCACTTATGGGAAAGTCTGGAAAGAAAGGACTTCTAGAGTTCAAACATATGTTTGACGATTCTAACGAAGAACATGAGAAGAAACAGTTCCTTACATACTATCTAATGGCAGGTCATCCAGGTTGTACATTGAGGGATATGCAGGAACTAAGCAGGTTCTGCACAAGAAGATTAAAAACTAATCCTGAACAGATACAGATATTCACCCCTACGCCTTCTACGATATCGACTTTGATGTACTATACTGGCAAAACATTGGATGGCGAAGAGATATTCGTTGAACGTACAGTAGCGGGAAAACAAGAACAGAAGGATGCTGTGATCAAGAGGGCCAGGAATGAAAGACAATGAGTATCTCTATGATATCATTTGTAAAGTTTCATCTAAATATTGTCAACCTATAAAAGGTGCCAGCTTTGAGAATTTTAAAGATTTTAAAGTTGCATGGAATCGCACAGGTATTGAAAAAACATACAAGGTATCCGATTACGTATCCGACGCACCTACCGAAATACTGTACGATTTTCTTGATTCCGTTATCGCACGTTCCATGGGAAGTAAAAATGTATACAGTTCTGAATACATAGACTGGGTGACGTCGGATGATTTCGTATTAGCTAAACGTCCTACGTATCTGCAAAGAAGCCGTAATGTCTCTCGTACAACAGTAGGAAAGGACCGAGAGATAGGAGAGTCACTTGATCGGTTGATGGATGCGAACATGATATGCCCGGAGGACATACATAATTCGTATTACACTTGGACGGACCGTCCTAGTTACACAAAGATCGGGAGCTGCAATCCAGTGTTCCGAGTGATCACCATATCATCTTCCTTAGATTCAGAAAATGTTCCCGAGAAAGTATTGGATTACGTTACGTATCACGAGACGTTGCATATGCGTAGAGGATATAGACCTCACAGGAGAGCGCATGATAAAGAATTCAGATCTTTAGAAAGATCATTTCCTGAGTGGAAAGAGTGTGAAAAATTCTTAACTAAAATGAAGACAAAACATAGATGAAAAAACGGGGGCAGTCACCTGTCCCCAACTAATAGTTTTAGAACTTCACTAAGTTTCAGTTCTTCTTTTTGACAGCGCAACCGCCTTTTTTAGGCTCTTCCTTCTTTACAGTTGGAGCAACCTTTTTATCAGCGACTACGGCAGGTTTTTTTGCCATATACTATAATCAACAGGTATGTATTAAATGCTATTTATCCAACTTTCTTTTATATAGTATAGCAAGATTAACAATAGCTTAAATCTTACTGAATAAAACGTAAAAATACCTCCATGTTTCGAATTTATTCTTCGTTTTCAGCAGTCTTCGGGATAAGTTGAAGTATACTCATACAGTTAATACGTAATATGGCTGGCGACAAAAAGAACTATGTTTTTGAGACACCTGAAGGAAAGATCGAGATGGACTTCAACGAGGTCCGTGCTTTAGCTGACTCCGGAAATATGGATGGTCAATATGCATATGGTCTTTCATTAGTGCTTGGGATCGAGACCGAATCTGATGAGAACAAAGGTTATCGTTATCTCGAAGAAGCTGCCGAGGCTGGGCAATTCGAAGCTATGCTTTTCTTAGTAAAGATGTTCTTTGTAGGACAATATTTTGAAATAGATGCGGTGAAAGCGGTTGATTATGCTCGTAAAGCCACTGAAGCAGGATCCCAAGAAGCCAAACTCTATCTCGGGACCGCTTACATGGATGGAATGACGGTAGAAAGAGATTACATCAAAGCCGCGGATCTTTTTAAACAAGCAGCTAACGCAGGCTTTCAAGAAGCACGGAATAGCTTAGCATATCTTTATGAAGAAGGCCTCGGAGTTCCAAAGGATGAAGAGAAGGCATTCAGACTATACGGCATAGCAGCCAAAGCCGGGAATATGAATGCTATGTTCAGATACGCCGTTTCCCTTGAATACGGAATAGGTACCGATGTCGATCTCGCTCAAGCCGTAGAATGGTACGAGAGATCTGCAAAAGAAGGTGACGCCTTTGCCATGCACCGTCTTGGGATCGTATACTCAAGGGATTCGTTACAGGTACATGAGGATCCAGATATTGCTTTCGGATGGTTCTTGGCCGCAGCACTTCAAGGAGTTGCAGATTCAATGTACGCTGTAGGAATATGCTACAGGGATGGTTACGGTACAGAGATGAATCTTGAAGAATCAAAAAAATGGATAAAATTAGCTGCTGACAACGGCGTAGACGTGGATTAATTCATTAAATGAACTTATAAACGATGTGCCCAATCCCCATATATGGCAATAGACGGCATCATATCATCTGCTGAAGAGGGAAATCCCGAGGCCCAATATCAATTGGCAATGTTTTACATCGAAGGCAAGGAAATTCCTCAAGACTTCTTAGAAGCTGAGAAATGGCTTCGAAAAGCAATAGACAATAAGAATCTTCCAGCAAAAAGAGAGCTAGGTATATTGATCGCCTCTGGTTCTATCAAAGAAAAAACAGAGAACGAAGCCTACGAACTCCTACAAAGTCTCACCACTCGAATGGACCCCCGTGCAGTATATTATCTTGCATTCTTGTACGAGAATGGTAGCGGTATCAATAGAGATCTCGTAAGTTCCATCCGTCTATACGGAATGGCAGCTAATCTCGGATATCCAGGGGCAAATGAGGACTACGATCGAGTTAATGAACTTTACATAAAAGAACGTAGAGCCGTTCTGAACTCGAGACCTTTATTGAATCTAGAGGTTTCAAATAACGGTATCGAAGGCGCATGTTGTAAGGACATGCTGGACTTCATGATGAATGATAACATCTTTTTCGTTGATTCGTATAAAGGCCCATCTATTGCAGCTCTAAATGAGAACGGAGAAGAAATAATTCTCAATAAATGTCCATTCTGCGATACTGAATGTAAAGTCATAGAGAAAAGATGCTGAATAACATACATCTGGTTCCAAATAAAGAATAGAAAATATTCAGTTACTAGGTAATGATATAATAAATTGGATACTATATCGATTTTGGAGGAATCCGTATGACCGATAAAAATATCGATATAACTGCAGAGGAAAAAGCTTTGAAAAACACGGCAGAGACGCAGGTGAAAGAATCGTGCATTATGCCAGAAACAGAGATTAACGAATTCTACGACTATGATGACGTCGAGGTATTGCAATCGGCAGTAGACCGTAAAATGGTCGAGATCGAAGAGATGAAAGTAAATCTTTCACGTGCAAGGTCCGAGGCTAATAAGAAAAAATACGGGGACCTGATCAATTTCCTTCAATCCGATGTTGTCGGATACCGTACAGTCATATCCGACCTTACGGAAACGGAATGCGACATTAGCGATCTGGATTACGACCCGGACGAGATACCTAATTACGATACAACAGAGATCTACGAGATCTATCTAAAAGATCTTAGCGAGGAAGACAGGGACCTGGAACAATTAGCAGACGCGATCAGAGGCGATTACTTCGACGACGTGCTAGATGATGTGTTCTATTCAGTGGGAATGAAGATTCTGTCCAATGGAGAGCTTCTAGACGCCATAGCAGACTGCGACAGTGTTCTGATAGAACTTGGTCGAGCAGCTGTAATGGAAGATACACTTTATGACCTGATCTTTACAGACGCTAGCGAAGAAGACTTCGAAGAGTGTTGTAATTGCGATCGATCTAAATCTAAGAAAGATAAGAAAAAAGACAAAAAGGATGTGAAAAATATGAAAGACAAGAAATCTAAGAAAGATGAAAAGGACAAGAAATCCAAGAAGCAAGAATTGAAATTGAAAAACAAAGAGATAAAGGACAAAAAGTCTAAGAAAGACACCAAAACAGAAAAGAAGTCCAAAAAAGACAAAAAGAAAGATAAGAAAGATAAGAAGAAAAAGTGAACTTCTTTCTTTTTTAAACAAAAATTATATTATAAACGGGGGGTATCTCGCATAGATACGGGATACCCCCTAAGGATTTGTGAACAATAAATGTCATTTTCAACATGTAAATACGACCGAGAACTTCTGTTTTTTTGGTCAAA
>CAYIZM010000021.1:0-13369 GCA_964368015.1 uncultured Methanomassiliicoccales archaeon
AAGGACATGGTCCAATGAAGGCACTGTATATTCACGCGGACTCAATGAAGTTCGAGGCTAAGGAGAAAACAAAAGTCGCCGAGGAGATTCCCGACGACCTTCACAAGAATGAGATGGAAGAGGTACTTGTTGCGTTCATCACTGTAGAAAGCAGTGATGAAGAAGCAATCCAGGATGTTGCCACCGAGGCCGCCAAAGATATTCTTTCCACGAAAGAAAAAGTTGGGGCCGAGAGGGTCATGCTCTATCCGTATGCTCATCTAAGCAAAGATCTGGCAGATCCAAAGATCAGCATACAATTGCTGAACATGATGGAGAAGATGATCGCCGCTGACGGTACCGAGGTCGTAAGAGCACCATTCGGATGGTACAAGTCTTTTGATATCAAATGTAAAGGGCATCCATTGTCCGAACTTTCAAGAGACATTACAGGTAAATCCGCAAAGGCCTCAGAACCAAAGGGAAAGGATACTTACTTTATCCTAACGCCAGAAGGAGAAGAAGTATCCATTGATAAGTACAAATCGACTTCCGATTGCATTAGATACATGATCGATAAAGAAGCTCTCGGAAAAGAAGCTCCAGCGATCAAAGAACCAGATTATCTAAGACTTTGTAAGAAATTTGGAATTCAATGGGAATCCATGTCAGATGCTGGGCACATGAGCCTTGCACCTCATGGCGCGATGATGTTCGATCTGATAGCCGATTATGCCACCGAGATGGTCAATGATTCTGGATTTGGAGTTTACAACATTAAAGGCACGAATATGTTCTCCCTTGACGAACCTGCTGTGAAAGAACATGCAGACCTTTTTGGAGACAGACTTTATTCTATCGACACAGGAAAAAGGAAATTCATTCTTAGATACGCTGCATGTCACCAGCAGTTCGCAATGATCCGCAATTGGAACATCAGTTACAAGAACATGCCTTTCGGAGCATTCGAAGTTGCGGATGCATATAGAATGGAACAGTCCGGAGAGACGATGCTCTGCTTCAGGACCAGAAGGCTCAATATGCCTGATTTCCACGTAATGTGCAGAGATATTCCGGAAGCACAGGAAAATTTCCTTATGCTTGATGGTAAAATCTACGATGAGATCGAGAACATCGGTAGAGATTACGATATGCTCGTTAACTTCTCATCTAGACAGGCTTTCGAAGATAACAAGGACCTTATCCTTAAGTTATGTAAAGAACACGGTAGAGATGCGCTTATACACATCTATCCTGAGGGAATTAACTACTACTGGACAGTAAACATCGAATACCACATGCTAGACCAATTGAAGAGGCCTAGAGAGATCGGAACCGTTCAGATAGATACCGGTAACGCAGAAAGATTTGGGATCCAATATTCAGATGAGGAAGGAGAGAAACAATATCCAGTAATATTGCACTGTGCCGTAATTGGTTCGATAGAAAGATGGATGTATGCTTTACTAGACACAGCAGTCTATCTTGAAAAGACCGGAGTTCCCGGATATCTTCCAGTTTGGATCACGCCAGAACAAGTTAGACTGATGGCAAAGAACGAAGACTGCGAGAAGATGACGCTTGAACTTGCCGAGAAGATACGTGATGCAGGAATACGTGTTTCTGTAGACGAGACTAACGCTACCGTCGGAAAGAAGGTCCGTCTAGCAAAACAAGACTGGTGTTCGTATGCTGCAGTCATCGGTGAACAAGAGATCGAATCCCTTAATCTAAGAGTCTACGTTAGATCTGAGAACAGGGATGTCGATATGACCATCGATGAATTGATAGATCGGATAATTGAAGAGACGGAAGGTAAGCCCGTCCGTCCGATGTACATGCCTTGTGAACTCAGCAAGCGTTGCGGTTTCTAAACTTTAATGCGGGCTTCGGCCCGTTAATAATTCTTTTTTTCTTTTATTATCGTAATGTGAATAATTCACATTAAAACAATTGAATTAAACCCTATATCGATATGATGCCTCATGTTTGATCTATATGTTATAACCGATTCATCCCTTTCCAAAGGAAAGACGGACTTTGAAGTAGCTAAACTTGCATACGAAGGCGGTGCAGAAGTTGTACAGCTTAGAATGAAGAATACATCTGGTTTTGAGATGCTGGCACAATCCAAAAAAATACAAAATATCGCCAACGAGATGAATAGGATCTTTATTGTTAATGATAGGATCGACATTGCAATGGCATCTGATGCCGACGGAGTTCACTTAGGTCAGGACGATATTCCTTTGGCAGACGCCCGGCGCCTTATGGGCGATGAAAAGATAATTGGAATATCTGTTTCAACTGTAGAAGAGGCCATAAAAGCATACAAAGGCGGAGCCGATTATATTGCCATAGGGTCCATATTCAATACTAAAACAAAAGATGACGCTGGTGACGGATTAGGACTAGATGCTATAATCAATATACGAAAAGCTGTGCCGGATATTCCTTTGGTGGCCATAGGCGGGATAAATTTAGGAAACATCAAAGATGTTATTCGTGCTGGAGCAGATTCTGCTGCAGTTATATCGGCCGTTGTTGGAGCCGAGGATATAAAAAAGGCAGCACATAGTCTAAGAGACTCTATATTGAAAGTCAGACCACATACTCCAGAACCTGAATAAACGATAATGTTCTATGTAGAAAGCACGGTTGCTGATTGTCCATGATCATAAACGGAAAAGAAATTAAGATTTCAGAAGGAACCACATTAAAGGATTTCCTAATATCATCTCAATATGACATATCAAGGATAGCAGTAGAGCTGAACGGCAAGATATCTCCAAGAAGAACCTTCGACGAAATAATTCTTAAAGATACAGATTCCATGGAGATCGTTAACTTTGTCGGAGGCGGATGATTTGAAAGTCGGCATTGCAGGTCTCGGCGGACTTGGATCTAATGTTGCAATGATGCTCGTACGTTCAGGAATTAAAGATCTGGCTCTTGTTGACTTTGATACCGTTGAAGAATCAAATCTTAATAGACAAATATATTTTAAAGAGCATATCGGTAAAAAGAAGACCGTGGCTTGTTCAGAAATATTAAAAAAAATAGATCCAGATCTAAAACCAGAACTTTATGATGTTCAATTAAAAGAAGATAATATCTTTGAAGTTTTTAAAGGATGTAACATTGTTTGCGAAGCTTTAGATTCTGCAGAAGCTAAAGCGATGCTCGTAAACACATTGTTATCAGAAATGCCTGGAACATACATAGTTTCAGGCACTGGCATATCTGGTTTAGAATCTCCTAACAATATTACTACTAAACATAAATTCAATAAATTGTATGTATGTGGAGACGGTACTTCTGAATCGGACGAAATGCACGCACCGCGAGTGATCGTATGCGCAGGACACCAAGCAAATTTAATTCTAAGATTAATATACGGAATGGAAGATGAAAAAATTGAAATCTGATCTTTTAAACATCGGAGGGCATAAATTCAGATCCAGATTTATTCTCGGATCAGGAAAATTCAGCCTTGATATGACGAAAACCGTAATAGAGAACGGTGGCGTAGAAATGGCTACATTAGCAGTTAGAAGAGCTAACGTAGGAGGTATGGAGAACGTTTTAGATTACATGCCGAAAGGGATCATCCTTTTACCTAACACGTCTGGTGCCAGGAACGCAGACGAAGCCGTAAGGATAGCCGAATTAGCAAGAGAATTAGGATGCGGGGATTTCATTAAAATCGAGATAATCCGCGATTCAAAATATCTTCTACCTGATAATGCAGAAACTACCAAAGCCGTTGCAAAACTTAAGGCGAAAGATTTCATTGTTATGCCTTACATGATGCCTGACCTTTCAGCCGCCAGGGATATGGAAGAGGCGGGAGCAGATGTTATAATGCCGTTAGGCGCACCGATAGGGAGTAACAAAGGTCTACTTACAAGAGATTTCATAAAGATACTGGTTGACGAGATCGATCTCCCAATAATTGTGGATGCAGGTATAGGTAAACCATCCCAGGCATGTGAAGCGATGGAACTAGGAGTTGCTGCAATAATGGCAAACACAGCTATTGCAACTGCAAATGACCCAGCTACTATGGCTAAAGCTTTTAAGATGGCGATAGAAGCAGGACGTCTTGGATATCTGTCCGGCCCAGGAAGGGTGCTTGAAGAAAAAGCCGAGGCCTCCAGTCCTCTGACAGGATTTTTAGAGGATTAAAATGAGAGACTTTACAGACGCCGAAGATTATGAAGAGGGCATGGAATACATAGACCCAGGACTCATGAAAGGCGTTCTAGAACGTTTTACTAAATACGATCAGGATTCGTACAGCAACGATGATGTTCTCTCAGCAATTAAATCAGATAATTTAAGTGAAAAGGATTTTGGAGCCCTTCTATCTCCGGCAGCAGAACCTTTCTTAGAGCAGATCGCAGAAAGAGCCAGAGAAGAAACTATGAAACACTTTGGAAATACAGTGAGCATATTTACTCCGCTATACGCTTCTAACTATTGCAGTAACGAATGTGTATACTGTGGTTTTAATCGTACTAATAAGATCCATCGCGCAAAACTGATAGGTGATGATATCGATATAGAAATGAAAGCGATAGCATCTACGGGCCTACAGGAGATACTTTTACTCACAGGGGAGTCCCGCACTCATTCTGATCCTGATTACATTGAAGAATTAGTTAAGAAGGCTGCAAAATATTTTACTAATATCGGATTAGAGATTTATCCTATGAACACCGCAGAATATAAGAAAATGCGGGATGCCGGTGCCGATTACGTAACAGTTTTCCAAGAGACCTATGACACCGATGTTTATCAAAAGGTTCATCCCGGCGGACGGAAAAGAATATACTCGTATAGGTTCAATTCCCAAGAAAGAGCACTTAGAGGTGGCATGCGAGGTGTAGGATTCTCTCCGTTGCTGGGTCTTGCAGATTTTAGAAAAGATTCGTATGCCTGTGGAATTCATGCTAAAGAGATACAGAGAAGATATCCGCATGCAGAGATCTCATTCTCTCTTCCTAGATTTAGACCTTTTATTAATCATGAAGATGCCGAGAACACCGTATCTGAATCCCAGCTTCTACAGGTAGCCATGGCTTATCGATTGTTCATGCCCTACGCAGGACAAACAATATCCACGAGAGAGCGTCCTATTTTTAGAGATAACATAGTGAAAATATGCGCCACAAAGATGTCTGCAGGGGTTAGTGTAGGAATAGGAGAACATTCCGGAACTGAAAAAGGAGATGCTCAGTTCGATATATCTGATCCGAGAAGCTTAGAAGAGATCAAAAACGCTCTTTTAGCAAACGGAAGGCAACCTATTTTTAATGATTATGTGAGGGTTTGAATGGAGTGTAAAGTATTTGTCGTAACAGATCGAAAGATAATGATCAAGCCCTTTGCTGAACAGATTGCAGCTATTTCCGATTCGGGAGTTGATATGATAATACTTAGAGAAAAAGATCTTATCGGCCCAGAGTACCAGTATTTAGCGATCGAGTGTCTATCGATATGCACAGAATACGGCGTTCCTTTATGCATTAATACAAATGTGAACGTGGCCAGAGCGATGAAGATAGAGAACGTGCAATTGCCTCTTAAAACAATGCGTAATCTTACCGATCGAGAGGGATTAACATCCATAGGTGTTTCAGTTCATTCTATTAAAGAAGCTAAAGAGGCTACGGAACTAGGGGCCGATTATCTTATTGCCGGCCCTATATTTCAAACGGAATCTAAACCTAACGCAGTTCCAAAGGGACCTGAACTTATCAAGGATATTTTTGATATTGTTAATGTGCCAGTATATGCAATAGGCGGAATAAATTCATACAATATAAAGCATATAGCATCAAATGGTGGCTCTGGCGTATGTATCAGATCCTCTGCTATGAGGTCAGATAACCTAAAGATCTTAATAAGAGAATTGAAAACTAATTTCAATGCTTGATCAAAGCATCTTTAATTCGCCAGTTATCTTATCCAACACAGAAACTTTTTCTGGGCCTATGCCGAGACAAGTGACTGTTCCTGGTTCTATCTGGGTCCTTCCTGCATCTATTATTAGAGAACATGGTATTCCAAGGGCCTCTGCAACGGCTTTGAACTCGTACAGATCACGTAAAGAATCAACCTTCAGAACAACCTTAGCCTGACCAGAGTCAAACCATTTATTGAATTTAGCCAAATCCTTTTTCTTAGATGCGAAGGCACAATTCACAGCGGCATGCGCCACTTGTGCGGCGATCTTACCTTTTGTCATCTTGACGTCGTTCCTTACAAGGATAACAAACTTGAAATCGTCTGGATTGTGACCTGACATACATCCGTGGTACACAAAGAAAGTATTTTAATTGTGCCTGAGGCAGGTTATCAACAATCCTTTTAACATATGCGTTGATTGACTGCACATGGCAATGATCGACATAGAGTACAGACACTCCTCGGAACCCCCTAAATTAGATATCATTAGGCGTAAAAGTAACGAAGAAATGAAAAATTATATTATGGGACTTGTAGCAGATATGTTGATGGCCGACATCTCAGCGAAATATACTGATGTCAAGACCGATGGAAAAAATTCTGTGTTTATAAATGGAAAAGACGTTCACGATATTTTGGACGGATTAGAGATAAAAACACTAGATCTAGAAGATGCGTGTAATGTTGGAGGTCCTTCATTCATTAAATTTGAAAGACCGACTATGGATTGGGAGAGGGAATATATCGAAGATATTCCGGATGTCATGATGAAAAATGCTATATCAAAAATCTATGCTGACTCCATCAAAAACAGGATCATGTGAAAATGGTCAACTTTGAACTTCTCAAAAGAGACGGTCTATCACGCATATGTAGGTTAGAGACCGCTTCAGGAACTATCGAGACGCCAGCTTTATTACCCGTTATTAATCCTAAAATTAATACCGTTCATGCGAAGGAACTCCATGACGTATTCGGATTTGGCGCGCTTATTACTAATTCATACATCATAAAGAATAATCCTGAGCTTAAAGAGAGGGCTCTTACAGAAGGTCTACACAAGATGCTTGATTTTGATGGCATTATAATGACCGACTCAGGAACTTTTCAGAGTCATATGTATGGCGAAGTAGATCTTACAAATCCGGAGATCATCGAATTCCAGAAAAGCATCGGTACCGATATCGGAACTGTTCTAGATATCTTTACAGAGCCAGAGTGGACTAAAGAGAAAACAAAATGGGCTACTGAAGAAACGTTGATAAGAACCCAAGAAGCATGCGATATGAAAGGAGACATGCATCTCAACGGCGTCATACAAGGATCGATATACAACGACCTAAGGACCTATTGCGCAGAGAAAATGGCTACTATGGATATAGATATTCATCCTATCGGCGGTGTTGTACCACTGATGGAGCAATATCGATATACTGAGCTAGTGGATGTTATAATGAGCTCCAAGATGGGGCTGAATCCTGGACGTCCTGTGCATCTTTTTGGAGCCGGTCATCCTATGATATTAGCATTTGCTGCCCTGATGGGATGCGATCTTTTTGATTCTGCATCATATGCGAAGTTTGCACGTGACGACCGAATGATGTTCGTTGACGGAACTTCACGTCTACAGGATATGCTAACATTGAATTGTAAATGTCCGGCATGTAAGGATCATACACTTGAATCTCTTAGAAAATTAAGTAGCCGTGATCGTGAAGGGACAATAGCCAGACATAATCTTTATGAGATCACCACTGAATTAGAAACGGTAAAAAGATACATCAGAGAAGGAAAGTTATGGGAACTGACAGAAATAAGATGTCGTGCTCATCCCGCTATGTTAGATGGACTAAGAAGACTCAGAGAATACATTAGCTTTATGGAAATACATGATCCGATCAGCCGGGAAGGTGCACTTTTCTATACTGGTTCTGAAACGTACAATCGTCCTGTTTTCCAACGATATGAATCCCGAGTTTTCAATCGATATGTTCCGTCGACCGACAAAGCAATGCTTTTCAACGATACCCCCAGTAAACCATACAGTCGCCCTTACGCTAAAGAATTCGACGTAGCTAGACGCAACGGGTATACGCCGATAGTCGTTACACCTTTTGGTCCCGTACCTGCAGAACTTGATGAACTTTATCCGTTATCCCAATCTCTTTTCCCACAGATAACCGATCGTGAGACCGAAGATAGGTCTTTGGCACTTACGATGGATTTCCTTGAGAGATTTAACTTTAAAGAAACGGCTAAATTTGAAGACATCGAAGATACTGGCACATTAGAATATGATGCTGATATGCTTCGTGCTTTAGCAGTTTCAAGATATCAATTCGGTATATCTGCCACCAAGGCTTTATTCCGCGGAAATATTGAATTCGTTAAAAGCAGGAAAACCGAACGTATACGCAACGTGATATCCGACGGGGTGCACATCCTCTCGATGAGAGCTGGCGATGGATTATACACGCTTAAAACAGAAGGCGCCCTTAGAATAGCCAAGGAAGTATCCGCTCCGTTCATGCGTGTAACCGTAAATGACGATTCCATACCATATGTCACCCAAGGTCGTAACGCATTCTGTCAGTTTGTTATAGGTTGCGACCCAGGTCTTAGACCGATGGATGAAGTTATCGTAACAGACAGGAACGATAATGTGCTCGCAACTGGAAGAGCGATGATGACCCAGAAGGAAATAATGTCATTCAGTAGAGGGGTCGCCGTCAGGATCCGAAGCGGAAATTCTGATGAGGCCTGAAGCCTCTTCAGCAATCTTTAAACAAGCTAAGAGGTCGTCGGCCGCGTTCCTAAGGGAACCGGCCGACTTGGCCTCCATTTTAAAATAAATAGTTTTCTCGCGAACCTCCATCTTAACATATTCTCCATTGTCCGGTTGTAAAGCTGCAGCAATAGCTTCAGCAATATCCGAGGAATCATATTCAGATGTGAGGTCCAGAGTATTCATCAGTCCTTCCAACTGAGGATCTTTTCTGCAACGGCGCTTCCAACTTCTTTAGTATTAAGTTTACCGCCAAGATCAGGGGTCGTCTTATTCTCTTTAAGGCACTCTGTTACCGCCTGATGAATAAGCTTACCTTCTCCGGGATAACCTTGGTCCTCAAGAAGCATCTGCGCAGCTAATATCGCCGCTATCGGATTAGCGATACCGCGTCCTGCGATGTCCGGTGCTGAACCGTGGATAGGTTCGAACATACTTACACCATCAGGATTGATGTTTCCGCTACAGCCCATACCAAGCCCTCCCTGGAGTTGCGCTCCAAGGTCGGTAAGTATGTCACCGAAAAGATTTGGCACAGCTACGGTACCAAATGTTTCAGGACGGACCACCATGGCCATGGCCATAGCGTCAACGAACATGAAGTCCAGTTCGAGACCATATTCTTGGGTCTTCTTTTCGAATATCTCTCTTTGCATGCCGTACATACTCGTAATGACGTTCGCTTTGTCAACTAGTGTGACCTTATCGTCTCCACGAGCCAAAGCGAACCTGCATACGTAATCTGCAAAACGAGTGACCCCTTTTCTTGAAAGGAATCCTATCTCGAATGCAAAGTCGTCATCATTTGACGGGTCTGCGTTCATATTGATATCCAGATCGTAAAGTTCCCTTTTTATCGAAAGCGATACTTGATTACCGTTATATGATGGGCCGAATTTTCCCCCTGCGCCCATGTAGAAATCCTCGGTGTTCTCTCTGAGGAACATCATGTTGAATGGAACTTCTCTTTTAAGCGGAACGAAAGGGAACCATGATGTGACCGGCCTCATGTTTATGTACTGGTCGAACACGGCCCTCATCTTTAGTAGGACTCCCTGTTCAAGGATTCCAGGTTTTACTTTTGGGTCTCCGATCGCACCGAAGTAGATCGCATCTTTCTTTCTAAAATCGTCGATGTCCTCGTCGGTAAGGAGCTCCCCTGTTCTAAGATATCTATCTGCACCTATGTCGAAGACTTCACCGTCATAATCGAAAGTTGAGATCTCAGCTATAGCGTCGAAGACTTCTAATCCGGCATCGATCACTTCTTTGCCTATACCATCTCCAGGAATTATAGCCAGATGTTTCATAATCTTCCCTCTTTGACCAGGTTCATAAGTCCTCCGGACTTGACCATTTCACTGATAAATGGAGGATATTGCGGGAACGTATAGACTTTGTTACCTGCCGTGACCTCTCCTTTTTCAGCATCTACGGATATAGTGCTTCCTTCTTCCGTATCTACTTTGCATTCTACAAGAAGAAGCCCGATATTCATCGAGTTCCTATAGAAAATACGAGCAAAGGATTCTGCTACGATACAAGAGAATCCAGCCTGTATCAATGAAAGAGGTGCATGCTCTCTTGAGGAGCCTGATCCAAAATTCTTTCCGGCGACGATTATGTCGCCTTTCTTTACCTTCTGCGCAAATCCTGGTCTGACCTTCTCAAAAATGAAATCGTTCAGATTTTCCAGATTGGCAGAAACAAGACGTTCTGCAGGAATTATCTGATCGGTATCGATATTGTCGCCGAACTTCCAAACTCTACCTTTAATTTTATTCATCTGATATCCTCCAATTGTTCAGGAGTAACGATTTTACCTGCTATTGCAGAGGCGGCCACTACTGCGGGACCAGCAAGATAGACTTCTGAATTCTTATCTCCCATTCTTCCAATGAAGTTTCTATTGGTAGATGAGACGGCTTTTTCCCCAGCTGCAAGTATTCCCATATACCCTCCGAGGCATGCCCCACAGGTAGGTCCAGAAACGAATGCGTTGGCTTCAAGGAATATTTTCATGATGCCTTCGTCGATCATCTGCATGACCACTTTCTGAGATGCAGGTACGACGAGGAATCTTACACCATCGGCCACCTTGCGGCCTTTGACTATCTCAGCGGCTATCCTCATGTCTTCTATGCGTCCGTTGGTACATGACCCAAGGTAGGCCTGATCAATTATTACGTCAGCATCCTTTACTGGGCGTCCGTTCTCTGGAAGATGTGGGTAAGCGACCATCGGTACGATCTTAGAAAGATCGTATTTTAACACAGAATAATATTTTGCGTCGGGATCCGCCTCCACTGCCTTCCACTTACCTTTAGCAGTATTTTTGATGTACTCCTCAGTGAATTTATCACATGGGAATATACCCGCTTTTCCTCCGGCCTCGATGGCCATGTTAGAAACGGACAAACGATCAGAAACAGTTATGTTTGCGATCCCTGGGCCGTGGAACTCTAAGACTCTATAGTTAGCTCCGTCCACGCCTATGTCCGCTATTATCTTCAATATTAGATCCTTACCACAAGCACCGTTGACAAATTTGCCTGTTAGCTCTATCTTTATAGTCTCCGGAACTTTGAACCAAAGACGTCCAGTTGAGAATGCCGCACAGGCTTCGGTAGATCCGATACCTGTGGAGAATGCGTTGATCCCACCATATGTACATGTGTGTGAATCTGCACCTACGATAAGTCTGCCTGGTGCTGCATATCCTTCTTCGACCATTACTTGGTGACATACGCCTCCTCGTCCGACCTCAAAGTAGTTCTTGATATCGTGCTTAGATGCAAACTCTCTCATCTCTTTCGCCTGTTCAGCAGAAAGTATGTCCTTATTGGGAACATAGTGATCAGGTATTAGGACCAATTTATCCTTGTAGAGTTTGTCTGTCTTCAGTTTCTCGTATTCTCTGAATGCGATCGGTCCTGTGACGTCATTTACCATTACGTAATCTATCTCTGCGACTACGATCTGCCCGGCGTAAGCGTCGGTGCCCGATTTCTCTGAGAGTATTTTCTCAGCTATTGTCTTTCCCATTATCATTCCTCTGTCTGGCATAATCTCTGTTGATGGCGGCCATCGTCGCATCAACAGATGTTTCTACGATGTCGACACCCACGGCTTTTCCCACGGACATCGAACCATCGCCCTGAACGTTCTTTACCATCACGGTAACTTCACATATGGAGTCGCTTTTTCCTGTGATGGCGCTCAGTTTGTACTCTTCCATCGACATTTTGTCGTTGACCGCTTTTCTAATTGCATTTATCGCAGCATCGACGGGGCCGACCCCTATCTCAGATACGGTGCGTCTCTCCCCTGCGATGTCCACCGTCACAGTGGCAGTAGATGTTATATCTTTCCCGGTGAAGACTGCGAACTCCATCAGGTCTACATCATTTTCAGTTGTGACCTTTTTCCACATTATGTGGTCTGCTATAGTTATCAGTTCAGCATCATCTATCTGCTTTCCGCCGACTGCGATATCTTTAATGGCTGCCATCAGCCCGTCCATGTGTTTTTCAGGGAAATCGATGCCAAGAACTTCTAGTCTACCTTGGACCGAGTGTACACCTGAATGTTTACCTATGACAATGTGACGGTCGACGCCGACCAGTTCAGGAAGGAAGGGTTCGTATGTTGCTGTGTTGCTCATTACACCGTGTACGTGAATCCCTGACTCATGGGCGAATGCGTTACGTCCGACTATCGGTTTATTATAAGACATGGGGAAACCTGTGATACGTTCCACCAGTTTCGACGTCTGACCTATCTTAGAAAGTTCTATAGTTTCAACACCATAGTTAGCGAACAGGTTCAGAGCCAGCTCTTCCATAGATGCATTACCTGTACGTTCTCCGATACCGTTCATACATACGTGACAGATCCTAGCTCCAGCCTCTACGGCGGCTATGGTATTGGCCAGCGCTAGACCCATATCATTGTGACAATGTACTGCGATAGGAACTTTAACGACCTTTTTGATCTCAGATATCAGATATGCCATGGCCTTAGGAGTTATCACGCCTACGGTATCAGGAATGTTTATCGAGTCGACGTGGACTTCCTGTACGGCTATCAGAATTTCTTTCATGAAGTCTAGATCGCTACGAGTGGCATCTTCACAGGAGAACTGTACGTTCAGGCCGTGGTCCTTTGCGTACTCTACGGTTTTTACCGCGCGCTCTTTGACCTGTTCAGGCGTCATCTTCAGCTTGTACTTCATGTGCAGGTCCGAAGTTGCGATGAATGTGTGTATAGAACCAAGCCCAGTGTCCAGCACCGCATCTATGTCCGATGTGACACTGCGAGCGAGACTACAGATCTGAGCGTCAAGACGACTTTCCGCTATCCTTTTTAGAGTATTCTTCTCAGATTGGGATGATGCTGCGAACCCAGCCTCTATTATGTCTACGCCTAGATCATCCAGCGCCGCGGCTATACGGACCTTGTCATCGGAGCTTAGAGCTATTCCCGGAGCTTGTTCTCCGTCCCTCAGGGTGGTGTCGAATATCTTGACACCACTGATGTGCTCAGTGCCCTCGAGCGCGATCCTGTTGTATGGACTTACGGCGAGCATTTTTTCCATATCTTTAGCGCTTACACTGGTTTGATTAATTCTCA
>CAYIZM010000022.1:0-13130 GCA_964368015.1 uncultured Methanomassiliicoccales archaeon
CGTCAATCAAGTTATACGGGGAACAGGTCAGTTTTGTAGAGTGCATCCCATCCCTTCTAACCGGCTGGCCTCTTCCCGCACTTATATTATCTATTATTTCTATTGATATTCTTTCTTTCAATCTAAAATCTATAATATCTAGTAGCACATCAAGGAAATGTTTCTATGGTTATGGAAGGTCTAGGAAAGTCACTAAGGAACGTCCTTGGAAAAATAAGTGGTGCCTCATCAGTAGATGAAAATCTCATCAAAGAGGTTACCAAGGATCTGCAGCGTGCTCTCCTTCAAGCCGATGTTAATGTACAATTGGTCTTACAACTTACTGCCGGCGTACAGGAACGGGCACTTAACGAAAAAGCCCCCGCTGGAAAAAGTCCAAAGGAGAATATTATTCACATTATCTATGATGAATTAGTATCATTGTTAGATAACGGCGAAGGACTTCAGCTTAAACCTCAGAAAATCATGATGGTCGGCCTATACGGTCAAGGAAAGACCACTACCACAGGTAAACTTGCAAATTATTTCATCAAGAAAGGTTTTACCGTCGGACTCATCGGCGCCGATGTCTATCGTCCTGCGGCTCTTGATCAGTTAAAACAACTTGGAGAGAAGGTCGGAGCGGACGTTTACGGAGAACCTGGCGAGAAGAAAGCCTCTAAAATCGTAAAGAACGGTATGATAGCGTTCAAAGACAAGAAGATCGTTATAGTCGATACATCCGGACGTCACGCTCTAGAAAGCGAACTTATCCAAGAGTTAAAGGACATCGATGCGGTTGCTAAACCTGACGAAAGGATCCTTGTATTAGATTCACAGGTCGGTCAGCAGGCCGGACCTCAAGCCGAGGCCTTCCATAAGGCCGTTGGGGTCACCGGCGTTATCCTAACAAAAATGGATGGTACTGCAAAGGGCGGCGGAGCTCTTTCCGCAGTATCAAAAACAGACGCAAGGATCATATTCTTAGGTACTGGCGAACACATACGTGATCTTGAACCATTCAATGCTAATCGGTTCATCTCAAGACTATTGGGGATGGGGGATCTTTCATATCTTGCTCAGATCGCGAAAGACGAGATCGGAGATGATGAGGCTATAGAACAAGCCAGTAGGAATATGCTTTCAGGCAAGTTCACTTTAGTAGATATGTATCAACAGATGGCCGCAGTAACAAAGATGGGGCCGTTGGAAAAGGTCATGTCCATGCTTCCCGGCATGAGTAAAATGGAAGACAAGATCGATTACGCAGAATCGCAAAGTCGGTTATCTCAATTCAGAGTAATAATGGATTCAATGACCCTTGAAGAGAAAGAACAGCCCGGTATCATCAAGGGAAAGAGGCTGGACAGGATCGCCGCTGGCGCTGGTGTTCAGACCAAGGATGTGCGTTTACTTCTGAAACAGTACAATCAGAGTAAGAAAATGATGGGCACTATAGGAAAAGACCGTAAGATGCGTAAAAAACTGATGAAACAGTTCGGCGGAATGGACGCAGACATGGGACAGTGAATAAATGCGTTATTTCGTAGTTACCGGTCACCGTGCATATAGCACCCCTAATTTCAAACTTGACGATATTTGCGGAGGGGCAGGTAGGTTGGACGTATTGGTACGTTGCGTAACCTCTGCTTTCTTCCTTAGCCACGATATCCGCAAAGATACGGAAGTTTATCTTATATTGGAAGGCGGAGACGACGCACCAAAGACCGTAAGGTTCTCAGGTAGCGATATAAGATATCTTAATCCTGATGAAAGGAGCACAGCGTCCCTTATCCGTAACGCACTTCTTAAGAAAGTTCCGCAGGAGGGAGAGATAAGATCTTCTCCTGGGGTGTACATTTCCAGGAGGTCGTTCTATGATGTGCTTACTTTACTATCTGATAAGGGTGAATTCGTTTACTTAAAAGAGGACGGCACAGATGTTCGGGACTTTGATTTCCCTGAAAATCCGATCTTCGTATTAGGTGATGATAAAGATCTCACGGAAGAGGAAGAAGAGGCTCTTTTGGCATACTCGCCGGCCCGTATATGTTTAGGCCCACGCAGTCATCACGCTGACAAATGTGTTGTAATAGTGCATAATGAGATGGATCGGGCAGAGTGAACCTTTATTATCTGCACTTTTATAATGTATCATGGCCGAAGTAGAAAAGATACCGCAACACAGACATTGCATCAACTGTAACAAAGCGTTCGTCGGTGTTGGTAACTACTGTAACGATACTTGCAGGGATTCTTCTGGGAAGGAAGTAAAAAAGAAGCTAAGGAACTATTTCATCATCTTAGCGATACTTGTGGGTTTCACATTATTCATTTTAATAAAGGGGATATGAAGGTGCGTGCTGCCGTAGCTGGTACTTTCGATATCTTACATGATGGTCACAAAGCTTTGTTAAAACACGCTTTTGATATCAGTGATTCTATCTCTGTAGGAATAACATCCGATAAGATGGCATCTAAAGGACGTAAAGTAGTAGTTCCTCTTGAACTTAGAACATCTTCTTTAGAATCTTACCTTAAGAATATGGGCAAGCCTTGGGAGATCTTCGTTATAGACGATATATACGGCCCAAGAGAATCCATGGATGTTGTGGATGTTCTTGTGTTAACGGAAGAAACACTTCCAAACGGTAAGAAGCTGAACGATGAACGTAAGTCTCGTGGCATTCGTCCGCTGGAATTTTCGATCGTACCGTTGGTAATGGCCGACGACGGTTCAAAAATTAGTTCCCGAGATATTTTTGAAGGAAGATATGGAAAGAACGGAGTCAGTAATGTTTTGGATATTTCCGTCGGATCAATGAATCCTGTGAAGATCGAGGCAGTTCGTACCGTAATGGAAAAAATATACGGCAGCGTTAGAATAACCTCCGTAGACGTGGATTCAGGCGTCTCAGAACAGCCCTTCGAGTCAGATGTCAAGAAAGGAGCTATCAATCGGGCAAAGAACGCCTTAGGCGGTCATACAATGTCTGTGGGTATAGAGGCCGGAGTTTTCGACATGGAAGAAGGACTTTTCGATATTCAGTATTGCGCCATTCTTGATAACGAGGGAAAAATTACTATTGGAATGGGATCCGGGTTCGTTTATCCTGAGAAGATGGCATCATTAGTACGAGATGGCCTAACAGTATCTGAAGCGATCTCCAAGCTTTATGGAAATACGGATATCGGAAGGAAACAAGGTGCAATAGGTATGCTTAGTAACGGTTTGTTGGACCGTAAGACTTTGACGGAACAGGCTGTTACTGCGGCGATGATCCCTCGTATATCGGATATTTTCGGCTACTAATTATATTAATAGACTTGCAGACTTATGTGGTCTTATGGATTACGTTATTTCCGTGATCGGTGACCCTTCTTCGGCGATCGGTGCCGCACAGTCCTTGATGGCCAAAGAAGACGCTATGACCGCTATTTCGATAGGATCTGATAAATTGGATGAGATGCTTGGAACATGTATCTCAGGAGGCGCCAAAAAAGCTTATCGTCTCATGGATAAGGATTTCATGGGTTCTGATACTTGGGCCATGTCTAGGATATATGCGGCATTCATAGGTAAATATTGTCCTGATATGCACCTTATGATCTTTAGCTGTTATAGTTCTACAATGCCTATGCTGGCACATTTGCTTAAAGCGCAGCAGTTCTGCTATGTTACAGAGATCGGACAAGATGATGATGGCATATTCGTGATACAAGATTACGGTAACGAAGTTAGACGTTGTCGTGTACCCACCGGTTCGATAATCTCACTTGCGGACAAAATAAAAATTCCATATTCAAAAATAAGTTCTGAAGCTAAAATAGAAGTTCTTGGTCGTGAAAAATTGGAACTTGCAATAAGTTCTGTTGGTTTCAAAGGTTCTCGTGTTAAGGAGGTATGTTTATGAGTGAATGTGACAGTTGTGCAGCAAGTGGGTCATGCTCCAGCAGTGGAGAGAATACTGGTTCATGTAGTGGAGAGAGAAAGCTTCCACCTGGTATGCTAGATCATTACGATACGGACCAGTCTACTGCTGACGGTACTTTGGTTTTCATTGAAACTGTGATACGTGATGGCGTACAGAAGATGGAACCCGTTTCTATACAAATCGTAGGCAAGGCCGTCGAGATGAAAGGAGGCCGAGTTTTCGGCGTTATATTTGGAGGCCCTGAACGTAAAGAACTATACAAAGAGGCTTTTTCTTACGGTATAGATACATTATATCACGTTAGGGATGTTCGTTTAAATGATTTTCATCCTGAAGTATTCGCTGAAGCGATAACTTCAGTATGCGAACGTGTGATACCTGCAGTAGTTCTTGTCGGTTCAACGATCAGAGGAGCTGAGATAGCACCGAGGATAGCTGCCTCTATGGGCACTGGCATCGTTACTAATTGTAGTGATCTGGCACTCGATGGAAGAAAGCTCAGCATGTTCAAAAATTCTGGCGAAAATAAAGTGAATTATGAATGTGTTTCATTCCCTCAGGTAGCTACTGTGATGGAAGGAGTTTTCGTAACCCCTAAGGAACAGATAGGTCGGAACGGTACAGCCTTCTATAGGCAGTACAACGGAGATAATTTCAAACAGATACTTTGATCACATCTCGGAAAGGGATATCGCGCGTTCAAGCACTGCATGTGCATGTCCGTCGACTTTTACCTTTTTCCATGCGGCTTCTACGATGCCGTCTTTTCCTACTAGGAAAGTGGAACGTATGACTCCTTCGAATTCCTTGCCATACATCTTCTTGATGCCCCATGCCCCAGCTGCATCTGTTAGAATGTGATCAGGATCACTAAGTAATTTGATCTTTAGTCCTTGTTTGTCTATGAACTTTCTATGTGAAGCTGAAGAATCCCTGCTTACTCCTATAACTGGAACATTGTGAAACATGAAGTTCTCCATGAGTTCAGAAAATCCGATCGCTTCACGGGTACAACCTGCAGTGTTATCCTTCGGATAAAAGTAGATGACGTAACGTACGCCTTTCAATTCTTTACTGTCGAACATTTCTCCATTCTCATCGGCGAGATGGAATTCCGGAAATTTTTCATTTACGTCCATAGTATCACATCAAAACATACTGGCACTCTTTAATACAAAATTATCTAGTTCTAATTCTATCATCATTATCGGATGATTTATCTCAAAGTCAGTAATGACTTTTGGTGAGACCTCACCAAATATTCCAGAAGCTTTTTTATCTACTATCATGGAAGCTCCTCTTCCTGGTATGAAAGTATCGTATCCACTGTTTTCGATCGAGTAATCGCAACCGATCTCCCTAAGGATACTTTCAGCTAGAGATTTAGATTCAGTGAACGAGGTCTTAGATGCAGCAGATACAGCACACAAATGTAAGGAGTTTTTACTGCCGCGAACAACATATCCTACTTCGAAGATCTTCTGTGGAAGGTCCCTATGACGATTATGCCTTAGTATGCGCATAAGACTTGGAAAAAGATTCACTCGTAAACAGGTGTGATCTTCAGTAATAGGGTTTTTAATTTTTATAGCAACCTCAGAAGGAATTCCCGATTTAGTGAATTCATCACCTTCATTACTAAGTGTTAATGTGGTAACTTCTGTATATCCCAGGCCGATCATAACATTCCTTATGCTGTCTGAAAAAATAGTTTCATTTAGACGTGATGCTACAGTATTGTCCAACTCATATTCGCCGCCAAATTTTTCAAATCCGTATCCGGCGGCAACATCTTCGTAAACGTCCACGTCATGCATTATATCTACTCTAGTAGATGGTATCGAAACAGACACGGAGTCCTTATTTCCTTTTTTAGGCATTGCGTCCAAGCCCATTCTATGTAGTGATTCCGATATACCTTTTTGACCTAATTTAAGGCCTAAGAACTTATCGCATTCTTTTGCGGAGATAACCCGTTCAAAAGGTGCCAGGTCAGGAGATATAAAATCTTCTTTGCCATCATGCATACGAACCGTTCCGATCCTTCCGCCTCTTTCTGCTAACGCGGTACACACAATATCAAGAGCACCTTTCACTGCCTTGAGGTCAGTTCCTGTAACATCAACAAAGATGTTAGTGGTCTTAGTGGTCACAGTTGTAAGTGCCCCATTTATTATTGGAGGGAATGAAAGGACTTCACCTTTAGAATCTTTAATTATAGGGTATTTACTCGCACCTTTAAGCAGACCTGCGTATTCGCGACCCTTTTCATGTTTACCGAGTATCTCATCAAGATCCATGATCTCGGTCTTCCCAAGGGGAATGAACTTTGTGTTTTTCGGATCCTCTAATGAATATGTGAACGGCGGAGTGACCTTATCTAGGTCATGGACGCCAATAGCAAGTTTGCATCTTTTACGTCCGATGGAAAGATGTAGTTTTTCCTGTAATTCCATTAAGGACTTTAGAATATCTTCATCTATTTTTACGTCAAATACTGCTCCGCATAGAAAATATGGACGAAGTGATTTAACACTTTTATCTATGGTCACGTTGATATCTGTATCCTCGACAGTATATTTTTTCATGCCTGGCTCTATGTTCAAAAATGATCTTAAAGATCTTGCAAGACCCTCGACGCAATAAAGATCAGGGCGATTAGGAAAGAATTCAACGGACATATCGTCCGCACCCTCTTCTGCGTCATGCATATCCGCTCCAATAAGAGGTATTCTCTCCATGAGGACCGACTGCGGTATTTCCTCACCTATCAGCGAACAGAGGTCGCTATAGCTGAAGTTGATAACTGGCATGTCTACTCCAATGATAATTCCCTATAAAAGGACTTTCAGAACTTAGCGGCCTAGGGACGAGTGTGCTGACCCAAGATGCCCTGCAGCCTGAGCCGCCAAATTCGAAAGTTCTCCTGCGAGAACAGTCGCAGCCACTATCTCTGAGAATTTCTTGGCTTTTCCAGTTCCATGACAATCTATCATCTTTAGAGCCTCGGTTTGACATGGTAAGGAAGTCCCTCCTCCTATCGTGCCGACTTCTACAGCTGGCATTCTTACTGCTATGTAAAGGTCTCCGTCTACGTCCTCGCAAGATACGAATGACATGCTTCCGCTTACAACGTGCGCTGGATCTTGGCCGGTCGCTATGTAAATAGCAGCTACCATATTGGCGGCATGTGCGTTGGCACCTAATGTGCCAGACATAGCACTCCCCATTAGATTTTTACGATAATTAACTTCTATGATAGAATCAACTTCTGTGTGAAGTTTATCATTGACTATTGATTTAGGTATAAGTGCTTCAGCAACTACTGTTTTACCACGTCCCTTTATGATGTTGATGGCCGCTGGTTTCTTGTCACTACACATGTTACCTGAAACTGAGACTAGTTGTGCTCCAGTTCCTTCTTCTATCACTCTACAGGCTGCCTCAGTGGCTATAGTGGTCATATTCATGCCCATTGCATCTCCGGTGGAATATGCAAAGCGAAGATACAGGCTTCTGCCGTTAGGGTAAGGATCGATCTCCAGAAGTTTACCGTGAGATGTTGTTTTATTCACAGCCTCTTCGAGGGCATCCATGTTATTATCTATCCAATCTAATACTTCCGAAGAATGTGCCAGATCCCTGACTTTAAACACAGGAGCCCGCGTCATAGCATCGCGGAAGACCTTTGTTCTAATTCCTCCACTAGCTTCTGATACAGACATGCCGCGGGATATCGATGCTATAAGTGCACCTTCCGTGGTCGCTAGAGGTACAAGGAATCTCCCCGAGGCATGATCCCCCGATATTGTTACTGGGCCCGCGTATCCTAGAGGGATCTGTATAGCGCCGATCATGTTCTCTACGTTCTTGGATGCGGCTTCCGAACTAAAGCAGTATTTTGATATATACTCCAGGGATGCGCCACTGAATTTCTCTGCAGCTGCGCGACGTTTATCTACATCACTGTGAGAATATCCCCTGAGTTTCAATTCTATGGGGTCTGTCATGAGAAGGTCTATTGTTTACGTATAAATAAGGATATATGCAAAATCATTTGATACTAGGTAGTAGTTCCATCTTTCACGAGGATGTATTTCAATATGGAAATTGACCGTAAGATTCTTGATCACAGGAAATTAGACTCTTTCATCGTAAGATTTTTTCCGTTGATAATAATATACTGTCTGGCACTTGTTTTATTATTTTTATACTATTCTTCTTCGAGCGCTCCTTATGACATATTGTACAACATTTGTCTTGGATTCGCTTTAGGTTTTGTCACATTCGGAGTCGTATGTTTAGCTTACGTAGGCAAACCTGTTGTAAAATCTAGATATGTTCTGCCATTTTTATTATTAGTTCCAATGATCGTTTCCACCAGTCTTGTTTTCGTCTACGGATTAGAATTCCCTCCTAATATATTCATAAGTCAGTTCTATTTATTTGCGATAGAAGGTGAAGTCACATTCTGGACCGTGATAATTGGAATCTATATTATCGAGCTTACGATCATTTCGGTTGCAGCCGCAGTATCTTCTGTAATCTCAGCTTACTTCAGGACTTATTTTTCAAGATTGCTACTTGGACCGATGGACAATAGGCCGAATAGCAAGGTTAAAAAAATTGCTAACTGGCTCTTTGTCATACCTAATATAATAGATGTAGAAGATGTAGTACTTGAGCCCGAAGAAGATAACGGCAAATTCAACTTCCAGGTGTTCAAACAAATTTCTGTTGATATTTTTGTCATGGGATTAGCAATATGTTCATTCTTATTCCTAAGTCCATATTTCGTTAACGAGATGCCTATTGAGAAAATGCTTATGATGTCAGTTATGTTATCTCTTTTCATATCTGCACTTGTCATACCCTGGCACATAATAAAATCCGTTGGCGCTAAAGCGAAATCCCAAGCTCCGAGAGACTTCTATTTTTGGAAGGGTATGAAAGGACGCCTTAGTTCTAGTGTAATAGTCATATCATTCTTTATTTTGCTTTTCTTAATGCTGTCATATCTTAGGATGGATCTGGCAAAGGTCTTCATTATTTATGCCAGTTACCTTTTGTTCATGGGAGTTATATCTTCAATGTACTCTTTCGTATACGTTAATAGTTTTTACTATCGTTTCAAAAGAGGACAGATCGAGAGTTTTAACTTAGAAAAAGAAAAAATGCTGGCTAGGCAAGAAAATACGCCATCTGATTCATTGTAAAATTTACTTATTGTTTTTGTATCTTTCCATCTTTCTTGTGAATGGATGCTTTAGCCATCTTGTTCTTGGCCTTTAATTGATCAACTTTCTTGACGGCTTCTTCTTTAGTATTGTAATATCCTATTGCACGCTCTGCCCCGTCAGCCTTAACCTTCCATTTGTTTTTTTCTTTATCTGGAGTGACTCTGTATATCTTGGAATTGGATATGACAGTCTTTGTCTTAGGTTTGGTTTTTTCCGTTGCCATAAGTGTATGAATGAACTTAACGATATTTAACCGTTCAATATAACTTATCATCTCGCACAGACGATAACATCTCTGGATACTCTACTTTTTAGAGTTTCGGCGATCATAAACTTGTCCGCGCCGTATTCTAATGTACGTACATTGTTTTTGATATGAAAATATTCCACGCCTAAACGGTATGCAAGCCCGAGTTTCACGTAGACTCCTCTATCGAGAGCTCTGTCGTCCATGACGATAACTAAAATATCGCATGTTTTTAGCGCCTTTATATCTGAATAAAATACTTTTTGTATGTTGTTTCAGGATTCGATGAATTTTTTACACGCGTATTTCTAATTCTTGGTGGAGAATCGTATCGTAATCCCGAGCTTTCAGATCGTTAACAAGTTTTTCGTTATGATCAATCTCCGCTTCACAGAAAAGTGGAGCTACAAGATATATTTTTAAGACCATATCGTATAGAATTATGGATGAGTATGAAAAACATTACTAAGAATTATATTACACTCCTACACTGACAGTTCCATGAAGGATCTCACTTACGAGGCTATGGAAAAAGCCAAAAGGCAGAATACTAGTGGAAATCCTCAGGGGGCAGTGAAAACACTGGAAGATTATCTTATTACTGATCCTCTCAATCCTAAACCGCGAATACTTTTATCAAATATATTGATCTATACTCTTGATAAATTTGATTTTGGTATATTTCATTTGGACGTTATTCTTGAAACGGATCCTGATAACATAGAGTGTTTGAAAGCAAAGGTCACGGCTCTAAGTGTTCTAAAAAAGTTTAACAAACAATCTGATGAGATATTCAGACGTTTAGTTGTCTTAGATCCTTCTGCTGACGTCTTCAGCGCTTACGGACAATTCCTTAAAATGCAAATGTTGGACTTTAAACAAGCAGCAGAATATTTTGTCAAAGCGATAGAACTTGAGCCGAATAATGACAATCACCACATACGTTACGCATTAGTGCTTTTGAACGATCTGAAGGATTTTGTCACTGCAAAGAAAGAGCTTGAGATAATCATTAAACTAGATCCAGAAAATTACAATGTTAGGAATAATCTTACCACACTTATGAATAAACATTTTGATAAAGATGGAAATTTGAAAAAAGGGTTCTCTCATCGACCAAAAAGGATCAAATCTCGTTAAAACTAATGATTAACGCCGTGTAAAAAAAGATAAGTTCATATTTAATCAACGCTTTGGCGACGCTGAGGTTAAATATGGAACTTAAAGGATCTAAGACAGAGGCCAATCTAAACACCGCATTCGCGGGCGAGAGTATGGCTAGGAACAAATACACTTACTACGCGTCTCAAGCTAAGAAAGAAGGTTACGAGCAGATTGCAGACCTCTTCATGGAGACTGCAGAGAACGAGAAGGAACACGCTAAACTTTGGTTCAAAGCTCTTCACGATGATGCTGTACCTGACACTGTGACCAATCTTAAGGACGCAGCTGAAGGCGAGAACTACGAGTGGAAGGAGATGTACCCCGAGTTCGCTAAGGTGGCTCGCGAGGAAGGTTTCAAACAACTAGCCGTTCTTTTTGAGAAGGTCGGAAATGTAGAAGAACGTCACGAAGCAAGATATTTGGCTCTTCTCAAGAACATCGAAGAAGGTATCGTGTTCAAGAGAGACGATTCAGTCATGTGGAAATGCCGTAATTGCGGATACATACACGTGGGCAAAGATGCACCTAAGGTATGTCCCGCATGTAAGCACTCCCAGTCGTATTTCGAAATAAGATCTACTAACTGGTAAACCCTTTTTCAAACCTTTTACCCTTCGGGGTTTATCTTAGTCTGATAGTTTCCAGGTTCTGAGGCGCCTTCGTCTCTATTCCGAACTTTTTGTATATCGATGATGCTAGGTCAGCACACTTGCGGTCCTCACCGTGACCGATGACTATCTTATCAGGTCGTGGTTCCATCGTTGCGATATACTTCATGAGTTGCTTGCGATCAGAATGTCCCGAGAAACCATCTATTGTCTCACGGTTCATTTTTATCTTTAGGTTGATGGACCTTCCGCGATGATTCATAGTGATCTCGTTACGACCTCTCTGTATGGTACGGCCGATACTACCTTCGCTCTGATATCCTACGAACAAGAGCCAATTCTTCTCATCGTCAGCCCATTCCCTGAAATATTCTAGAACTGGACCTCCTGACATCATACCGCTAGTGGCAAGTACGATACATGGATCCGGCGAATGACAGATCTCTTCTCGCATACCATGCGTCTCAACTCTATTGAATATAGGCGATAGGAAAGGATTCTCGTCCTGTTGGAATATTTTAGTCCTTAGTTGCGTGTTAAGATATTCAGGATATGCTGTATGGATAGCCGTAGCTTCCCATATCATTCCGTCGAGATACACTTTCTGCGCTGGTATTTTACCTGTGCGCATTAGCTCCTCTATTACCAGCATAACTTCCTGGGACCTTCCAACTGCAAAGACCGGGATAAGCACTTTACCGCCACCTTCCGTAGCCTGTTTAAGCAATCTGCCCATTTCTTCAGAAGCATCCCCTCTTGAGGGCTGGCTGTCGTTCCTGCCGCCGTATGTAGATTCGATAACCAACGTTTCCAATCTAGGGAATTTATTGTTGGCCGGGTTGAACAACCAGGTCTTTTCATATTTCGAGTCGCCACTAAATGCGACGTTGTGAAGCCCATCCCCGATATGGAAGTGAGCTATAGAGGAACCAAGAATATGTCCTGCGTTGTAAAGTGTTAAACGTACATCAGGTGCAATGTCGGTGGTCTCGTTATATTTTAAGGGTATAGTGTGCATGATCTCGTTACGAACGTCCTTAGCCTCGTAGAGATTCTTTTTAGCCTCGCCGAAGCCAAGTTTTACGTTATCCAACTGTAACAGTGCCATAAGGTCACGGGTGGGCGGAGTACAGTATACAGGCCCGTCGTATCCATATTTGAACAGTGCAGGAAGTGTACCGCAGTGATCAAGGTGCGCATGAGTTAACACAACAGCATCTAGATCGCTCAAAGGCTGTGCTTCAGGTATCGCGAAGTAAGGTGTATCGTCACTGCCGGGATCAAGTCCACAGTCGATCAGGATCTTACTTTCTCTTGTAGTCAGTAACGTTGCAGATCTACCTACTTGTCTAAAACCGCCCATTGCGGTCATACGGACCCACTGTTCGCCCCCTAATGTAGGGCGAGCCAGTTTACGGGCGACACGACGAAGCATCTCGTTCCTTTCTTTTTTGTATGTCCTAAGATATCCGCGCACATCAGCAACGGTCTTCGAAGGTATAGGGGGAGTACGTATGACTTTTACGTTCCACCCTGTCTCTTTTTTAAGATTGAGTATCAACGAACCTTCACTGCCTTTGACAACATCAGGTTTTATCGCCTCTACGATAGCCTCTCCGGTCTCATCATTGAAGAATATGTCAAAGATCCCTGCTTCTTCAGGGATCATTTCACGTAATTTCGCTTCTACGATCGATGGGTCCCCCAGTGTCGATGGGTCTGGCCTGATGTCCACTCTCTTATGGAGGGCCTGAGCTAGATCCCTAGCGGTTTTGTTATCTCCGGATACTTTATCGTATTCTTTCGTATAGACGACAACCATCGGGCCTTCGAACTCTATCGAAGATATTTCCAGATTATCTGGAGCTATCCGAGTAATCTCTTCCCTTAGGCTGTCAAAAAGCCTGTCTGCGTTCATTTGAATCCTACCATAGTGACGTTAAAAAACAACGTCGCC
>CAYIZM010000023.1:0-12191 GCA_964368015.1 uncultured Methanomassiliicoccales archaeon
AAGCATATTACACCAATATCAAAGAAACTATTAATCGTTTTCAAAAATCAACTAACTTGGTCTGCCCGTTATCCTTTTTAGATGGAGTACGGTTTTTTAATGTGCGGCTTAAACCGTCCAGGCGTGTGCGCATAAGTTCTTCCTTCTTTTTGCTGGACCTTTCGAATACTTCGTCAATTGTTCCTCGTGCAACCAGTACGTAGACCTCTCCATCGCTCTTTCTTCCAGTACGACCTCTTCTTTGGATAGTACGTATCTCTGACGGTACGGGTTCATAGAAAACTACCGAGTCGGTGCTAGCAACATCAAGTCCTTCTTCGCCTACTGAAGTAGATATTATCACGTTACATTTACCCGAATGAAAATCATCCAATATCTGGATCTGTTCTTTCTGTTTAAGACCACCTTTGGACTGTCCGATAAGCTTACCGACCCTAGCGGCAGGTATGGTCGAGATCTTCTCTACAAGCATATCGACAGTGTCGCGATATTGTGAGAACACTATGACCTTCGAATCTTCAGAGGAGTTAAGGGCGCGACTGACGATACTCATTACTCTTGAGATCTTAGGATGCTCTACTGGAGAGTTAATGGTGATCTGTATCATATCTTTGTATTCTTTTAGATCCACAAGTTCTTTGGTTCCTTTACTGGCACTTACCTTTTTGGAGTCAGAATCGATTTTTTGAAGATATGAGCGAAGAGCACTCATGCCCTGAGTCTCCGCGAGACTTATAGCATGTAAAAGTTTGAGGCATATGGCCTGTACCGTAAGACCTCGAAAGACTATAGCGGTTTTTTCTCCGCGAGCGAGTCTCCTTTGTAGTGTTTCTCCCACTACCAATAAATGTTTGGTGGATGGAGGCCAATGTGAATTAAAAAGACTGAGATTAGTTAGTTCTATGACGTAATGATCAAGCATTTTCTGTAGAAGTGAGATAATGTCCGTCAAGTCCTTCGGCATGCTTACTTCTACTCTTTTAATATAAGTATCAAAAATATAAGGTGACACATCTGGGTCATCGTCCCCTCTAACGTCGATACGAGTAAAATTCAAATTCTTGCATATCTCTTCTATTCGGTTAAGATCACTTCCTGGAGAAGCGGTCATGCCCATGGACAGTATGTGATCCCCACAATGTTCTGCTACGGTGACGTAAGCGTAGTTTCCCGTACCTCTGTGTGCTTCGTCATATATTATCAGACCAAAGTCTTCCAAGTCATACCGCCCGTTCTCTAAATCGTTGGATACGGTCTGTGGGGTAGATACTATGAGATCGCATTCTTTTATCATCACCATACGTTTTTCTGGTTTAGTATTGCCGTCAATGACGCCGACAACAGTGGACAAAAGATTTTCCTTGAAGAATGTGCCGTGCTGATCAGTTAAAGGTTTAGTAGGTGCGACCATCAGAACTTTCTCGCCCCGTTCCAGTATACATGAGGCTACGTAGAGTGCTATCACAGTCTTACCAAGGCCAGTAGGCAGGATTATCAGCGTGTTACCGCCAAGACACCCTTTGGCCATAGATACCTGATATTCCCGCTCCTCTATTTTTCCCGGTGCGATCCTGGGATGAGATAAATAATTCATTCTACCACTGAATAAGATAAGTGAGGATAAAAGGATAACCAGGAGGTGTCCGAAAGTGATACGAGGTGAATAAAAAAATAATTTAGGGGGCGTTGGACGCCCCTTTAGTGTTTAACTACAGCCACTGCAGGAAGAGCAACCGCTTCCTGCGTTGGGGTCTTTGATTGTAAGACCTGTTCCGAAGTTCGGATCATCTATAAATTCGATAACGCAGCCTTTCAAAGGCCCTGCGGTGTCGTTGTCATAGAAAATCTTGAATGCTTTAGAAGATGTGTCCACAATGTCTTCCTCTGTTTCTTTTTCTTGGAAAGACATTCCGAACTGGGGTCCAGAGCATCCGTGACCGGACAGATAAATTTTAATGCCGTAGCCGGTTTTGTTGTTTTTATCCAAAAGTTCTACTATGAACTTTTCTGCCTCAGGTGTTATTTTTACCATGTTTATCGCTCCTTTAATTCTATCGTCTTATAAATAAAAGTCTTAGTACTTAACTATTGTTACTCATTCCATTTTTACGTCGAATAACTTGGAGTATTCTCTGAAAGCGTAGGATTGAGACTTTGTAAGGGCCATATACGAGCCTATGACCATAGCCTCTAGGATCTCATCCTTTGTAGCCCCTACTTGCATCGCATGTTCGGCCTGTACTTTGATACAGTATTCTGCGCCCTCTGCTGCGGATGCAGCTAAAGCACATAGGTACCGCGTCTTTTTTTCCATAACGCCGCGACCCTCCATCGTAGCTCTTCCAAGGTTCGCTACCGGTAGGAACAGATCTGGACGTTCCGATAGGACTTGGTTGATAAGTGGTATCGAGCCATATTCCTTTTTGATGGCCGCCAGTATTTTTTCGGTTGTTTCTCTCTGCTTGGGGTCTTCTTCCATAATCGCTCTGTATGCTATAACTATAAAAATATCTGTCGTAGGGAAAGGGAACGTTTACTAACTGTATGAATTCGTTAATATCAGGTTGCTACCAGATTGTTCTATTAACCCCGGTAAAGGGGTCAAGGAGAATATGGAATGAAAAATAGTAGCCTTCAAGAAAGGTTTAGGGACGTGGGCAGGGAATTCAAATACGATACTGTGAACGCAGAATTTACGGCGTTCAAAGAATTTAAAGTACGTTGGCAACGCTCTTACAAATGGGCGGACTTCAAGGTATCGGACTATCTTACGGATGCACCCCCGGAGGTAATAGACGGTCTCGCAAAAACACTATTCACAAGGATATGTGCAAAGGGCGACCCAGATTTCTCTGAAGAGATGTGTAAGTGGGTCACAGCGCCTGATTTTGCTAAGTATAAGCAACCGATATATCTCAGAAGGAGCAGAAATCTAACGAGGTCCCATCAGGGGGAGCACAAAGATTTAGAAGAATCGTATCAAAGGCTCATAGACATGGGCCTTGTGGAAAGGGATCCTCAATTGTTCCTATCATGGACAAAGGAGCCGAATGTCCGCAAGGTCGGATATTGCTCGGTCCTCATGAAGGTAGTGTCTGTGTCCTCAGCACTGGACAATACTGAGATACCTGATTTCGTTGTGGATTATGTGATGTACCACGAACTGTGTCATATTATGATAGGTTTCGATCCATCATCAGAAAGACACGGTAAGAAATTTGCAGAGTTGGAATCTATGTTCCAAAAGCAGAAGGAAGCTGAAGATTGGCTGAGAAAGCTCTGCATGTATCTTTGAACAAAAAACAATCGCCCTGAGGGGACAGGTGTCCCCCGGGCGTTAACACACTTTTTCACAGTCCGACGATGACGCCGGTCTCGGAGCACTGACTTACGCCGGGGGTATGTATCGGACCCTGCGTTGTCTTCCGGTCATGGTAACGATGTCACATCGCATCTCCCGCAAGTTCCCAATTAAGGTACAGGGCCGCTCTTAGCCGGTCCGTGCACATGGCGATCACAGATCACGCCCCTTCGCCGGTCCGGTTACTATAATATTGTATTTCTGTTTATAAAGGATTCTGCTAAAATAATGTTTGGATTATACTTAAATAACGACAATGTCATTCTCAGTCGAGGTTGTATATGATTTCTGAAAAAGTAGTAAAAGCAATTGATGATCAGATAAACATGGAATATTACTCTGCATTCCTCTACTTGGCAATGTCCAATGAGATGGATGCAAAAGGCTTCAGAGGATATGCCCGCTGGCTTTTCCTGCAATATCAGGAAGAAATAGACCACGCCGAGAAATTTATTGCATTCGTGCAGAGAAGGGGTGCAGCACCCACTCTTAGGACCATCGATGCTCCCGGAAAGGTCCCATCAGCTCCTGTTGCTATAGCCGAAGCAGCATTCGGACACGAGGTAAAAGTATCCCAGTCTATAGACAGGATCTATGCTTTAGCCAACAAAGAGGAAGACTATGCTACAGTTTCATTCCTCAAGTGGTTCATTGATGAACAAGTAGAGGAAGAGGAGAACACCAGGGACATTGTAGATATGTTCAAGCTTGCAGGCAATTCATCCGGAGCCCTTATGGCGATGGATAGTAAACTTGGAAGTAGAGCAGGAGAATAATCCTCTTAGATCTAAATTATCAATAAACTCTTTCAATGCCCTGCCGCGCTGGCAGGGCAGTATTTACTTTTTGTCGAAACTTAATTGCGCTGAATGTCGTTGTAAGATAAAAATTACTACTTTTGACGTAAAATCATCTAATTTTGTAGAAAAAGACCCCTTTTTCTACGTTTTTCGTAGAAATAGCATTGTATTTCGTACATTACGTCAATTAATATAGTAATCTTTATGAACGATAAAAATTTTACTGTTTATCTATGAGTGACTTTCTCAGTCCTAGGTCGGTGGCCATCATAGGTGCGTCCACTGACGAGACAAAACTTGGCGGAATGCTACTAAAGAACATGATAGGAGCTGGATTCGATGGTGATCTTTATCCCATAAATCCGAAAGCCGATGTTATACAGGGAGTAAAAGCATACAAGACATTCGAAGAAATAGGTAAGCCTGTCGATCTCGTTGCGATCGCCGTACCAGCAAAGTTCGTTAGCGCTGAAGTAGAAAAAGTAGGGAAGGCCGGAACAAAATACGTAAGTATCCTAAGTGCAGGCTTTAAAGAGGCTGGACCCGAAGGTGAGGCCCTTGAAGAAGAACTTCTAGCTGTAGCTAAAAAATATGGTGTAAGGATCTTCGGTCCTAACAGCTTTGGTATATTGAATCCTAAGGCCAAGGTCAACACCACATTCTCTCAATATCTTCCTAGAGTAGGTAACGTTTCCATGATGTCACAGTCTGGAGCATTTGCATCATCTATCATCGATTGGGCCATCGGCCAGAAGATAGGCATCAGTAAATTTGTCACATACGGTAACAAGTGTGACATGAACGAATCCGACATGATCCCGATATTCAACGAAGATCCAGATACAAAAGTGATCGGAATGTATGTAGAGGGAGTGACCAACGGAAAGGAATTACTCGAATCTTTAGAAGGTCTGAAGAATCCTAAGCCTTTAGTGGCATTCAAATCTGGACGTACCGAAGCAGGTTCCGCAGCAGCATCTTCACATACAGGTTCTCTTGCAGGAGCCGATTCTGTTTATGATGTTGTATTCGATAAGCTCAATATACACAGGGCAATGGATGCCGACGAGTTCTTCGACGCCATAAGTGTGTTAAGCACATGCAGTCCAATGAAGAAGGACGGAATAGCGATAATAACCAACGCCGGAGGATTGGGAGTTATGTCTGCGGATGCGGCACACGATGCGAAATACATCAACGCTGCAAAACTTACCGATGAGACGAACAATGAACTTATCAAGAACGTCCCAACCATCGCTGGCCTAACAAATCCTATCGATGTGAGAGGAGACGCTAAAGCAGAATACTTTAAGGCGGCCATTCAAGCGGTGATAAAGGACCCAAGCGTAGGGGGAATCGTAGTAATGGGTTCTCCGTTAGACTTCGCAGACCTTGAAGCCGTGGCTGAAATGCTTGTGGATATGAGGGATGAGATACCCGTACCTACCACCGTTTGTTTTGCAGGCGGATACAAGTGCGAGAAAGCTCTTGATATATTGAGAGAAGGAAACATCCCATCGTTCCCAACTCCTGACAGAGCAGTACGTGCGCTATCTATCCTTAGAGGATTTACCGTTCGTAGTCAAGTAAAGAAGACCCCGCTACAGATGCCAAAAGTTACTGGCGGAAGGGAAGCGTTCAAAAAGATCCTCGCAGTTGCTGAGAAGGAAGGAAGAAAAGCTCTTACAGAGAACGAAGGCAAACAGATATTCAAGGCATATGGCGTCCCGATCCCGGGAGAAGCGTCTGTTAAGACCGCAGAGGAAGCTGTCAAAGAGAGTTCTAGGATCGGCTACCCCGTAGTCATGAAGATCCTATCTCCAGACATTGCACATAAGACCGATGTCGGCGGTGTTATCGTTGGAGTTAAGAACGATGCAGAGGCAAAGGTAGCATTCGATAAGATCATGGCATCTTGTAAGAAGGCTAAGCCCGAGGCAAGGTTGGACGGTGTCTCCATACAACAGATGGTCTCTGGGGAAGAAGTAATCCTATCTATGATACGTGACGAACAGTTCGGTCCTATCGTATCTTTCGGCCTTGGAGGTATTTTCGTAGAGATACTAGGGGAGATATCTCAAGCACATGCAACGATGACCGAGGAACAGATGAACGCAATGATCGAGTCTACAAAGGCATTCAAGCTTCTTTCTGGAGCTAGAGGTACCGAACCTTCGGACATCGATGCTATCAAGAACGCGATCAGAAGGATCGCCCTTATAGCATTAGAGAACCCCGAGATCCATGAATTGGAAATAAATCCGGTCATGGTAGATAAGAAAGGTAAGGGATGCTGGGCTGTAGACGCACTCTGCACTCTGAATTAAAACTATTTTCCCTGGCATTAGCCAGGGAATTCCCCATTTTCAATATTATATTCGACAGAATTTTATTTAACGATTATGTATAATTAATAAACTGAAAATCTAGCAAGATATTTTTAATACAAACATCCTATCTTGCATCAATGTATGGGGTGCTGGTAGTAAGTCGAGATTCTAATTTTATTTCTCAAGCAAGTAGATTTATTCCAAACATCAACAAAAAAATAAAAGTCGAAACATTGAATGACCCCTCGAAGATCAGGGAGGCATTGAGATCCACGTCACCTATCGACGTGGTGGTCTGCGATCACGATCCTCCTAATATAGATGCATTTTCAATATTCAATGAAATGAATCGTATCGCCGACATGCGCCCGTTCATAATAACTACGCTACAAGTCGACGGGGAAGTGGCCATAAAGGCATTCGATCAAAAAATGGATTATTATCTCAGTCGAGAAAAAACCATGAATTATCTTATGGATCTATGCCCAAAGATCGTGTTATGTGCCGAGAAGAGGATATCTGAAGAAAATAGAACGATCAGCGAGAAAAGAATCGCTGCATTGATGTCCCTTCTATTAATGCGCGAAAGGGATTTCATAGAGATACTTAATTTTGCATTGGAGGAAAGTGTTACTCTTACGAACAGCGCCATCGGATACATCGCGATGTATGACGAAGATACAAATAAGCTAAAAATGGCAGCTTGGTCAAAGGGTGGCCTAAAGGAATGCAATATAGAAAATCGACCCACAACTTATGATTTTGATATCACTGGAGTGTGGGGAGATCCAATACGTCAGAGTAAACCTATAATAATCAACGATTATCAAAACATGGCAGATAATTTAAAAATCGGAACTCCGCCTGGACACATTCAACTGAACAGATTATTGATGATTCCAATATATCATAAAGGAAAGATATTGGCTACAGCAGGTCTTGGTAATAAGGTAACAAAATACAATTCGGAAGATCTGATGCAGTTCACTCTATTCATGGACGGCCTAATATCCATTTATCATGAACGTATTTTAGAAGAAGAAAGTAAAAAGAGCGAGCAAAACCTAAAGAGCATTTTACAGAACGCCCCCGTCGGAATAATAATTGTCGATAGCGACATGTCTATAACGGCTAGTAACGATTATGCAATGTCTCTTATTTCATATAATTCATTAGATCTTTCTAAAGAATCATTGAAATCCAACCCTGACGACCTATCCAGGATCATCTTAAAAGATGTAGAAAACGTCCGAAATTCTAATAAAAGATTTGAATTCGAACATAATATAGAAAAAAATGGCGTAAATATAGTTTTAAAGGTAAATATATCCAAAATCAAAGGGGATAATGGCGATAATCCTAGTTTTATAATAATAATCGACGACATCTCTGAACTGGTAACAGTAAATCGGCAACAGATCATAGCGATGGAGCGTATTAATTTACTTGATAATTTGATAAATGATGACATTAACGGTCACTTAATAAAAATGAAAGAAAAGCTACATGATGGCAACAAAGACTATCTCGAGGAGATAGAAAAAGACATAGAATTTCTTGACGAGATCATGGCCTTTGTGAAAGAATATCATGAGGTCGGTGTTTTGGAACCATGTTGGCAGGATCTCGATGAGATATTACGAAAAGCAGTCGAAATAAATGGATTCGACGAGGATTCAGTAAAGTATAATGTAAAAGGTGTCAGAGTATTGGCGGACCCCTCTTTTGTGAACGTATTTTCCCAACTGATGCAATATTCTAATGCTCATAGCAATGGCATTATGAAATGTTCAATAAAATGTAGGATAGATGCAGGCGATATAATGATAACTTACTCCGATAATGGTGAAGGCATCCCCTACGAAGAGAAAAATAAATTTGCATTAGGCACAGATATGGACCACGGAAGAGGTATTTATTTAGCGGTCAATATTTTAAAAGTATGTAGATTCAACATGATCGAATCAGGTATTCCCGGAAAAGGAATGGTTGTAGACATCATCGTACCTGCACCAAAGTATTCCATATCCTGGGAATGATATCACACCATCTGTATCGGTTTACCCGTGGCAACAATGGAGACGGTCACATCGATTATATTTTTTGAACCCTCGATATCAAAAGTCCTTTCCTTTATGCTATGTGTTATGTTCACAGATGATGCCCCCGCGATCCTTGCAGAGGTTTCTGCGAACTTACTGCCTTCTTCTTTAGCATATTCTATTCCTTCTTTCAAAGTTTCGAAGGAGACTTTACCTAATTTAGAATATACTTTGCAAGAGCCATCTTTATTCTGACTCATCTTATCTGGTTCTATCAGAATATCTATGGATTCGACTATACAGCCTGAAATGGCGCCTATAGCATTACCTATGTTGGAATTCTCTACTGACACAAATTTTGTATTGAGTCGTCTGGATACTTCGGGAAGCCAGGCATTTACAGGAGCGCCTATCCCGATTATCGGTTTGTTCACAAAAATGGCGCAAGAATAATCTCGACCCATTTTTCCAGTAATGGATTTCTGTAAAAAATCATTTGATATGATATTATTGATCATACTTCCAGTTTCATCGAATATTATTTTTTTGAGTATCTCTAGGGATATCTTCTCAAAAACCATTTCTTTTATTCTTGTGATCAACTCTGACTTTGTTAGTCCTGTTCTTTTTGAAACGTAAGTCACTCCATATTCCGAAGCCTTCGGATCATATTCTACGTAGCTTCCTTCTGAGTGCAATATATCGGTGGGCGTAAGTCCGATCCTGCGGATCAAACCATGCTCCTCCATTTTTTTAATGTTAAATTTCGTCGGAGGAATATTCAATATTGATCCTGCTCTTTTAAGTGAAAGTGGTCTATGTTTCAGTAATGCCAATAATTCCATGTCTAATGAAGATAAGAATTCGGCAGCCACTGGTCGAGAAACAGTAAAAAATTCGATGCCTATGGATATTGTACTTTCGTCCATCGATTCTCGTCGACTTATCTCTTCGTTCAAAGAATCTTTAAGATCATCGAGTATTTCAGGCCATATTGATGCAGCGATGCATAGTGGTATGACACGCAAAGAATTCAATGAGAGTTTTGCACCGTTCAAAAGTATTCTGCTATCGCCACCTATTCCTGATGTAGATATCTCTGCGGCCTTAACATGCGTCCTATGTGTGCCAATCAAAGCTCCTTCTGACTTTATCATTGGGAATCCGTTCCTCAATATTCCTATGTCAGTCGTAGTCCCGCCCATATCTACAACTATGGCATCATCTAAGCCGGTCAGGGCCTTTGCACCGGTCATACTAGCTGCTGGACCGCAAAGTATCGTTTCTACAGGACGTTCCTTGGCGACCTTCACGTTCATGATGGAACCGTCCCCCTTCACTATCATTATCGGGGCATCGATCCCTTCGTTGGCCATTACCTTTTTTACAGAATCTATGAGTTCATCTATTACAGGGATAAGTCGCGCGTTCATGACAGCGGTCACAGTTCTTTCATTGAACCCTAGTGACGAGGACAATTCATATCCGCAAACTACTGGTTTGTTTGTCATTTTTGTGACTATTTCTTTTATGGTAATTTCGTGTTCAGGATTTCTGACGCTCATATATCCAGTAACAGTATAACAGTCCAGTTTGGTATTTTCTTTATTAAGAAAATCTATTACTGCAGTTATGTCAAGTTCTTCAACCTCAACACCATTTATATCATGCCTTCCGCTGACCCTTATGTATCTATCTGTTCTGATCGAATGATCAAAATCTCGTCCGATACATATCAAACCAACTCTGGAGCCTTTTTCTTCTACGATAGAATTAGTTGCCAGTGTAGATGATAATGATACTATGGACGTTCGTTTTAATAAGTCCTTATCAAAGTCTTTTATGGCATTTTCAATACCTATTACAAGATTTTCATTTGTGGTCAGCGCTTTTGCTTTTTGTAATACTTTGCTGCTTTCAAGATCTATTATGACTGCATCTGTATACGTACCGCCAGTATCCAGTCCAAGACCTAAGGGCATGGTAATTACCTGCTGTAGTCTTTGATCCCGAGATCATCGTAGCGCTGGTTCACGATTCTACAGATATGGTCGGACATGATCCTTTGTTGTTCCTTTCCATGTATTTCCGGCATTTCCTCTATATAGAATTCATGATCGCATTTAGCGCATCTGACTTTTGGACATCCCTTAACTGCTTCTGAGCATCCCTGACATGCAAAGGTGCGCGCATATACTAAAGAAAAACTAAAACCGCAATTCGGACAATCGAATTTTCTAACGGATGCGGTGGTTTTATAGGAGAACCCTTTCGCTCTCATAGCTTCATAGTGACTATTCATTGTGTTACCTTCATTGTGAATATTAATAATTGACTGAAGCCCAGATCGTAACGAACATTATTGCGATCTGGGCTTCGGTAGAAAGAAGTTTAAACGTTTCTTAAAACTTACCCAAAGGAGGTTGGGCAAAGTTTTTTTTAATCTCAATTATCCATACGGCTGTATTTGTTGCTAGCATCTACCATGGCCTTTATGTTCTCCATCTTAGTGTTGATGTCCGGGGGAATTTCGCAGCCAGTAGATATGCAATATGTGGAATTGAGCCCACGCTTGCACAAAGCGGTCTTTACTTCCTGACATAGATCCTTGGTTGCAGTTATCACTTGTTCTTTGGTACTTCTCATGAACAATTGTGGGTCTAGCTGTCCAGCTATCACACACTTGTCTGCATATCCGCCTCCGATAACCTCAGCGGCATCTGGAGATCCCTCTATCTGTGGATAATATGCCATCGAGTATATTGACGGTTTAAACTCCTTTACCTGTGTGTTAAGATGAGGAAGATCTGCACAGTTGTGTATGGCTACTGCCATTCCATTGTCCAATACCTGCTGGTTCAGTTTTTTGGCGTATTGCGATTCGAACTCTTTGTATTCCGCATCCCCTAGGACTGCATAATTACCCCATAGATAATCCCAGCAAATTGCTTCTATGCCAGTTTCTGCAAAGGCATCTATTACCTGGGAATCATATTCTGCCATGACCTTGAGGGCCTTGTGGACTGGAGCAGGATCCATGAACATATCCATGAACAGTCTTTCTGCTCCTGCGGTCTGACTTAGTGCCAACAGAGGCCCCTCTATGAACGACGATGTCACAACAGTGCCCTTAAGATGATCCGCAATGAGTTTCGTACCCTCTATCAGAACGCCGGTCCTTCCCTTCTTTATGTCGGGTACCTCGAGCTTTTCATAATCTTCTAAACTATGGACGATATGTTCGTCGACGAAGGGAGTATTCTCTTCATCCATCCTTACATGTGCGCCGAGATCTCCAGCCATTACAGAAAGGTCCATAAGGCCGATTGCGAGATCCATTTTAAATTCCTTTTGTCCCTCTAAGAATGCTTGTGCGAAAAGCTTCGGGTCATTACACCATTCGCGGTATGTTATTTTTCCGTCGCCAATCAATTTTCTGCATATTCCACATGCGATAGGGTATACAGGTAGCCTATCGACCTTCTCGTTATTGAGGGAAGCCATCACTCTTTCTACGTGTGTCATCTCTTTCATTGCCATTCCTCCTTCAGCCACCTTACGCAGTCCTGAGCGTTGATATCTCTGTGGTCTGCGCCGATCTCTTCTGCAAATTGAGGCGATGTAGGCGGCCCTCCGATAGTGACCTTACACTTTGAAC
>CAYIZM010000024.1:0-11949 GCA_964368015.1 uncultured Methanomassiliicoccales archaeon
AGTGGGCTGGTAGATCAGCTGGTAGATCGCTTGCTTTGCAAGCAAGAAGTCGCGAGTTCGAATCTCGCCCAGTCCACCATTCTTTTCATTTGAATTAAAGCAATTTATAATTTTACTTAAATCTAAAAATAATTGTGCCGACACGACGTTTTCCCGTGTCGGCTATTTCATAAGTTTATTCGGATCTGGTTGCTTCTTTAAGACCGGCGTGGTCTAATTTCGAAAGATCCTTGACCTTGTTGAAATCCAACATCAAAGCTTCGGACACGCGCTTTCCATAATCTGAGTCTGCAAGGTAACAGTGAGCGGCATGACGATATCTTACGTTATCTGTTACGCAGGTCATATCTTCTGCAGTGTTCTTTATCAAAACTGCCTTTTCATTCTCAGGTATGAGCCTCCAGAGATCTCCTCCTTGTTTGAAACAATCCTCTGGAAAATCTTTGGGGTCATAGAAATCTATGTTTCCTTCAACCTTCAAGGCAGGTTCACGATATTCACGCTGATCTTCCCACTCGCCAAAGGAATTTGGTTGATATCCCTTTATGGAACCGTAGTTCCCATCAACTCTCATTTGTCCGTCCCTGTGGTAAGAGTGAACTGGAACTTTAGCGCTGTTCACAGGTATCTGGTCGTGATTTATTCCTAAACGATAGCGTTGTGCATCACCATATCCAAAAAGTCTTCCTTGGAGTAACTTGTCTGGTGAAAGGCCTATTCCAGGAACTATATGTGCTGGATTGAACGCGGCCTGCTCTACATCTGCGAAGTAGTTCTCAGGATTGCGATCAAGTTCTATCGTTCCAACTTCGATAAGGGGGTAATCCTTATGTGGCCAGACAGTTGTAATATCAAAGGGATTCTCCTTTCTCTTACGGGCCTGTTCTTCTGTCATTATTTGGAAGTACATCTTCCATCGGGGGAAGTTTTTATTCTCTATGGCTTCGTAAAGGTCTTTCTGATGACTTTCACGGTCTTTAGACACGATCTCTCGAGCTTCCTCATTAGTAAGGTTTTTGATCCCCTGTTGTGTTTTTAAGTGGAACTTAACCCAGAAACGTTCATTCTTATCGTTGAAAAGACTGAACGTATGGCTACCGAACCCGTGCATGTTCCTGTATGATGCAGGGATCCCTCTATCAGACATAACAATGGTGATCTGGTGGAATGCTTCAGGCAACGACGTCCAGAAATCCCAATTGCTCTGAGCGGAGCGCATGTTGGTTCGCGGATCTCTTTTGATAGCGTGATTTAGGTCGGGGAAGTCTTTTGGATCCCTAAGGAAGAATACTGGAGTATTATTACCTACAAGATCCCAGTTTCCATCCTCGGTATAGAATTTCATTGCAAAACCGCGTATGTCACGTTCTGCGTCTGCTGCCCCTCGCTCTCCTGCAACAGTGGAGAATCTCATGAACACATCTGTTTTTGCACCATTCTTAAAAACCTTCGCCTTAGTATACTTGGAAACATCGTGATTTACGACGAATGTACCGAATGCACCGCTTCCTTTGGCATGCATCCTGCGTTCAGGTATGACCTCACGGTTAAAGTGAGCCATTTTCTCCATATGCCACAGGTCTTGTAACATCATCGGGCCTCTTGGACCAGCAGTAAGAGAATGTTCGTTATCGGATACTGGCGCTCCGACTGCGTTAGTCAACTTCTTTGTGTTTTTATTTTTCAACGTATCACACCCAATAAGGTTTATTTTGGATATCTCAACAATAAGAGATAACCATATCCATTCAACAACACAATTCTCTATTATCAATAATGAGTTTAGAGAGTACTACTGATTATCTTAAATAGAGAATATACATTAACCTTTTAAAGGGCTATAAAATGAGGATTTGCTTTTGGCAAATTTACTTTTAAGTTCTTTTCATTGGAATGGTGAGCCTTTATCATGAAAGAACCAAAGCTCAAGTACGCTTGGATAATGTTCGCTATTTTTTTAACAGCTTACTTTTTTGTATATTTCCATAGAATGTCTCTCAACGTAGTTGGCCCCGACATCACGAAAGAAGTAGGCGGCAATTACATCTATCTAAGTTCGATTTATTTCTGGACATACGCTGCAATGCAGATCCCCTGCGGTATGTTGGCAGATCGCTTTGGACCTAGAAAAGTAGCTTTTGTTTTCCTTTCAATGGCAGCTTTAGGATCTGCTGTTACCGCATTCAGCGAAACTTTTATGGCAGCAGCAATCGGTAAAATGATGATTGCTGCTGGTATGGCCGCCGTTTATATTCCAATGATGAAAGTCATTGCCACATGGTTCCCTCCGAATTATTTCCCTCAGTTAGTTGGTATAGTAATAGCGGTCGGTAACATAGGTGCGATATCTGCAACAGTTCCGCTTCAGATATCTGTAGACTTTCTTGGATGGAGAGGTACCTTCGTATTACTAGCTGTGATTACTTTGGTTATTGCAGTTCTTTGTTTCATTCTAATTAGGGATCTTCCTCCTGGAACATCCGTTAAAGAGAATACGGGCATGGTGGAAGGACTGAAGACCGTGTTCTCATCAGGCAGAAAGTTTTGGCCTATGGCTTTAGCATATTTCTTGATATATGGAACCATAATGGTATTCCAAGGAACGGTATCCAAGTCGTATTTCAACGATACATACACTTTCGCATCTTTGACAATATGGATAGTCGCTATGATAGGCATAGGAAAAATATTGAGCACTGTTCTTGTGGGAGTTCTATCAGGTCGAGGAATCATCAAATCAAAACGCACAGCTATGATCTTTGGAAACATAGGATTTGCTTTGGTATGGTTGGTGTTATGGGTATTCGCTGGTTCGATGGACAACGTTATTTTCTGGGGGGTCGTATGTACTCTGTTCGGATTCTTTGGCGGTTTCATGTCGCTATCATTTACTCAGGTCAAGGAATGGCACCCAACATCTATTTCGGGGACAGCAGTCGCTGCTCTGAACGTATTTCTATTCCTTGGAAGTGCAATATCACTTGAGATCTCAGGATTTATGTTAGGGAAAACACCCTCTTTAGCGAAATACTCTGCAGTATGGGGTCTAATGTTCGCATTCTCAGTGATAGCTATATTGGCCGTATTTATTTCAAAGGAAAATCTCAAAACTTCCCGACAACAGCCTTGATACGCCTGACGCCAGCTGCTGAACTTTCTTCTTTCTGGATCTTGAACCCTTGAAGTTCGCCTGTGCTACCGACATGAGGGCCTCCGCAGACCTCACATGAAATATCGCCGATGGTGTAGATAGTTACCATTTCTCCGTATTTATCGTGGAAAACCCCAATTGCGTTACGGTCCTTAGATTCTTCATAGGTAATTTCTTCACATTCTATCGGAATGTCTTGGTCTATCAGATCGTTGATGTAATCCTCGATCTGCTTAAGTTCCTCTGGAGTTACCTTACGGTCAAGATTAAAATCAAATCTGAGCCTCTTGGCGGTTATGTTGCTACCTCTCTGTAATATACTTTGATCAACGAACTTCCTAAGTGCAGAATTCAGTAAATGTGTAGCTGTATGAAGTTTAGTGGTTTCCTCGCTGTCGTCGGCTAGACCACCTTTGAATTTTTGATCCGATCCGCCACGGGAAACTTCCTGATGTTCTTTAAAACGACGATCAAAATCATCGATATTCACAACAAAGCCTTTCTCTTCGGCTAGTTCTTTTGTAAGTTCGATAGGAAATCCGAACGTATCGTACAGTCTGAAGACGTGTTCTCCGTCTAGAGTTGTTCCTGCAGAGTATCCGTCGACCATCTCGTCGAACCTGCGAAGCCCCCTTTTAAGTGTAGAGTGAAATTTCTCTTCTTCTGTTTTCATACTGGAGAGTATCTCTTCTCTTTTTCTTTCCAGTTCAGGATACGAATCCATATAATCGTTGATAACGACCTTGCAGATCTCATCCATTACAACGTCATCTACGCCAAGAGCAGAAAGATATCTACTGGCTCTTCTAATTAGTCTTCTTAGGATGTACCCTTGTCCGACCCTTGTAGGTAATACCCCATCTCCCATGATGAATGTCGCTGCACGTACGTGGTCAGCGATTATCCTAAAAGATCTTTTCTCTTCTGAGTATTTTTTATCAGTTATTTCTTCGATCTTAGCAATAATATTTGCAAACAACTCGGTATCGAACACGGTCTCTTTTCCATTTACGATCCTGAGTACGCGTTCAAGTCCCATTCCCGTATCGACATTCTTATGTTCTAAAGGCGAGAGATTTCCTTCCGCATCTTTGAAATATTCCATAAAAACATTATTCCATATCTCCGTGAATTTGCCACAGCGACATGAAGGTCCACAATCCGGACAGCACTTAGGTCGTCCGTCATCAAAAAATATCTCCGTATCTGGACCACATGGTCCGGTCTGACCTGCAGGACCCCACCAGTTCTCAGAACGTCCGTAGAAATATATCTGATCTCTGGGTATCCCCAGACTATGCCAGATATCTGCGGTTTCGTTATCGCGAGGTATATATCCTTCGCCTTCGAATGCTGTGATGGCTAACTGTTCGATCTTAAGGTTCAGAACGGTCGTGAGAAAATCGTAGCTAAAAGTAATTGATTCTTTTTTAAAATAATCGCCCAAGGACCAGTTACCGAGCATCTCGAAGAATGTAAGATGACTGGAGTCCCCTACGTCATCGATGTCGCCGGTCCTAATACATTTCTGATAGTTCACCAGACGTTTACCTTGTGGGTGCTTCTGCCCAAGTAAATAAGGTACTAAAGGATGCATCCCTGCAGTTGTGAAAAGTACTGTAGGGTCATTCTCTGGGACAAGTGAGGCAGACCTGACGTATGCATGTCCCCTCTCTTTGAAGAATTCAACGTACGCCTCTCGAAGTTCCTGAGCTTTCATGATATAACAACGTGTGATGCCCCCGTTATTTAAAAATGCTATCTCGTATCCATGTCCATGAGCCAGATTATGAGTGTCCAGGTATCATTCTTCTAAGTACCTTCTTCCTTTAAGCATCAGTTCACTGAAATTCTCTGGCCTATCGGAAAGTGCAGCCTCACTTACAGCGTTTATTGCATCACTTAGTTCAGAAAGCATTCTGTTACGACTGACGTTCAAATGTTGGATCTCGTAGTAAAGGCGAGGATCCTCCAGAGCAACGGACATATTCGTATCTATCATCTTATCAAATGTAGTAGAGGATACAGAGCAGAGTTCCTTGAATGGGATATTGCTTCTTTCAAGCACAGTGAAGAACGCTATATTCACTATATGACTTAGTCCTAGTACGTAAGACATGTATCTGTCGTGTTCTTCTAAAGGTATGACTTTGACGTTTGCGCCTTGGTCGCTAAAAAGTTCTACGGTCATTTCAACAGCTTTTTGTGATCCGCAGTCGCAGATTATCAAGTTCCTTCCATGCATTGAACGTACTGTAGGTCCGAACATAGGATGGATCGAGCAAACGTTCCTTGCGGAAGCCATGTCTTTGAGAACATGGGCGAAGGGTGATTTAAGAGACGATACGTCGAATATCAACGTGTCCTTTCTACAAATTTGATCAAGTACGCCAAGTATCTCAGATACTGAAGATATGGGGGCGGACACGATCACGATGTCAACATCCGACGCATTTTCTATCGCCATCCCGTTCTTGATGGCAGGATCTATCACTATCATCTCGTGTTCAGGCCGGGATAATAGACGCTGTATCATCTTTCCCATCTGTCCGTGCCCTCCTATGACAGCTATTTTCTTTTTCAAGGATATTCTTTTAGGGGTGGAAGATTGCACAGCTATAGATTGTTCTATCAATATCCTACAAAGGTCTTCAGACGCCTCTTGATTCATTCCTATCATGTCCCCCATGGCCTTGAATCTTTCAAGTGTAGCTCTTTCAGCATCAATATCGTGGATATTTTCATCATTGGATGTTTTTATAATGCCCATTCTCTTAGACATTTTCAGTCTCTCTCCGATGAGCTCTATTATATCATCATCCACTCTACGCATGTCCGATCTGAGCTCTTCTAATTTATCCATCTCTTTCATCTCCTGGTTATTCCCTTTAAAGCCTCTTCTACACTAGCGTCCCTGAGCACGATATCTGTTATTGCGCGAGTGATTCCTTCCACGTCCTGGTGTTGGAATATGTTCCTTCCTATTGAGATACCACGTCCTCCCGCATCCATCGAATCCCTTACCATTGTTAGCATCTCTAGGTCCGAAGACATTTTTGGCCCTCCGGCAATGATCACTGGAACAAGAGCGCCCTTCACAACATCTCTGAAAGAGTCAATATCTCCTGTGTAATTACATTTAACAATATCTGCACCTAATTCTGCAGCAGCTCTTGCGCTATGCGCTACTAGATCAGGATCGTAGGAGTTCTTGATCTTAGGCCCTCGGGCGTAGGCCATTACCAATAATGGCATTCCCCATTCTTCACATTCACTAGATAACCGTCCAAGGTCTCTAAGCATTTCCGGTTCTGTTTCTGCACCAAAGTTTATGTGCATAGATACGGCGTCAGCTCCCAATTTAAGAGCCTCTGACACTCCGGCCACCAATACTTTGCTATTATCGGTATCTCCCATGCTGGTAGATGCCGAAAGGTGTAGTATCAGGCCGATATCGTGGCCGCCTGCACGGTATCCGTGACGTACTAGGCCTTTGTGCATAAGGACTGCAGTTGCGCCGCCATTGGCTACAGCGTTGACCGTATGTTTCATATCTATCAAACCCTCCGTTGGCCCGATGGATACGCCGTGGTCCATTGGAACGATAACGCAGTTACCTGTTTTCCTATCTATAATGCGCTCAATTCTAACGTTTTTTCCGAACATATCAATACCGTGTTACATGCTAACATGTAGCACGGTTATTAATTACTTTGTACAGTCCGTTAAAAAATAACGTAGGATCACTGCAGAACAGCCGTAGCAGCTTCCATCGCAGCTATATCCGCGTCAGATTTGGTTATGACGATAGCAATACCTTTCGAGAGCAGTACGTTTTCGGGCATGTGACCTATTTCAGATACCGCGACTGCCCTGCATCCATCGAGAATACTAACTAGGGCTAAGATACGGTCTTTGTGGTCCTGCCCTACAACGGGTTTATCTTCTGGTGTATCGACATCTCTAATGAATCTAACGGTTTTGCCGTCCGATGCATAGATCCGGAACCTGATGGCGTTACCGAAACCACTGTCAACTTTCTGACCGTCGGCGGTAGCAACTGCAACAAGAACCTCCTCTTTATCAGGCATTTCGAATATGACGTTAGGTAGTCTCTCTTTGGCTTGTCCACATCCTACGGCGCAGCCAGGTTCCTCATCGAATTCTGCTGATCTATCGTTATCCAACATTCCGATGGCATCTGCGCGACACTGTTTACAGTGCCTCATCATGCGTGCATCATTAGAACATAGGTCCATCATTGCCTTTCTTTCGCTGGGTGTCGGAGCACTACGGTTTTCAAACTTTGTTCCTGCCACGGGTATAAGCGGAAGAATGTTGACTATGTATGCTCCAAGATTCTTAACTTCCTTGACAATATCTGGTATATGTTTGTCGTTGATTCCTGGTATCATAACAATATTGATCTTCACAGCCATTCCAAGCTCCGCACAAATACGGATCCCTTCTTTCTGATTCATTATCAGACGTTCGGCAGCAGCCCTACCGGTAAGTCTCTTACCGTCCCAAAGGACCGTACTATAGATCCGCTCGCCAACATCAGCTGTGATAGCGTTTACAGTAACAGTCATAAATCTTACGTTAAGGTCGTAGAGCTCTTGTGCTCTTTTAGCTAACATAAGTCCATTAGTGGACATACACGCAGTTAGGTCGGGATATCTTTCCTTTATTAGTCTAAGGGTCTCAAATGTCTCTTCATTAGCTAACGGATCACCAGGACCTGCTATTCCAAGGACTTTAAGATTGGGAATTTTCTCTAAAACAAAGCCGACCTTGTCAGCGGCCTGCTTCGGAGTAAGGACTTTACTGGTCACTCCTGGTCGAGATTCATTGGAGCAATCATACCTTCTATTACAGTAATTACATTGAATGTTACATTTCGGTGCAACAGGAAGATGCATCCGGGCATAATGATGATGGGCTTCTTCGTTATAGCAAGGATGTGCTAATAGTGCTTCATTGACTTTTTCTTCCCTGTCCATGAACTTGTATCGTTCTCTCTTTTATTATAATACAATGGTTATAGTCTAATATGGACGACACAAGGTACATTAAGTCTATATTAGGGGATATAAACTCTAATATTCCCGTATCCCGTCGTACTCTATCAGATTATATTCAGAGCGAGGACCTAACGTACAAGACTCGCAGCGGTGATGAATTCATTATGGAATCCTCCGAGATCGAAATATTGGCGGATCTATGCACGGATGTTGAAAAAATCCGTCTGCGCTTACCGATCATTGTAAGCACAGACATATCTGGCGAACGCGGTGCGTGGAAGGTGGACGGTATCATTGAAACATCTGTTATGTCTAAAATTCTAGGTAAATCTCCGTTCAAAGATGACGTTTTGCGTTTTTACAACCCTCATCTTGCCGAATTACGTGAAAAATTTCCTACAATTGTGGTTCTGGCGTTCATTCCATGACTAAGAATTACCAACCCTTAAATATAGCCTAAATATAGAGGAGATTGCTCGATTCGAATGGGTCGAGTGTCTCGTGTCATGAAGTCGAGAATGGGAAACCGTTCAGATTTCTTGACAGGGATGGAATTGTTCGTATCGGGAGGTATTATATACTTCCTAAGTCTACGAACATTTCGCCGTGTTTCGTAAAGAAATGCGTTGAATCTAAATGACGTGCACCCGGAGAGAGACCCTCTTTCGGGGAAGTGATATGAGGGCCCCGTAATTGGAGGATGAGATCGGACAAGCCCTATGAATATCGATCATACGCAACCTGGACGTGTGCTAGATTATACGCCAGCGGCGTGCTACGCCGCATGGGGAATGGTTCGGCTAGAGCGCTGAAGAAGGTCGTGTCAAGCAGCGATATGCGTCGGGTAGGTGCATGAAGCCTATGATCCGACGATGACCTAATGGGACTTCCTATTCTTCGGAATGATCAGTAATGATTGGGAACGCGGGGGATTGAAGCATCTTAGTACCCGCAGGAAAAGAAATCAACAGAGATGCCGTTAGTAAAGGCGATCGAACGCGGTACAGGGCAAACCGAATCCCGTTTGGAAACACTCGGGAGGTGTGGTGTTGTAGGCTCTTTTACTCCTTCGTCCGGAATATCCAAAATCGGCTGGAAAGCCGTGCCATAGAGGGTGATAGCCCCTTAGGAGAAAGCTGGAATGGAGATTTTAGATGTCCTTGAGTAGTGTGCATTGGATATTGCGCATGAATTTGGGAGGCATTCACTTCCAACCCTAAATACGTCTCTAGTCCGATAGTGTAGTAGTAGCGTGAGCGAAAACTGAAAAGTACCCTTAACGGGAGATTAAAAGACCTGAAACCATGCGGTTATAGATTTATATGGCATCAAAGGGAAGAAACCAGCAATGGTGGACCAATGTTATATTATCCGTTTAGAAAAACGGGCCAGGGAGTTCTGATCATTGGCGAGGTTAACTATTCAATTAGGTAGCCGAAGGGAAACCGATTGTCCGCAATTTTTAATGAGGGACAAGGTGTGCTCGCCTGGAGTCAATGGTGCGGATACCCGAAGCCGGTCGATCTATGCCTGAGCAGGATGAAGCCTCTCGAAGGGGAGGTGGAGGTCCGAACCAGTACTGATGTGCAAATCGTTTGGATGACTTGGGTATAGGGGTGAAAGGCCAATCAAGACCGGAAATAGCTGGTTCCCCCTGAAACTAGTCGCAGCTAGACCTCGATCGAGGTAGAACATGAGGTAGAGCACCGATTGGGCGCTTAGGGAAAGAAATTTCTCGGCGTCTTGTCAAACTCCGAACTTGTGTTCATCGTAGACATCGGGTGCAAGGCCATCCGGGGTAAGCTTGGTGGCCGTGAGGGAAACAACCCAGACTATAGTTAAGGTCCCTAAATTTCGGTCAAGTGTGATATGAAATGGCGTCGGCAGTCTAAAACAACCGGGAGGTGGGCTTAGAAGCAGCCATCCTTTAAAGATAGCGTAACAGCTCACCGGTCAAGATTGTGGGCCCAGAAAATGGACGGGGCTAAACCGAATACCGATACTATAGAATACAGAAATGTAATTTGGTAAGGGGGCGCGGTGCATGGGCAGAAGCAGGGCTGTGAAGTCCTGTGGACCGTGTACCGACGAGGATCCTGGTGAGAGTAGCAGCAAAGTACGGTGAGAATCCGTATCGCCGTAGGGGCAAGGGTTCCTTGGCAATGTTCGTCAGCCAAGGGTTAGTCGATCCTAAGGTAGTTCTTAATCGAAACTATCGAATGGGAAACTGGTTAATATTCCAGTACTAGAGCAGTCTTTGTCCATACTTAAGGAGTAGGATATCTGGAGTACACTTGTCTGTGTATTCAAGCGTTTAAACTCATGAAGAACCGTCATGGTGAGAAGTGAGCGAATGCGTGATAAGGGGGACGAAAGTCCCCTTCCGGAAAGTCCTAGTCCCCGTGAAAAGGGTATGGTTACAACTGTTTTATTCGTACCAAGAACCGACACAGGTGTCCCTAGGTGAGAAGCCTAAGGCGTGTTAGCATAATCTAGGCGAGGGAACTCGGCAAATTAGCCCTGTAACTTCGGGATAAAGGGTGCCAGTAGTGAAAGCTACTGGTCTCAGTGACAAAGGAACTCCGACTGTTTAGTAAAAACATAGGTCTCTGCTAATTCGAAAGGATGTGTATAGAGGCCGAAGCCTGCCCAGTGTTGGCATCTGAAAATCTGTTTCAACGGATCGAAGGACCAATAAACGGCGGGGGTAACTATGACCCTCTTAAGGTAGCGTAATACCTTGTCGCTTAATTGGCGACTTGCATGAAGGCTCAACGAGAGTTCCACTGTCCCCGCCTAGACGCTAGTGAAATCAATCTGTCTGGTGCACAATCCAGACCCCTCCATCTGAAAGCGAAGACCCCATGGAGTTTCACTGCAACCTGTTGTTGTTGTAAGAATCGATATGTGTAGAGTAGACGGGAGACGTTACCCAAGAAGGTGCGCTAGCACCTCTCCGAGTCACCGATGAAACACCGTCCTTATTGATTTTTACGACTTACCTTTTCGGAGGAACAGCTATAGGCAGGCAGTTCGGGTGGGGCGCCACGCCCTCAAAAAGATAACAAGGGCGCCCAAAGGTTAGCTCAGGTAGGTCAGAAATCTACCTAAGAATGTAAAGGTAAAAGCTAGCTTGACTCGGAACCAGATAATAGGGTTCGGAGATAGGAAACTATGGCTTAGCGAACCAATCAACCTCCTGAATGGGGGTGATTGATGTCAGAAAAATTACCCTGGGGATAATTGAGTTGTCACGAGCAAGAGTTCATATCGACCTCGTGGCTTGCTACTTCGCTGTCGGCTCTCCCTATCCTGGTGGTGCAGCAGCTGCCAAGGGTGGGGTTGTTCGCCCATTAAAAGGGATCGTGAGCTGGGTTTAAAACGTCGCGAGACAGTTTTGTTGCTTTTTGATGGAGGTGTAGGTGCCTGACGAGAAGGATCCTTTAGTACGAGAGGAACAGGGATTCGTCGCCTCTAGTTTATCAGTTGTCTGACAAGGCATGCTGAGTAGCCACGCGATAGCGGATAAAAGCTGAATGCATCTAAGCTTGAAGCCGCCTTGAAAAAGAGGCACCCATAGAACACTCATAAATGATGAGTTTGATAGAAGCCGGATGTAAGTACCGAGGTTTTTCCGAGGTATTCAGTCCTGGCTTACTAACGTTCTAAGACGCCGCTGGGGTATAGTCTAGCAGTTAAACAGGTTGCGTATGAAAATCTCATCCACGTCATTTGATAATTTTTTCTTTTTATGTTAAACGTTATATACGTTCA
>CAYIZM010000025.1:0-11511 GCA_964368015.1 uncultured Methanomassiliicoccales archaeon
CGTTAATTATTCCCCTTTCGAGGTCCGCCGAAGTACCTAGCATTTTTTCGGCTTCGCAATAGTTTTTCCATTTATCGACACATGAACACGTTACTTCAAGGTCACGTATATCCTGCGATAATGAGAACTTCTCAACGGCATCAAGTACTCTTCGGTCACATTCGCCGCAGTTGTGTACGCCTCTATTAGATCCTCCTCCTGAGGGCGAGGACATCAGTCGAGAATTGACATTTCCTGATAATCTTCTTAAAACTTCTATCAGTGACCATATCCAAGGGGATCTGAACTCTCCCCGTTTCCAAAGACGCTCGGTCTGTGTCCTGCGCTGAACATTTAATGGATTTATCGAGATCTCATCTGAATATGGGTCAGCGTACATTGCAGAACGTAGGGTGTCCTCGATGGCTTGAGATTCCGTCATGTATAATGGTTTTAAGAGAAGATACGTACGTACCGTGATACCGGCATCATGTAGCATAGTCCCTACTCTTCTACTGTCCTCGGGAGTAAATCCTTTTTTGATGGATCTACGAAGGACCTCGGGGTCTGAACTCTCAAGACCCAGTGCCAATGTAGTGAACTTGGGAAGTGTCTTTATTACGTCCTCGTTGATGAACTCGGGACGGCTTTCTATAAGGAGTCTTTCGCATCCTGAGAACTCTTTGAATACTCTTTCTCGTACTGACAAAGGTATCTCTCCTGTGTCGAGAAAACTTCCTGAAGTGTATATCTTTACGAAGGGCTCGCCGTTATACTTCTCGAGGATACGGTCCAACTGTGACATAAGTTCAGTTTCGCCGATCTGTGGCATGGACGCGGTATTGTATCCGCACATGGTACAACCACCGGTCTTCGACCAGCTACATCCGCTGGTTCGCATGATAGCTACCATAGCGTCAACGACCTTACCGGATGAGAGGTCCTTCTCTTTCCAAATCGCCTCAGGCTCCGACGGATTCCTTTCCCTCATAACATTACTCCAATTGCTGACTGTATTATATTCTTTACTAAAATTAATGGCGCTTATCAACAACTTTTCTTTTTATGATGAACACACATGGTTTCAAAAATACATTGTCTCTTCATCGATCGAACTTGATAAAGAAATATGTTTCACCTCGCCTTATTTTATTTACTATTGCACAGTTTTTATCGTTTCAGCATGCATCTTAATATGGATAAAAATTCACGACCACCAGGAAACGTTAATAAGACCGATTATAATCCCTGGTTCGGTAAGCCATATGGCTAAAAAAATAATAATCATAGGTTCAGGGGCTGCAGGAATGACTGCCGCGTCCTCTGCCAGAAAATTTGACAGCGGTTCCGAGATAACCCTCATAACAGAGGACGAGGACGTAGCATATTCGCCCTGTGCGATCCCCTGGGTACTGGAAGGGAAGAACAGTTGGGACCGCATTGTTATGCATGTTCCGGAATACTATTCTAAAGAGAAAAATATCACGATCCATACAAGAACCAAGGCTGATTCCGTTGATGCAGAAGCAAAGGAAGTTCTTGCTGGCGGTAAGAAATACAGATACGACTCTTTGGTCATCGCTACTGGCGGCAAGGTTTTCATTCCTCCGATCAACGGTATAGACCTAGAAGGAGTGTTCACATTACGAACCGTAAGAGACGGTAAGAACATCGAAGCCTGTATGAAAAACACCGATAAAGTGGTTATCGCTGGTGCAGGGGTCATTGGTTTAGAAATGGCAGTAGCTTTACGTAACGTCGGTAAAGATGTGACGATCATAGAAATGATGGATCAGGTCATTCCCCGTATAGCTGATGCGGATATGGCAGCTCCGATACAGAAACACCTAGAAGATCTAGGAATTAAAGTTATTCTAAAAGCACCAGTAGAAGAAGTACTAGGGGATAAAACCGTAAAGGCTATCAAAGCCGCAGGAAAAGAATATCCTTGCGGGATGGTGATATTTGCTACGGGAGTTAGAGCTAATTTAGATATTCCTAAAGAACTCGGTTTCGATATCGGACAGCTAGGTGCTGTTCTGGTATCTCCCACACTACAACCTTACAAGAGAGGTCGTCTCGTTAATGACATTTATCTTGCAGGTGATCTTATACAATCTCATTCTGCAGCGGTTCCCGGCCCTACCATGAGCCAACTGGGATCATCGGCAGTTAGGGAAGGAGCCATCGCAGGACGGAACGCAGCAGGCGATAAGGCCGTCCTAGGACCGACAGCTAGCCCGTGGGTCAGCGTGATCGGCGACTTAGAGATAGCAGGAACTGGAATGTCCCGTGGTCTTGCATCCTGGTACGGAATATCTATCGTTGAAGGTGTGGCAGAAGGCCTCACCAGAGCAAGATATTCCCCCGGAGGAAAGAAACTAGTTATAAAAATAATCGCTGAAAGATCCTCTCATAGGATCATCGGCGCCCAGATACTTGCAGGAGAGGACGCCAACGGACGTATCAATTGGCTCTCTGCAGCGGTAATGTCCGGTATAACTGCCGAAGATTTCCTTGCTACGTCAGAGAACGCATATTGCCCGCCGACCTCCATGGTAAAAGACGTCGTACTATCTGCCGCAGAGGACCTGGTACGCAATCTCAGTAGTTGATAAAATGGATTACTCTGAATACAAACAGATCTACAATGGCCTGAAAAATGCGTCCGATGTGAAGATCCTAGAAGAAGAGGGATACGACAGACGAATGCTTGAGACCATGTTCACTCAGAAAACAACAAGGGACGTAAAGAAACGATTCTACGTTGTGAAAAAGAACGCCAAGTTCATGCTGAAGGACTGGAAGAAAGGAACAACCTTGATGGAACTATCCGACAAGAATAGATTTCCTCCGATCCTAACAGCAATGATGATATTCCAAGAGGACGGAACATCTAAGAAAGAATTCTGGGAATTCGTTCGAGAACCTGAAAGATTGGAAAGCGAAGACGCCGCTAACGAGTTACGAGAAGTAACTGAGAACGATCTTATCTATTCACCTTACGGTAACCAAAAACAAAAAGAAAGAGGGGAATGGGGGGAAGAGCTACTTCAGACATGGCTTGACGGTCAAGGACTTTCATATCGAACTGAGAACGATCTAAGAGGAGAGTTCACAAAGACGCCAGATAGCCTTCTGGACAAGCCGATGTTATACGAAGGCAAGAAGATCTACTGGATAGAGAGCAAAGCTTCCTTCGGAGATAATATCGAGTTCAGGTTCAATGCACGTAAACAACTGATACCATACACTGAGATATTCGGCCCTGGTATAGTAGTTTACTGGGTTGGCTGCCTTGACGATCTGGAAACACCTGATGGTATAATTGTCACAGATATTTCCATATTGGAAAAGAAGCTTGAACATATAGAAGAATCGACCGAGTGATTCACTCGATCTCTTCTCTGAGTTCACCCATCGTCGCCTCTCTCTGAGCTGCGGCGTTGTGTTTATGGATAGATTCTTCCGACTCGCTCCTTACTACGACCTCTGTGTCATCAGGAAGGTTCGGGAAAGAATCAACGATCCTCTTCAATACACCACGAACAACGTCCTCGACGAACTTTGGATTTTTATGGGCGTTTATCACTACCATACCTTCGTCCTCTCTTTTGAGAAGTTCATAGGTCGGTGACGAAAAGGAATCCTCTATTATTTCGATGAGTTCGTCAGCTTCGATCTCATATCCTTCGTTCGTCGTAATAATGGCAGAACATATGTTCCTCTGGTTATGGGACATTACAGGGTTTTCAGAAGAACATTTGGTAAGCTCGGTTACGGTCTGTTGAGCACAAGGGCAGGCGGTCATTCCGATAGCTTCGGCCCCGATGGTCTTCCTAATACCTTTACTACGGTCGGCAAGAGCTTTTGCTGTAAGCTTGTAGACCTCATAGGTCTCCCTTCCGTTAGGTGTGATACTTGGTTTAAAATAATCGGCTATTATGGAAACACCGGCTACCTGAGCGTACTCATGCTGTACCAACAACCTTTTACCTATGTCCACGGCAGCCGCTTCAAGACTTGGAACGGGCGCTTTGATACTGTCGATAGCTACTTCGGTCACGACAGCCACGTTACGAGACATGTGGGAACCTTTTTGGTCCGCAGGAAGGTCTACAAAAATATTAATATTGCAATTAAGGGCTCTGTTAAGCTGATTATTCGTACCATCTCTTTTCACAAGGATAGGTTTCTTAACGTCGGTAACACCGACGCGGGTCAATCTGAAGCCCGTCTCGGCTTTCCCGTATTGGACATCACACTTTAAACTCATGTGTTATTCGGTAAACATGACCCGACTTAAAATATATACGTCTACCAATTATCTGGTAAATTGGTGATATGATGGTATATTGCGGTATCGACGAGGCGGGACGAGGCTCGGTTATGGGCCCACTGGCAGTCGGAATACTGAGGGCAGATTCTGACGATGGGCTGCTATCGCTTGGAGTCAAGGACTCAAAAAAGCTCACTCCTAAGAAAAGAGAATCCATCTACGAAGAACTGGTGGGAAGTTACGACACTTATGTTGTAGAGATCTCTGCTTCCGATATAGACGAACAAAGAAAAAGAATTTCTTTGAACGAGATAGAGCTGAATATGTTCGTAGAAGCTTTCAACAAACTTACCGGTGACGTAGCGTATGTTGATTGCCCGGATGTAAATGAATCAGGATTTTCACTATCGATGATGAGAAAATGTACCGGTCGCGTAATAGCAGAACATAAAGCGGACGATCGCTATCCTGTTGTATCGGCAGCTTCAATAATAGCCAAAGTCACAAGGGATCGTCGTATCGTAGAGATCTCCGAAGAACTAGGAGAAAATATTGGCAGCGGCTATCCAAGTGACCGTATAACAATGGGTTTTATAGAAAAATGGATAAAAGATAACGGGATTCCCCCCTTTAATACCAGGTGTTCCTGGGAACCGGTCAGACGTTTTATGACCCTCGCAGCGAACACTAAGATCAATGATTGGTGATATTATGAATATGCAGGAAAAAATTGAAGACCTAGTTGTCGAATTCAACAAAAGAAGTGATGAAGATGAAAAGTTGCACAAAGACTTGGCGCACCTGAAAAAGACCTTCATGATAGACTTAGAATCCGAAGCATATAGCATGAAGCTGCAGAATTCCAAGGTCGAAGACCTGAAAGCAGAGAGGATCGAGGACGCAGATATTGTTCTTACTTCAACACCGGAAACTATTGAAGCGCTGATCAGCGGTGAACTCAGACCTATGAGAGCATACATAACCAAGAGGATCAAGATCAAAGGGAACCTAAAAGACTTGATGTTCCTGAAAAAGTTCCTTTGAACAGTTAAAACGAGCCTGTTCCTTCATAAGAATTAAATACGGCGTTCTGATAGAGCGGACTATAGCGAGGTAGGGTAGCCAGGATATCCCGTCGGGCTCATAACCCGGAGACCGGTCGTTCAAATCGACCCCTCGCTACCATCTTTTTATTTTATTTATCTATAGCCAGTGCTTTGACCATAATAAAAAATTACGTTATTTTTTGTATTTTAAAACGGCATAGCTCACGCTATCAAGACATCTATTCAGACCAGTACGATGTTCAGAGTAGTGCTTTAGCTTCTTCTGGAGACATCTCAAGGGCCTTGAGCATGTATGACAGCGCCTTCTGTTTGTAAGGTATCAAAGCCTTCTCTATAGCTGCTGTTGCCGCAGGAGGACTGTCCTCCGGAATATCTCCGTAATTAGCCATGATCACATTGTAGTATTCGATAGCGAACTCAGAATACAAAGCAGGCGAACGGGACTCGTCCATTTCTGCAGCCTCGTTATAGAGTTGCTCCGCAACATCGAACTTGTTGACCGATATACAGAAAAGACCGTATGACTGATAATAGTCGACATTCTCAGGATCAAGCTCACAGGCTTTCTCGTAAGCGACGATTATCTCATCTATCTTGATATTCGCGCCGAACATACCTGATGCGTAATTACCGCATTCGGCACGTCCGTACCAGCACTCTGCGTCTTCAGGATATTCAGTTGTCAATTTCTTGAACTGTGCATATGCCTTCTTGAAGTCGCCTTCATCCATAGTCTTCATTGCCGCGACGATCTTTTTATCTGCAGTAGCGTCTGCCATATTATCGAAGAGTGATTGAACGACTCGCTTAAATGCTTAACCCTTCCAGACCAGTTATTGATATATTGACAATAGCTGATACGCTATGGGGTTCCAATGTACAGTTTCAAAAATAAACTTGAAGAAGAGGGATTTACGGTCACGGCTATCGAATTACCTGTACCTTCTTCGAAAGCGAAAGAATTCAGGATCATTTGCGAAAAGGACAAGTGTAGCGGCTATGGAACGAACTGGGGTTGTCCTCCTGGCGTTGGTACGCTAGAAGAAACCGCTGAACTTCTAAAATCGTACTCTGAAGCATTCCTAGTACGGAAAAGATACGTGTTGGATCCAAAGAACAGAGAAGAAACGGAACAGGCAGCAGACGATATTGCGGACTCGTGTAGACGTGCCGCGGATATGATACGTCCTTTTTCATCCGTTAAAGTATTAGGATGCGGAAAATGCCATTACTGCGGTATTTGCACATACCCCGACGACGAGTGTCGTTACCCTTTACAGAAGATAGACTCCGTCAGTAGTTACGGTTTAGATATTGACAAAATACTGGAACAGATTGGAGCCGAGCTAATTTTTGAAACCGATGCTATGACCCCTAACACGATCATACTGATCGGGAAGGTCCGTTCCTGAAAAGATTATAATATCCTCACACGTACAGGAGTAACGAGCAACAATGGATAGGGAAACCGTAAAAAAGATGGCGAACAACGCTCATCTGGAACTCACAGAGGAAGAACTTGTTAGGTTCAGCGACGACCTGAGCAAAATTTTGGAATATTTTGCATTACTTGATGAAGCACCTGAATGTGAAAAATTTGGGCTTGATCCTATAGGAGTCACTAACGTAATAAGAGATGATGTTCCGCTTATAGACATAGACCCAGACCTATTACTTGAAAGAATGGATACCTATGAGAATTACATAAGGGGGCCAAGACTTCTATGAGATCTTTCGACCTTACTTCACTATCAAAGCTCAACGAAAAATATCAAATGTTCAAAACTATCACGTCAGAAACGGATACGAGTAACGCAAAGTTCCTCTTCTCTGCTAAGGACAATCTGACATCCAAAGATATGGAAACTTGTTGTGGCTCCAAGATCCTGGAAGGCTATTTCCCTCCCTTCGATGCCACGTCCATATTAAAAATGAAAGAAGCAGGAGGCTTTTTGGTGGGAAAGACCAATATGGACGAGTTCGGTTTTGGGACGTTTTCTACGAACACACCATTCGGCGTTCCAAAAAATCCCTACGCTATCGATAGATCCTGCGGAGGTTCTTCTGGAGGTGCGGCCTGCGCCGCAGCCGTTATAGAAGGGCATGTTGCAATCGGTGTTTCCACAGGCGGTTCGATATGCGGGCCTGCAAGTTTTTGCGGGGTATATGGAATGGTACCAACCTACGGTCGAGTATCTAGATACGGACTGCTGGATCATGGAAGTTCTATCGATAAGATCGGTATCATGTCGTCCAAGGCTACGGACCTGAAAAAATATATAAAGATAATGGCAGGGTATGACCCAAAGGATGCGTCGTCCTGTATGCAGCCTGTGATAGGCGGAAGTAGAAAACTAAATTCGGTAGCTGTGCCAGAATATGCTTTGAACAACGTTTCAGAAGATGTTAAAAAAGCGTTCAACGAAGGACTTGAGAGCCTGAAAGAAATGGGCGTGGACATCAAAACAGTAAAAATGCCATCTTTGAAGTATGCAGTGCCAGCCTGTTCTATTATAGCTACTTCTGAGGCTTCGACCAGCCTTGCACGTTATTGCGGTATGCGTTACGGACAACAGATAGGAGACCTTTCGCTAAAATTCGACGATTATTTTACCTCGTTCCGATCACAATATTTCGGAGAAGAGACAAAAAAACAAATGATCTTAGGAACCTATACGCGGATGGCAGAGGTCAGAGACAGATACTATACCAAAGCGTGCATGGTACGCCAATTAATAATCGATGAATATTGTTCCGTATTGAAGGAACATGACGCCGTCCTTACGCCGACGATGCCCTTCGTTTCGCCAAAATTCACAGATATTTCTAAAATGACCCATGTAGAATCTTATCAAACGGATATATTTACAGCACCGCCGGACATAGCGGGAATGCCTCATATATCAGTGCCCTGCGGTTACGATGACGACGGCATGCCCATGGGAATGCAGTTCGTTGCTGAACAGTGGGACGAAGGCCTCCTATTTCCTATCTGCGATAATTGGGAAAAGAAATTCGCGGCCGTGAAACCTGAGGTGTCCATATGAAAATAGGACTTGAGGTGCATGTTCAACTTCCTACGAAGTCAAAATTATTCTGCTCATGCCCTACAACAGATGCGCCAGCACCTAACACTCACGTCTGCCCTGTATGCCTAGGATTTCCTGGTGCAAGGCCTACGATGAACGGGAAGGCCTTAGAATACGGCATACTTCTAGCAAAAATGCTTGGATGTGAAATTCAAGATACTACGTGGTTCGCCCGTAAGATCTATTTTTATCCGGATAATGCGAAGAACTACCAAATAACTCAATTCGATCGCCCCATAGGCGGAAAGGGCGTTTACCATCTGAACGGTAAGAAGCCGATACGCATAACCCGTATACAGATAGAAGAGGACCCAGGAAAGACGAAAAGAGTAGGGGATCTTTCTTCGCTGATAGATTACAATCGTTCAGGGATCCCGTTAGTAGAGATAGTAACGGAACCCGATCTATCGACACCTGCTGAGGCCAGAGAATTCCTTGGGCAGTTGATACGTGACATACGCCACACGATAGATATCCCCGACGACGGGGAACGCAGTATTCGTTGTGATTGCAATATTTCCGTAGGAAAGGAAAGATGCGAGGTAAAGAACGTAACTGGACTTAAGAACGTTGAACGTGCGCTTACTTACGAAGTGATCAGACAAACTAAGTTGTTAAGGGCTGGAGGCAAGATCGTTCGCGAAACGAGACGTTTTGACGAGGACCGTGGCGTAACGATATCTGTAAGAAAAAAAGAACTGGAAGCCGACTATGGATACTTGGACGAACCTGATCTGGGTATTTTCAATGTTAAGCACTTGGTCGATAAGTTACAGATAAAAGAAAGTCCACAGAACATGATCATGCGTCTTACAAAAGAGTATGAACTGGATGAGAATATGGCGAAACAATTCGTTTCTACTTCAGTGGATCTGACGCATCTCTTCGAGGAACTCGCTGGAGCAACTGATACCGATACCGCGAAATCATTCACATCTGGTGCGATAAGTGCTGGATGGAGGACCTTCGAGACCCGCGGCGGCGGGGATACTACAGAGATAATAACAATAATAAAAAGATTCAAAGATAACGAGATAACCGATACTGAGGCAAACCTCAGGATCAGATCTTTCCTTACGGGAGAAGATATTGAGGCCGTTTCTGCTGGATCTAAAGATCTAGACGCCATCATCTCAGAATATCTTGATGATAACTTATCCGTTGTCGAAGATTATCGGAAGAATGAGAAGGCCGCTAACCGCGTTATCGGTCACGTTATGAAACAGACCGGTGGAGCGTACTCGTCCTCGGATATCGTAGAGGCTACAAAAAGATTGATCGAAGAAAAGCTTTGATCATTCTTCTTCAAAATCAATATCTAAGTCGTCGAATGACAAAGACATTATCTGAAGTTCTTCAAGTTTCTCGTCAGGTACTTTAGCGGGCGAATTATCCAATAACGATGCAGCCTTCTTATTCTTGGGGAACGCGATTACGTCGCGGATAGTATCTTTTCCAAGAAGGATCGACATTAATCGGTCCACTCCTATGGCAATACCTCCGTGAGGTGGGGCACCATAGCTCAAAGACTCGAGGAAGAACTCGAACTCCTGTTCGATATCCTCGTCGGACTTGCCTGTCTTGCTGAATACGGCTTTCTGAAGATCAGGATCGTTTATTCTCAATGACCCAGATCCTATTTCGTTGCCGTTCAGACATATATCAAAACATGCGCCCATACATCCGTCTTCGTTGATGTCCCCTAGAGGCTTGACGAATGGATGATGGAACGGGTCATGTTTACCGGACACTGGATCCACTTCGAACATTGGACAGTCTACCAACCACGAGAATTGGAATGTGTTCTCTGGTATCAAGCCAAGATCTTGGGCGATCTTGACCCTAAGCGCACCTCCACCTTCATATGTGGACTTCCAAGGTCCGGCTATAAGGAATAATATGTCGCCTTCACCAGCATTGAGGGCGTTCTTGATGCCTTCCAGGATCTCGGCAGTAAAATACTTAGCAATATTGCTGGTAGGAACACCGTTCTCCACCTTCATCCAAGTCAGACCGCCTAAGCCTACTTTCTTGGCATGATCGATGTATCGGTCAATATCATTACGGCCTACGTTTCCTTTTGATAATTCTGCAGTTATGTTCAATCCAGCGACAATACCGCCGGCTTTCATTATCTTCTGGAATATTTCATAAGGAACGTCTTTTACAACGTCTATTAATTTTACAAACTCAAGTCCGTAACGCATATCTGGCTTATCGCTACCGAAGCGTTCCATAGCGTCTACGTACCCTATACGAGGGAAGGGAGTCTCAAGTTTCTTACCGTAAAGACCATTCCAAACAAAAGAGATCATTCCTTCAATGGTGTCCTGAATGTCTTTCTCTTCGATGAAGGACATCTCCATATCCAATTGTGTGAACTCTGGTTGACGGTCTTTTCTGGAATCCTCGTCACGGAAACATCTTGCGAACTGGTAATAACGGTCGATGCCGCCGACCATGAGCATCTGCTTGAAAAGTTGAGGGGATTGAGGTAAAGCGTAAAACTTTCCTGGGTGTACCCTTGACGGGACAATGTAGTCCCTAGCTCCCTCGGGGGTAGAACGTGCAAGTATCGGGGTCTCCACCTCCAAGAATTTAATGGATTCAAAATATTGCCTCGCTAAACTCATGAATCGGCTACGTAGAGTAAGAGCCTCGATCATATCGGTCCGTCTAAGGTCGAGATATCTGTATTTCATCCTGACGTCCTCATTCGGAAGAACGCATTCCTTTTGATCCCCTACTTCGAAAGGCGGGATCTTAGATCTTCCTAATACCTCTGCGTCAGAGATCAGAACTTCTATTTTGCCCGTAGGATTGCGTGTATCTTCCGTACCTTCAACTCTATCGCGAACAACACCGCTTATGGATACTACAGACTCACGTGTGAATCCTTTCATAACGTCAGATATACGTTCCGCGTATTCCTCTGACGGAAGGTCTGCAGGATCGTAAACTATCTGGGTAATTCCATATCTATCAGCAAGATCGATAAAAGCGACTCCGCCATGATCCCTTGAGAACCTGACCCAGCCTTGTAGGCAGACCTCTTTTCCAAGGTCAGACTTCCTAAGCTCTCCGCAGGTGTTTGTTC
>CAYIZM010000026.1:0-11142 GCA_964368015.1 uncultured Methanomassiliicoccales archaeon
TAATTGCTAGGTCCCACAGGGGCAGAATATGCAAATATAAGAACGGAGAGAACTCTTTGAACACTCCGGTCGTCATCGATCTTGAAAAATCATCAGGTTCGTTCATCTCAATGGAATCAGAAGGCAGAATACTCAATTTTATGGGCACGGAAGTGCCATTGGACGAAGGCATGATGACCACAGCCTCGTCAGATTGCGGAGGTATCCGTGGAGTTTACGGAAAAGTATGCGTTGTACGCCTTCCAGTAGAAGGTACTGAAGAGATACCGGAGGACTGTAAGGTTATCGTCGTATCGAACGCTTTCGAACTAAGGAATGATGCTAGAAAAATGCTAGATGCAGTGATCAGTATCCGTGAACTAGCAGGCTTCAATCGTTTAGTATACATGTCAGGGATAGCAGAACCATCTACGATATCGTTGCTCAGTTACATGGGCGTGGATATCTTCGATGATATGCTTACGAACGCTGCTGGACTTATGGGTATCCGGATGATTCCCGAAGGTGAGGTCCAGATGGATGCGGACTGCTCCAAAGAGAACTCTAAGGAGTTAAAGAACGAATTAGAGAAAGTAAAGATCTTCATAACAGCTGGAAGACTAAGGGAACTTGTTGACCAGAGAGCGGTCGTATCTCCTTCTTCCGTCGCACTTCTACGTCTGTTCGACGATAAGGGCTATGAATATCAAGAAGAGGCCTGTTCACTTACAGGCGGAAGATTTAGTAGCAACACGATCCAATCTCTTCGTAGGCCGGACGTTGAACGCTATCGTAGGACCTTATTGGATAGATACAAAAAACCAGCGCATAAAAGGATCCTTCTACTGCTTCCTTGTTCGGCAAGAAAGCCTTATCACAGATCTAAATCGCACAAAGCATTTGCTTCTGCTATACACACTGCGAACCACGATACTCTGGTCCATGAGGTCATACTCACGTCACCCTTAGGTCTGGTTCCAAGAGAGCTGGACATATTTTATCCAGCTAGTTCTTACGATATACCTGTCACAGGCCAATGGAACTGTCAGGAAAAGGAAATGATCCGATCCATGCTATCTGCATTGTTGGAACAAGGCTACGACAAAGTCATTTGCCACTTTTCAGATTATGAGATGATAGAAGATCTCGCAGACATGGAGTTTACCGTAGAGGATGGAAAACCAACATCCTTTGAATCACTCGGACGTCTGGATTCGGCATTACGAGAAGCCGCAAGAGGCATGGACCTTCCAGGATATATGGTCGAACGTAAGGAGACCTTGCGCTCAGTATTATATTATCAGTTCGGAAAGGAATGCGCTGATGTGATAATGGACGAGAATACCTTTGCAACAGGTAAGTTCCCTTATTGGAAGATAATCAGAGAGGATCCTGAAGATAGGAGCATAAAGACCCAGCTCGGCATGATGACTCTTGAAAGGGGCATGATATCCCTTACGATAGAAGGTGCCGAAGTTCTTTCAAAAACAGGATGTTATATTGTTAAGATGAACGACTTCGATCTTAAGGGGAATTTATTCGCTGTTGGTGCGTTAGAAGCCGACCCTATGATAAGGATCGGTGACGAAGCGGTCATAGTCCGGAACGATGAGGTCGTTGGCGTAGGTGTGGCGGATATGTGCGGTCGAGAGATGGTACAGATGGGCCGAGGTATGGCCGTACGCGTTCGTCACAAAATCAAGTGATCTACTTTCGGTCACTTTCGGTCATCTCCCCTAATTCAGTTCATATACTGCATTATTGATAGTATAGTTAGAAGACAAAGATGTGCATCCCCTGATACACAATAGTCTTCCATCAGAGGCAGGGAAAGCATCCCATTATCCCATCTAAGCGCCCTGCTTCTGTTTTTATCTTTTTAAATTATTCTTCCTTTTCCGAAAAAAGATCTTCTAGTTTGAAAATTGCTTCCTCGTTTCCTTTCTCTGCGGCCATGTTCAGGTATTCCATCGCTTTATCCAGGTCGGGTTCTATGCCGCATCCTTCCGTGTACATGTAGTAAAGTGTCATTTGGGCTTTATCTAGGCCTTTATCGGCAGCTTTCAGGATCAGTGAGAATGCTTTCTCGGAATCTTGGACGGTGCCTCTGCCAGCCTTATACATAATGCCCATGCGGTAAAAACCTGCAGCCAGTCCGCCATCTGCGGCCATATTGAATAATGCAAAGGCAGTATCAAAATCGGAGATCATTTCATTGTTCCCGTTGACGTAACCGGATTCAAGCATGTCTCCGAGGACCATTGCGGCGCCCGGAGAACCTTGTTCTGCACCTAATTTAAAAAATTCTATAGCTTTATCAATATCTTTATCTGCGCTTATTCCGTTCAAATAACATGATCCTACTTCGAAGGAAGCTTCAGAATTTCCAGCTTTGGCCGACCTTTTAAGTTTCCACAGACTTTCTTTACGACCGAACATGGATACCCATCCAATATAACCAATAAATCAATTTCTACGCTCACTCTTCTTGTTCGTCGGAATATTTCAAACTAATCTTTGAAAGCCAAAAGCTAAAAACAAGTCCAAGTGCCAGCGCAATTATTCCGCCGATAGCCGCAACCAATGAATCAGTCACCATAAGCGTGTTATAAGCAACTATCAAAGTGGAACCGACAGTAAGGCCGAATATCAAGAAGTATGTAGATTTGCGATAGGCCCCAAGAGCCCATGAGACTATTTTTGCGAACAGGAATATACCGACGACCAATCCGATCCCAAAAAACAAGATAACGACAAAGTCAAAACTTGTAAAAGCCGAGATCAGAGGTTTGTAAAGTCCCATTGCCAATAGTATAGCACTACCGCTTACTCCAGGAGCTATCTTGGAAGCCGCGATTATCAATCCTGTGAATATTAGCAGGAGATACATCGATACGCTGCGTGTGATCTCCGCCTCAGATCCATTGACCCCTAAATTTCCAGCGAACACAAGCAATATTGTGATCAATATCCCCATCACAAGAGCCAGATAGTTCAAAGTTGAAGATTTTTTACCATCTTCTTGGGTCATTCTAAAGACATCAGGGAATTGTCCAACGATCAATCCTGTAAAGAAGAACATGGCAGGAACTTCAAAGTTCGTCATCAACCAGTCTAATCCAAAAGCGGTTACTCCCATTCCTAATACGAGTCCGCCCCCTATAAAGAATAAGAATCTAAAGTCGGTCCTTATCTTATTGAATATGTCTGCAAGGTCGTTCACCAATCTCTCATATATTCCAAAAACAACGGCGGCGACACCGCCACTGGCTCCAGGAAGGATGCTAAGTACGCCTATAAATGCTCCAATGAGAGCGTTCTTAGTATCGGTTACCTTGCTCATGCATAGTCATCTTATTCCAATATTTAATTAGAGGCTATTATACAAAGTGTTCATTCGTCGATAAGTTTGGTCTCGTCTTTCTTTACAAATCTTACGCAATTGGCTTTGACCTCTCTAGCTCTAGATTTGGATAACATGTCTAATTCAAGCCATGCGGCGTTCATAATTCCAGCTGGCACTAAACAAGTTATGGAAGCTGGTTCACATACATCTTCGTTGTACACTTTACTGTTTTTCCAATCGGTGACGTCCTGTATCGTAAGTGTATCGCCTAAGTTCTTGGAATATTCTTTGATGTGTTCACAATTCGTTGCTATATGTACGCTTAAATCCCCATCTTCTTTTAGTTTGACGGTGACCTTATGCGTTTTATCGCAGAAGGCCATGTCGACGATAACGGTAGCCATGCAGTTTGTAATGAGTCATCAGTACTAAAAACATTCAGAGTATGAATATTATAAAAGTGGTGCAGCCGCCGGGATTCGAACCCGGGTAACGAGCTTGGAAGGCTCGAATCTTAACCAGCTAGATCACAGCTGCATTAAGTTTCCCTAATTTTTCACTGATATATAATCATGATGTAAGTTCATCAAGATTTCATACAGTATATGGGTATTATACTCTAATCGAAACCTTGGATGTAACAAATACTCTTCTCCAGACCGCTATTTTATTTCCCTAGATTTATCTATTGGGTTAATAATACCATGTCGATGGGATCAGGGCCGGTATTTCAGAGTTCATTCGATCTAGCGATATGGAAAAAACTTTCAGGGTCTGGTACTAGTAAGTTTTCAATCGGTAAGAAAAAAGATCCGACCGAATATATCGCCGATGAGGTGATAGCTTCAAAAGGTTCGGTCAGTTCTGCATTATTAGTTAGGCTAATGGATGCCCTTTACGATGCAGGTAGTGATCGCCTCAGATCCATAATTCCTGACATTGTGGCAAAACGTCGTTCTTCGGATAGCGCACCAGCACTAGAAGCAGCCTTATTACTTCAAAAAATGGGGAACCTAGAAGACGCCGAAGCCATGTTCACTTCTGTTCTTGATGGTCAAGACATAACCCTCAGAAGTATCGTTAATGCCCATCTTCTCCTCGAACGTCAGGACAGATCTGCAGCAAAGAAGGTACTTGTGTATGGTAGGTGCAGTAATCCTCTGGACCAGAGAATTTACAAATTACTTGAGGAAGCGGATCCTGCAGGAGGTTGGATGCACTATAGGAATATCGAATTACTCTACGCTGAACGTGATCCTGTAGCATGTGGCACCGACGAAGAAGAAACCCCTCAAAAAAAATTATACGATATCTACTGCGACTGGTACAGCGGTAAACGTGATGCTGCCACAGAGGCGTTGGTCAACTCTTCTGAATATATTGACAAGAGTAGAGAATACATGCTCGCAGCCGCTAGAATGTCGGCAGATGAAAGTGATTGGTATTCTGCCGAGGTACTTTATGATGATCTTGTCAAAACAGGGTGCACATACATAATTTGTGAAGCGGCCCAGGTATGCTTGAAGGAAGGGAAAGTCGACAAAGCTCTGGCACTATATCGGGATGCAGAAGCTACCGACACACAATCTCCTGCTGTAATGGAAGGATTAATAGAAGTTTACACTAAGATGGGTAACAAGGACGATGCTGCTAACTACGTATTGTTCTACCTTGACACTGAACGTGCAGATCTTGATGCGTATCTAAAATGCGCTAATCATCTGGTCTCAGAATCTATGAACGCTCACGCCGAGCCAGTCATCAGAAAAATCCTTTTGAATTATCCTGAGGATGTCCAGGCGAACATATTACTGTCAAAAAACGACATGGCCATCGGTAATCTTTCCACAGCCCTGGAAGCGGCCAATGACGCCGTTAAATATGGAGGTAAGGACTCGGAGGCCCATTTACAACGCGCTAAAGTTTTATTCGCGATGGGAAAGACCGATAGATCCATGAAAGAGGCGAATTCCGCTCTTAAAATAGATCCTATGAACACTGAGATAATGATCCTGATCAAGGATATTTACTCGATCCAAGGTAACAAACAAAAGGCTCTAGCGATGTGCGATAAGATACTTGAGGTGGATCCGGACAACGCAAAGATAATATTGGAATATTCTCAAGCAAAATTGATATCAGGGGATTCAGAAGGATCTTTATCTTCGTACAGAAGAGCTATAACAGCGGATCCTAGACCTGAGAATTTTATAAAAGTGATAAAATCACTGATAAACGATGGGATGTACAGAGAGGTAGTCGATCTATGCGAAGAGCGGGAATCAGAGTATGGAAGCATAGCTACAGTACGTCGATTAAGGGGCAACGCCGAATTCTCTATGGGTGAATTTTTAAAAGCCTCAGTATCCTTTGCTGCAGCAGCGGCTTTAGATCCGCTTTCACCGATCATCTGGCATTCTAAAGGTATGGCCGACGAGGCCGCAAATGATCTCGATTCAGCAGAAGATGCATACAACCGTGCCTTACTAATGGATCTAGACGAACCTAATTATTGGATATCTAAAGCGTCGGTACAGGAGCTAAAAAAAGATTTCCACGGAGCTGTGGAATCATTGAACCGTGTCATAGAGCTAAAACCGGACAATGTATACGCGCTAGTAAAAAAAGGTATGATATTCGCTAGATCAGGGAAGTATGAGGAAGCGATCTACTTCCTGGACATGGCTATAATGGTCAATGTCTGGGATACGAGAGTATACAACATCAAGAAAGAGATATGCATTCATTCTGGGAGGTATGAAGAGGCGATCATTGTATGTGCAGACATATCGACCATGGACCCTAGTGATATTCACGCTGTTGTGGACGCTGCAGACTGTATGATGAAACTAGGGAATCGGTCGGCTGCACTTTCTTTGGTAAATTCCAAGTTAAATAAGAATCCCTCGTCATTACCGCTGCTATTCTCTAAGAAAACCATCCTCACTTCAATGGGTAATCACCCAGAACTTATTACGATATGTCGCCGTATACTTGAAAAAGATCCGAATAACCGTATTGTTAAGAAGGACTTAATGCAGGCATATACGGACAATGGGGATCTGGTATCTGCGGATAGGATACGCACCGAGTTGTTCAACGAGGACGTTGCGACGGAAATCTTAGAAGAGTCCGTTGATACGACAAACGAGATAATCGTAGAAGAGCCTGAAGTGGAAGAGCCAGAGGAGGATGTTAAAGCACTTTTCGATATCGCTCGTTCATTATTTTCCACAGGGGACGTCAGAGGTGCCGCTAGAATGGCCGACCGTGCTTTGGAATTGGAGCCGGATGTACCTGAATATATACTTTTTAGAGCAAAGGTTTACATTTCTAATAATGACGAGAGGGGAGCTGCAGCCATAATCGAAGAGGGGCTAAGTTATGCCAAGGAAGATCCTGACCTATGGGAAAAAGATGGTGATCTGAAGGCTATATTAGGAGATCCAAATGGAGCCCTCGAATCATATCAAAATGCGATACAGTATGGCGAAGAGGACTCAAAATTGTACATAAAGCGAGGTGACCTCAACATGGCCGAGGGAGATCTGGATGAAGCTATATCTGACTACACCATGGCCGTTTCAAAATCTGGTTCTGACAATACTGCCCGTATACGTCTAGCCTCTGCACATTGTGAGGATAAAGATCTTGACAGTGCCGAAGATGTTGTCGATACGGTGCTTTCTGATGAGCCGGAAAATGCCGAGGCTATAGTGATCAAAGCTAGGATATTTTCTAAACGCGATGATCAAGAAGGGGTTATCGAAATGTATAAAAGTCTTTTAATGACAAAGGACCCAGAACAGGATTTGTTGCAACAAATGTCTGATATCCTTGCAACATCTGATCGTCCTACGGAAGCCAAAGTCCTCATTCAAAGGGCCGTTAGAGCTTCGGAGGATACCGATGGAGAGACTCCAGAGGTCATAATGAGACACGCAGAGAGGCTTCTGCGTAGAGCATACGTCAGCAAGCGATCTTTGGATGACCCAGGTATAGAGAACATGCTCGAGACGGACCCAGAGACCGCGGAAGTGGTCATGGTCTATCTATCTAACATCAAAGAGTTTGGCCCAATCACTCCAGGAACTCCCGAGTTCGTAAGGATGGAGAGGCTCTCTTACGATGCTGTCACAAGGGCAAAACTCGTTGATATCGATATTGAACCGATAATAACTATTCCCTGCGCATTCGTTGCTGGAGGTGCGAAAGATGCTGATGAGGCAAAGACTCTTGTATCGTACATCTTCGAGGCGGTGAATGGTGCTATGAGGATAGATCTTATATCTAAGGAAGTGACAATGCTGGCATCTGATGTCACTGAAGATATGTCAATATTTGATATAATGAAGAAATTTGATCTTGGAGTTTACAGTGCCAGAGCTTTGAAGAATATCAGTAATTCAACATCTGCGACTTCATAAATTCGCGCATTAAGGTTGTTGCATAGTTGCCCTTAGAAAGCTTGAACTCCACATCGTAATAATCTTCGCCCATCTTGTAATCTAGATCATCTACGGGACAGAGTATCTCTCGTCTACTTCCTTTAGAACTACATCTAGGTAGTCCAGGTACTATAAAGTCTAAATTTTTTAATTTTTCTGTTTTAAGGACCGAAGACTCGATACCGCCCATTTCTCCGTCCTGTATTACGCTTTCGCTACCAAATAATACTATAGATACGAATGCGCGACCTGACCTTACCTGTGACTTAACCAAGTCCAAATTTTTAGATGTGGCACATACAGGATGTTCGTGATCCGGCGTTCCGTTGGCCGACATAGGAATGACCGTATCGCCTTCAACCGGCATATTCAATGGAAGTCCTAGTTCCATCCTTTTGCTGAGCATTAGATTGAACAGATAAGATTGATAGGCATGGACGAGCATCATCTGCAAGTTGTTAGGAAGGGTCTCTATGGCACCGATCCAGTCATCGGGCGATTCGATAAGATGCCAGACCATGGATTTTTCGAATCCCATCGGTTCAGGCATTATTTTTATTAATTCTCTCCAATCATCACGACGTGCCAGTTCCTCTCGTGCTTTGATAACGTCTTCCGTTTCGAAAGCTGACGGCAGAGAAAGATAGGTTCTTACTGCGCCTTCGATGTTACCTCGTATAAGTTGTTCACCTACGAGATGCGTAACCGGTCTTACTACTCCAAAACGTTGTACTCCGAAATAGTTAGGGAAGCCGCCAGTACTGCGAACATCAGAAATAACACTTTCTAAAGTTCCAGGTATTTCAGAGAATGGCATCTCTGTTTCTTTAACTCGTATCGAGAAGCTGTTCCCTATCAGGTCCCCTATCTGCATAGGTTTTTTCGATCTGTAGATATCTGTTATCTCTATATCTTTAAGGCCAACGTTCTCAAGGTTCTTTGGAGAACATTCGAATGACATAAGTTGCGATGTTATCGCTCTTTTATCTTTGGTTCCGGCAAAACCTATTCTTTCACGTGATATGCCCAAGTTCCTGGATAACAAACGTACCATGCGGTTGGTTTCCCAGTTAGTGCTGGTCACCTTAGCTATAGTATATTTTCCATTAGGGTCCTCTGGAGGTCCATTGGGTATCTCTGTAACACGGAAATCCTCAGGAAGAACTTTTATACGCCCGCCAGTGCCATCGGCACCGCTAAGATAGTAAAGCATACCGATATTTGTTTCGTCGGTATCGCAGAGCCTGTAGCTCATCTTAGGAAACGATCTCCGCAAAATACTTGGATAGGCGGTCCGCGGCATCCTTTACGGCTTCCATGGCATCGCCTTTCTTAACCTTGACATAGAGTTTGGAATCTTCAAGATCAGGATGTTGTTCTTCGTATCTAACTAGGAGAACATCTTTGTTGTCGTATAAAGCATCCATGAGAGGTTGAATTATTGCCATGTCTACATCTTTGAGTCCGAGGGTGACTGAATCATCGGTTTTCTCGGCAACATAAGTCTTCATGCGCACCTCAACCTCTGCTGATATCTTAAACTTTTGTACAGACCGTTAGGTCAAACCATCTGAATCACGTTCTTGAAGTGCGTACATATCGCCCATTTCCGAGTACGTGGTACATTCGGTGGCATTTTTATCCTCTCTTATTCTTCCTGTAAAGCGAGGAAATCTTATTCCTAGGCCAGAATCATCTTTGGCATATCCCATTGCTGCCGTATGGATAGGGCTGACGCTTATCTCTGCCCCGGTGACCTCTAAGACAACCGAAGGCTCGAACCATACATCAGGGATCATCTGTGCATCTACAGACGATGGTTTATCCTGGCTCTTGTATATTTCTAACATTCCTGGAAGCTTTTCTAAAATTTCATCGTCGAAACCTGTGCCAAGTTTACATGCAGTTCCGAACCTATCGCTATCTTGATCATATGCGGCCATAAGAAGCGCTCCATATTTGCCTGCTCTTTTTCCCATTCCGTAGAACGCCCCCACTACTGCAAGATCAAAAGTATCTACCAGCGCTTGTTGATAATCCCTCTTATATTTTATCCACAGGAAACCTCTGGATCCTGCTCTATACACAGACTCGCCAGATATTGATTTGGCCATTATGCCCTCGCATCTTGCTGCTATGGCTTCATCAAAGAACATCTGCCCTTCTTCTGGTGACGATACTATTCTCATAGTGGTCATCTGGATGTTCTCAGATATTTCAAAATTCTTCTCTATCGATGAGCGTCTTTCCAAATAGGGTTCGGAGGTCATATCTTTCCCGTCTAAGTAAAGCATATCGAACAAAAATATTCGTACGGGATATTTTTCCACGGCTTCCAGCATACCATGCTTCTTTCTACGGTGGGTCACTTCTTGGAATGGTAACATATTTCCTGTTTCGCGATCTATAGCGACGCACTCACCTTCCACTATCGCCTCTTCGATCCGACAACGTTCCCTTAATGATCTTGCTATATCCGGGAAGTTAGGGGTAAGGTCCTCAAGCCTTCTTGAATAGAGTTTGACCGAATCTTTCGTAATGTGCGCTTGTACCCGGATACCATCGTATTTGTATTCCATGGCGCATTTTCCATCTAGTTTCTCTACTACTTCAGGTATAGAACGTAGACGTTCGGCCAACATGACCTTTAAAGGATTTCCTACGTTCACCTTTATCTCTCGTATGGCGTCCATTCCCTCTTTCGCTATGGTTCTGGCAACAAGGCCTAGATCACAGGTGATGTTGAATGCCCTCTCAAGGTCCGGTCGATCCTCTTTTTTTCCGAATGCTTCTGCTAGAGCATCCAATGTTGTCATTGTGCCAGCACCTACTCGCATTCTTCCCGTTACTATACGACATAAGTATCTAGCCTCAACAGGCTCTGAGTCATGGAGCATATTGGAAAGGATCTTTGTTTTCTTATTTTGAGAATCTTTGCCTTCTGCATTCTCAATATCCGTAAGACTTTTTATAACTCGTTTTAAAGTGAGTGGATTCGAAAAAAGAGTAGTCTGTTTCTTATTTTTTATCAGTTCTTCGGCGGCTATTCCTGGATCCCCTTCTTTGACGACCGCTTCTGTAACCTTTGATTCAGAAAGTCCTGAGGTAGCAGATAAGGCCTTTATAACAAGCTTATCTGACATACCCAGTACCTGAGGATAAAAATCAGGGCGAAGTTTCCCTTGACTTAGGAATATCACGTGTGATATCTCGTTAGATTCCACAGTTTTAAGGAACTCAGAAAGTATAGATGTCATTGCAAGACGGCTCGGTTCAGCCTCTATACGATCGAAAGTTTCGGCGAGTTCCGCGAAAAGCATATTACACCAATATCAAAGAAACTATTAATCGTTTTCAAAAATCAACTAA
>CAYIZM010000027.1:0-10847 GCA_964368015.1 uncultured Methanomassiliicoccales archaeon
CTGGAACTTTAGATCCCTATACCGCGGGACAGATGCACGAAAGACTCGTGAAATACGTCAAAGACAAAGGGATAGCGATGTTATTTGCTTCTCACTGGCCCGAAGCTATCGATAAGATGGCCGATGAAGCTATATGGCTCGATTCTGGCAACGTCGTTATGCAGGGCAAACCTAAACCTATAACTGAAAAGTTCATGGAAGGATACACCTTCGAAAAACAGGAAGCCGGGGAACTAGGGGAGCCGTTAATATCTTTGGAAAATGCCGAAAAGCACTTTTTCTCAGTTATGAGAGGTGTCGTAAAAGCCGTTGATGGCATGACGTTCGATATCAAGGAACGCGAGGTATTCGGCCTCGTTGGAAAGTCAGGTGCCGGCAAGACAACAACTTCCCGTATGATCGCAGGTATGACCCCCGCGACACAAGGTACTGTAAAAGTAAGAGTAGGGGACGATTGGATCGACATGTCAGAGATGGGAATGGGCGGCAAAGGTCGTGCCACTCCATACATAGGATTCCTGCATCAAGAATATACTTTGTATCCTTACGATAATATCCTGAGCAACCTAACCACGAGTATCGGTTCAAGGATGCCTGCCGAATTGGCCAAATTCAAGGCAATACAAGTTTTACAAAGCGTAGGTTTTAATAAAGACGAGATGGAAGAACTCCTATATTCGTATCCGGACACTTTGTCCGTCGGTGAATGTCAAAGGATCGCTTTTGCGCAAGTCCTTATCAAAGAACCTAGGATAATTATTTTGGATGAGCCTACAGGTACCATGGACCCGATCACAAAATCCATAGTAGCCAAATCCGTAATAAGAGCAAGGGAGACCCTTGGTGAGACTTTCGTCATCGTAAGTCACGATATGGATTTCGTTGAGAACGTTTGTGACCGTGTTGCATTCATAGCAGGTGGAAAGGTCGAGGCGATAGATACGCCTGATTCAGTGATAGATAGGTTCGGTATGGACGAACTACGGGACGACGATTCAGAGACAGGTGAATGAATTGAAACGACAGATAGGTCGCCACCTCAGTTTCGTAGAGTGTAGAGAAGCAATGGGGCTTGGGATCGGAGGTGCGCTTGCTCAGAGAGCTACGATCTCGGATAGCGGAAGGGATGTTGTGGCAGTTGCTATGGGTCCTGGAAAAAGACATATCACAAAGCCAGTATGTGAGATCACATATGCTCTCAGGGAAGAAGGCATCGATACCAGTGTTCTTGTTGTTAACGCAGGTTCTGGAGTCCCTTCGGATGCACCAGATGTTACCACAGGGTCCCGGTTCGGATTGGATCCGTTAGAGGTTGAAAGACTACGTCAGTTCAAAGTGGTTGTTATCCACCTAGGGAACGTACGTAATCATATAATCTACAAGGCCCGATTGATCCTTAGGAACGTGGACCTACCTGCAATAATAGTAGCACAGTGCCCAGTAGATTTTGAAGATTTTGCTGCTATAGGCATCAAGACCGAACACGTTATGCCACCGGACGATGAGATAAAAACCCAAGGCCACATCGTGGAGATCATCACAGGTGTCATAAGGGGCGTAACTTGCCCTCAGGAAAAACTGGATGAGATAGTTTCAAAGGTACAATCAATAATTCCTCGAGGGGGATCACAATGAAGATATCCATAAATGGCAAGGATAAGACTTTGAAGGCAGGGGCGACGCTTAAGGATGCGATCGTCGATGAACCTTATGATATCGGATCCCTCATAGCGATACACCTATCCGCGGAAACAGTTACAAAGAAGACCAATGATTTTGAGATCGTTACTAAAAAAGGAGTAATGACACTCCATCTCGACGATGGTCCAGATGCGGATATATTCAGATCTTTATCAGATAAGATCAAAGATTCAACATCCAAATGGGTCACTAGAAAGTTAGTATCCTTCGGTGCATTTCCTACAGAAATAAAAGCATCTTCCGCCAATCGTCTTTATCGTAAATTTGATTGTTACTTTTCCTTAGGTGGTGGAGACAATCTTACCACTTACATCATGATCGCTAAGCTAGATCATCGAGATTCATACGGTGCAGGTGATGGTCGCATCGGGCGAATAACCGTAGGGAGACATCTTATCGAAGATATGCGCGAAGAAGAAAAGATCATCGATATCCGACCTTTGATGTCCGAGATAAATATAGATAATGTTGAGGTTACAAAAGATCTTCAATATAAGTTAGCAGACGGATATTCTGTTTATACAAACATAATGATCAAACTAGATTCTGAATCCCCAATAGCCGCTGAACACGTTTTGATAGCGGCCGCGAATAGAAAATTGGAGATATCTGATCCAAGGGGAAGTTTCATCGTAAATTCAAAAGATCTGGACGTGGATATAAAACCAGAGAAGACCGCAGTCAGGGAAGTCGGTTCTGTCACAGTTAGGAATGAAGGACTTGGGACGGGACGAATATACATCTACAAGGACAAAAGGCAGATCGTACCATCTCATAGTTCTGCAGGTAAGGTCGTTCGCGGACAGGCATTGGTATCGATGGCCGAAAAAGGAGATACGATAACTGTTCTTACAGATCCTTCTCGCGCATTGGTCGTTGGTATGACGCAGAAGGCCGGAGAGGATCATCTAGCTAATTTTGGCATCGAACAGGTAAGGAAAGGTGACGTTTCCGATGATTCTATCGTTGTTCAACAGATTCCTGAACGTACAATGGACGCACTGGCTATAGGTTCTGTTGAAACTTTCGCTGTTCCTAAGGATAAGATCTACAAAATAGAGATAAATGCTAAAGATCAACCTACGGTTCATTTCTTCAAGAAGATCACTGGATTGAACCATAAGCCAATAGGGGCTCTAAAAGTTCAGTTCTCCTTCGAAGGCGCTCAGATGATAACATTCTACGGAGACGACGAAAGAGGAAAAACGATCCATCCCCAGGATCTTTTTAAAAAGGTCAAACGTGGTGATATAGGAATAACGAATCAGGTCCGTCCTATGCGTGGACTTATCGGTATTAGGTTAGAGGATAGTAAATCATACGGGCCCACTGGTGAGGAATCTTACGGGACTAATATAGTAGGAAAATTTCTCGGGGATCTTGATAAAATGCTGAACGAGGCTGATGACGAACAGTTCATCTACATCACGGAGGAAAACATATGAGTGACGAAAGGGAGACAAGACTTCTGATGATCTCGCCTAAATCCATGCTTACGCCAGATCAACTTATACGAACGATCCATGCGATGGACAAAGACGTCAAGCTCAAAGAGACATGTTACGGAGGTCTTTTGGAAGGTTCAAAGGACGTCGTTCTAGAAGTTCTCAACGAAGTACGTAAAAAATATCGTAACGAGGTTTTCTCCAAACGCAGGGCATATCCTGCAGGAGATCCTAGAAGATGTCGTGCACAGCATGGCACTAGACCTGGATACAGTCAGCTCGAGGCGGAATGGGATTTACTTTCCAACGTACAATACGGGTTGGAGTGTGCCGATAGAAACGAGGAGATAGTGCCCCTCAAGATAAAAGGAAAGTTACCTATTATGGAATTCAAGAATATTTGTGAGGAGTAAAGATGAAAATTTTCATAGACCCGCCGAACAGTTTGATACTTTTCGACATTGTAGAAAGGTTCGGTCACGAACCCCTGAGCGCCATGGCCGCGATCCAGGAAAGAATAGATAATTTAGAGATAGACATGCCACCGATGAACGTTACGCTGGAAACTGTCGTCACTGGATTGAAATACGCAGGCGTGGAAGTTCCTTCCGGCATAAGGGGTAGATTGGCTCTTTGGGGGCCGATGATCGAGGAGGCCGATGCAGCCATAATTATGAGGGAAGCTCCATACAGTTTCGGTTGTGTTGGCTGCGAGCGTTCCAATGAGATGATAAAATATCTTATCAATAAACGCGGAATACCGCAACTTAACGTAGTGTATCCAGGTACCGAAGAGGAAGCTAAGGACTTTGTTCTTAACGCTAAGAAATTTTTAGAGGGGCTAAAAGAATGACTATAAAGATCGCTCAACTGTCATGCGGAACGGAATATAGTAGCGTTCAGCACGAGATCGAGAAAGCAGCCCTATCTGTGGGCGCTAAGATGGTGTACCCCGACGTAGGTGCGGCGGACGTGGACGAAGCAGTTAAGATGTTCGGATTCAACCCCCGTTCCAATCAACTTAAGATAATGATCGCTAGAGCAGCATCTCTTGTAAATGGTAAATATGATGCAGATGCGGTTTTCATATGTACTTGTTTCAGATGTGCTGAGGCTGCACTGGTAAGGAACGAGCTTAGGAGATTTATCCAAGATCATACGAACTTACCTGTTGTTACGTATTCGTTCACAGAAAGATTACAAGCAACTCAGATGCTAACAAGGATGGAAGCCCTAGTTACCATAGTTTCAAAGAAGGAACTCCTGGCCAGGGAAAGACAGACCGGCATAAGTGCTGGACTAGATTCTGGTTCAAGTACCACCAAAGCTGTAGTAATGGAGAACAATAAGATCATTGGAAAGGCTTGGACCGGATCCGGAGACGTTGTAAAATCCGCTGATAAAGTCCTCACTGATGCTTTAAAACAGGCAGGAATAGATTTCAAGGATCTAGAGGCTATAGGTACCACAGGTTATGGACGCTATACTCTTGGAAAACACTACAATGCTAAGCTAGTGCAAGAAGAACTTACCGTTAACTCGAAGGGTGCAGTATGGCTAGCTGATTGGCAGAAAGGAGAAGCCACGATCCTGGACATCGGAGGTATGGATAACAAAGCCATCACTGTCCGTGACGGGATACCTGATAATTTCACAATGGGTGGAATATGCGCTGGAGCATCAGGACGTTTCTTAGAGATGGTCGTGAAAAGAATGGATATCAGTATCGAGGAACTCGGTCCACTAGCGATAAAAGGGGACTGGAGAAATGCTAAGATGAACTCATACTGTTCGATATTCGGTATTCAGGATCTAGTTACACAATTAGGATCAGGAAAGACCTTTGAGGACGTAGCTGCCGCAGCCTGTCACTCTGTTGCAGAACAAGTTTATGAACAACAGCTTCAGGAAATAGACGTAAGGCGTCCGATCATCCAAGTAGGCGGAACCTCGCTAATTACTGGACTTGTAAAAGCAGTAGGTGAGATATTGGGTGAAATGCCGATCGTTCCTCCTGACTCCCAGTATATTGGAGCAGTAGGCGGAGCTTTGTTGAGCTCGGGAATGCTGTGAGGTAACAAATGGATATAACGGTCCACGGGACAGACCCTTTCGGGAACGAGGGTTACAAGAAGTTGTTCGAAGATATTATGAACGACCTAGGCGAGGCTTTAACAATAGAAAAAGCAGAGCTAGTGCTCAAACCAGAGATCCCATTGTTCATATTTTCTGTTAGGTTAAGAAGTGAACCGGTCAACAAGACCATAGCAGATGTAGCAAGTATCCGTGAAGAAGGCTCCGGAGTCCATATAACGATAACTGACGAACGATACGCACCTGAGATAATGGCGCAAATGTGGTCCAAGTATGGTAGGAGCAGCGTAGACCAACAGACCCGTTTCGATATGACCGTTTCAAATTCAGATTTTAAAGAGGTCAGTGAGACCGTTATAGCATCTGGAGAAGAATCTATCAAAGAGATCATAGGATCCATTTGGAGATCCATGCCCGAAGGTATACGGGTACGTCACGTTTTCATAACTGGCGTCGTTTTAACTGTTCTTGCGACGGAAGAGATAATGTTACCCGAATACATGAAACAGGGTGTCGATGCCCACATAGCTATGGGAGGTTCGGCAGATGTTTGAGGTCATAATGTACGACGGAGGAGTATATCGTTCTTCAGAACTTTTTGAGATGATCGAAGATGTTGGAGGTGCGGTACTTCAAAGGATCAGAAGCTCTCAGATGCTTACTGTCATTATGTCTATACCAACTAAGGACAAGGACGTTATTGTTGCTCTCTGTAAAGAAATAGGCGGAGAAGTAAAGGAAGTTCCTCTTGCTGGTACGGAGATCGCCGTAGTCGGGATGACCTTAGGGCGTCATCACATGCCCCATCCTATATGCGACATAGCCGAGGCCCTAAGAAGAAGAGGGGCTTTGACCATCGTCATGGGACTTGCACGAGGAAGAGGTAAATCCACTTCACAAATATCCGCTTCAGAGATCAGGATCATAAACGAATATGATGCCGTGATCTTTACCTTTGGAAATTTCAAGTCATGTATCGAGTATAAAAAGGAAATGATGAAAGATATCAAAATACCTTTGATCCTGGTATGTGGCCCAAAACCTGACGGTATAGAAGATTACTGCGAGGCATTGGTCTCAGGCATCGGAAGGAAATCGGAAAGGATGAGATCCTCAGAGGAAAGAAAAAAGCTTGATGAGGTTGTTTCGATAACCGAGAAAGTAATCCATGAAAAAAGAAAAGTAGTATCTGAAGACCCACTGTTCGTATATCCATCAGAAGTAAAACAGGTTTTAGAGAACTATAAACCATTGGATATGTGTTTAAGGCCATCCCCCATGGTTCTTCACATGGATGGACTCAGGGCTAAGATACCATATAATGAGAATATAGGTGCGATAAGTGACGTAATGATCTATGGCCGTAGGCTAGGTGACATAGCCACTATCACTGAATCCAAATTAGATAACAGCAGTATGTTGATAAGGATCAAGACCGGTTCGGAGGTCGAGTACGACGACGCCCTTAGATCAAAACAAGCGTAAAGGGACGTACGTTCTTTTTATGATCTTGTTAAATGATATGGAATTGGATGTCGGTTCTTTAGGTCCTATAGCATTCAAAGCTGGCGAATATTGCTATGTAGGCAGTGCCATGAATGGTCTTGAACAAAGGATAAGTAGGCACATCTCACGTAAGAAAACTATACGCTGGCACATTGATAGGTTAACTATAAATGCGGCTTCGATCAAGGCTTATATCTCAGAAGGTAAAAATATTGTTCCTGAATGCACTATAGCTGATACGGCCAAGGAAATAGGGCTTTCTCCTTTTGTAAAAGGATTTGGTTCTTCTGATTGTGTTTGTTACACACATTTATTCTCAGTAAGACCAGGTGAAAGGGACGCATTGATTTCCACTCTGGGATTAGAGTTGCTGGAACCCCTCTAAATACGCGTGCGCGAGTGGGAATGCTTATAATGTATCAGATACTTCGGATTGTATAATCAATTCACACACCTTGGATGTGGAGGCAATACATGAAATCACAAAGTGAAGCAATTCTATCACGCAAAGTAACGGCCGAGACAATCGTTAAACTTGAAAGCATTTTAGGAAAGGATAACGTAAATACATCAGACCTAGAGAAGATTCTCTACTGTCATGATCTGGCCCCCCTGCCTAAAGAAGCAGGTGTTATGTTCAAGAACATGCCCGATGTTGTCGTAAGGCCTGAATCTGATGAACAGATCGCAAAGGTCGTTGCACTGGCATATAAAGATGGAATAGCCATCGTTCCAAGAGGCAATGCAACATGGGGACTCGGCGGATGCATGCCTACCAACGGCGGCATAGTGGTCGATATGTACTCGAAGATGAACAAGATCATCGAGATAAACACTGAGAGCATGTACATAAAAGTCCAGGCTGGATGCACATGGAAGACAGCTTTAGACGAGTGCATGAAGAAAGGCTTCATCATCGGTTCATACCCTTCAAGTTTCCCTGCAGCAACTATTGGTGCATGGACCTCTACTGACGGAATGGGAACAGGCAGTTACAAATACGGTTCTGCCAAAGATAATATCCTTAACATGACCGTTATCCTATCTGACGGAACATTGATCGAAACGGGATACGACCACATAGGCTCCTACATGGCTGGTTATAATCTTAATCAGTTCTTTGCAGGTTCCGAAGGTACTCTCGGCATTATGTCCACAATCACTATGAGGATCTATCCTATGGGAGAGATCAGACCCATAGCTTATGAATTTGAAAACCTCAAAGATATGCATGATCCGATCCAGAAGCTTATCGCTCATGCAAGCATCAAGCCTCTTCACATATCCTGGGGCGACTATCTGCACTTCGCTAACCAGAGGAAGGCAGGAGTACACAATCTCCAGGTAAAGAACGTTTTATTGGTCACTTTACAGGGCGACAGCAAGTTCTTAGATCTTGAGGAACAGGAAGTCGACGCAATAATTTCAGAATTCGGCTCTAAGAAACTCGACAGCGAGATCGCTAACCACGAGTGGGAAGAGAGATGCTACGAGTTCAGGGCAAGAAAGACCGGCGTAGGAGAAATACCTGCAGAGGTCATCGTACCTAGCAAGAACTGGGGCGATTTCGTCGATGAGTGTTACAAAGGTTTCGATGTAATGAAGATGGAAGCTGGCGGAGTCATCGGTGTAATAGTCGACCGCAGCACAGCTTTGTTCATGCCTTATTATTTCAAGGACGATGAGAGTCTACTCGGAATGGCAGCATTCTCGTTCAACTTCTACCTTGGCGACAGGGCAGGCATCTATGGCGGAAGGACCACCGGATTCGGTGTGTTCTTCGCATGGAACATGGACATAATACACGATGGAAATACCGCTGACTTCATGAGAGATCTGAAGACCTCGCTGGACCCACGTGATATAATGAATCCTGGACACCTTGTTTGTGGAACCACTAGGTTTGGAATAAACATGAGCAAACAGCTCATGAGCTTCGGAAGTGCTCTTATCCAGAGTGTTAAGAAGCTTTTACCTGCTGACACAACTTTCAGTGCAAATCTTAAGAGATTTAGATACGACGTAATGGATGATGAAATGAAATCCTCCAGAACCCGTGTCCTCGGTGACGGCAACGAATGATTCGGTTCAAAACATCTTAAACCCTTTCCATCTTTTCATTTTTATTAATTGACGTTCAATTAATTACAATTGTTATTAACATATTAAGATAACTTTAATAACTTGATATTTATTGATATCTTATGCGAAGTAACGCAACGATCCTTGTTTCATTAATGGCGGTAATAGCCTTAATCGGCTCAGTCACAGTCATCGGACTGACAAGTGATAATGATGATACTTCATACATCTACACAACTATGAGCTGGCAACAAGAGATGGTCCAAGAGATCGTCGGCGATACTTATGTCGTTAAATCATTCATGCTTCCCAATTCAGATCCTCATAGTGCCACTCTCACTCCGGGTATACTAGTTTCCAGTAATACCGTTGCTTATTTTGCTATAGGGTCGGACGTAGAATGGGAAGAAAAGTATATCGACATCGTAAGAGATCAACAAAATATACTGACCTTTGAGTGCTGTGAAGAATTGATACCCGATATAATGGAACATTTACTTCCAGGACATTGCCATTGTGCTCACGATGATGGAGAGCACGATGAAGGTCACGATCACCATTCTTTTGATCCTCACGTTTGGACGTCTCCTGAACGCTTGACCCTTATCGCAGAATATGTTACCGAAAAAATGACGGAGATCGATCCTGGTAATGAAACTCTATTCAAAGAAGGATGTGCCAGTTATGTTAAAAAGACCAACGAATTAGAGAATCTCGTTAAAGAGAAGCTTGATAATAAGGCAGATTCAAGTATTATCGTTTGGCACAATTCATGGGCGTATTTACTTCCTTCAAACGTACATGAGATCGCACTCATGGAAACTGCTCAAGCCTCTATGATCCCTGATCAGATGTTATTGTTACAAGGAGGTACTGCAGACAATCGTAAAAATGTGTTCCTTTCTAACGAACTCGAGATCAAAGGCTTCACTCAAAGTGATTTGGAAAGTTCTGGAATATATGTAAATATAATTGTCCTTAATCCACTGGCTATAAACTGGTTGGACGAACTTGAGAAAGCAATAATGGCGTTTGGCGACGAATTGGCGGAGGCATAATCATGATACCTATAGAAATTAAAAATCTTACAGCAGGATATGACGGTAAAGTCGTTTTTAGAGATGTAAACCTGGAGTTAAAAGAGCGTGACTTCCTTGCGATCATCGGACCGAACGGAGGAGGTAAGACAACTCTATTCAAATCCATTCTAGGATTGGTCAAACCAATGTCTGGAACTGTAAAAATATTTGGTAAAGAACCCGTCGGATCCGCTCGCGATATCGGATATGTTCCCCAGAACGAGGAATTGGATTCACAATATCCGATATGTGCCAGAGAGGTAGTTCTAATGGGGCTCCGGTCTAAAAAAGGAATACGCCCTTTTTATACAAAAGAAGAAATGGAAGCAGCCGAAGAAGCAATGGAATATGCGGAAGTAACAGAGTTTGCAGATCAACGCATAAGTCAATTATCTGGTGGGCAGAGACAACGTGTTTATTTGGCAAGGGCTCTCGCACCTAAGCCAAAGATTCTGATGCTCGATGAACCAACTGCAAGTCTGGATCCTTCAATGAAGGACTGTACGTATGACATACTAAGGAAGCTAAACTCTGATGGAATTTCAATAATGCTGATAACTCATGACATGAGCAGTTTATCTCACGACGTAAAACGTATAGCATGCATGAACCACAGAATGATCGTGAACGATGCCCCGGAAATAACTGAGGAGATGATCACTCTAGGGTTCCACTGCCCTCCCGAGCTAGTGCATATAGGCAGTTGTGATTGCGGAGGTCCTAAAAATGGTTGATTGGTCTGTAGTATTCCATATGCCTTTGATTCAAAACATGTTCCTTGTTGCTGCAATAGCATGTTTACTTTGTGGTGTCGTTGGAACCTTTGTTGTTGTAAAGCGTATGGTCTTTGCTACTGGAGGAATCGCACATATTTCCTTTGGAGGCGTGGGTCTAGCATATTATTTAATGTCGGTTTTTGCAGTTTCTTGGTTCACGCCTA
>CAYIZM010000028.1:0-10752 GCA_964368015.1 uncultured Methanomassiliicoccales archaeon
GGGAGGACTCTTCTCGTGCCGATATTGATTTCTTAATTGATTTCGTTAAAACTGCTAAAGAAGCAGGCGCCGACCGTTTCAGATATTGTGATACTATAGGACGAGAACAACCGTTCTCCGTATACGATAGAATAAAACGCATAATCGATGAAACAGGATCTGACGTTGAGATGCATATGCACGACGACTACGGAATGGCTACTGCCAACTGTATAGCAGGTGTACACGCTGGTGCAAGGTTTGCAAGCACTACTGTGATGGGTATTGGAGAACGTTCCGGTAACTCACCCCTCGAGGAAGTAGTAATGTCTGCAAAACATCTTTTTGATATTGATGCAGGTATCGATACAAGATCCCTTAGAAAACTAGCTATTTTCGTATCTAATGCGTCGGGTCGTCCTATACACGTATCGAAACCTTTCCTCGGATCTAATTGTTTCTCTCATGAAGCGGGGATACATGCGGACGGTATAATCAAGGACGCGATCAATTATGAGCCTTATGATCCTGAAGAGGTAGGCTTAGAAAGGTCCTTGGTCATTGGAAAACATAGCGGACGCAATACGCTGATAACGGTACTAAGTGGAATGGGTACGGAGATCGATAAGGATACAGCATCTGACCTTTTGAAGATCGTCAGGCGGGCATCTGTACAGATGCACCGTAGCATATCTCACGACGAACTGTTATCGTTATACAATGATATGAAGAGCGACAAAGATCTGTTCGACGATTCAAAATCAGCTTAAATCTTTTACTGGCCTCTGGCCAGCATTAATTAATTTTTCCATTGCTGTTTTTTAGAGCAGGTCATTAAGATTTTTCGTTCTGAGAATATGGTCAGAGAATATCTTTGACATTAAAAAGGAACGACTCATGATTTTCTTGCGTATTTGTACAGGTATACAATAAGCAATGTTGCCAATCCAGTTATCATAATTATAAGATGATCTCCTAAAGACAACGGATTCGGAACCACAAGCAGTATAATGAAATCTATAGCTAAGATCAGTAAAATATTACTGATCCCAACGAATCTAGAATAGGCTGAGCGAGCATCCATATCGTCCTCTAGATAGTATCCACGTTTGCGCTTACCTCCCTCGATAAGCATCCTGTCGATAACTTTCAGACTGACGACTATTGCTGTAGTAGGCGGCAGTAATGCGCCTAAATTCAGTAATAGTCTTATGATTCCAGAGGTCCTGATGTCTACGCCTAAGAATGATGATATGAACAAAGTAAGCGTAGGTCCATAAAAATAGAATAATATCTCTAAGACCGCGATCACAAGTATTCCAGCGTAAACTACTGTGAATCTGTTCCTTACACGTTTAACGGATTTCGTTGAGAATACGATCCTGGAGTAGAAGTCGGAACGTGCGCTTTCTAACTTATCTGCACCTCTGGCTATAGGTTTTGGAATATGTCTTTTAATAAACTCATATTCTTCAACACTTCGTCCTGAGAGTATCGGTACAAGTATCATGGACACTAAAGCCGAGAAAACAACTGCAGTGTAGAAATCATGATTTACGGCACCGGCATCAAGAGCCGTTTTAGCAATAATAAATGCAAATTCACCCATAACAAGAAGGCTCATCGCTGACACGAACGTGGTTTTGAAACTTTTGTTCCCTAAGAAATATGCAAAAGATACTGTCAAAGTTTTTGAAATAATGAATACGATGTAGATGTAGAACGCCATTGATAAACTAGAAGATAGACTTGAGATCTGGATCTGCATACCAACGTCTATGAAGAATATTGCCATGAAAGTGTTTTTCATAGGCTCAACGTCCCTTTCTATAGAATGCGCGTCTTTACACTGGGATGCAATAAGTCCCATCAGGAAAGCTCCTATTGCCATGGACAGTCCAACGAATGTTGACAATAGTGCAAGTCCAAAACACATTCCTAATGCGGTTATAAGTAAGATCTCCCGATTGAAATGTTCTCCGACCCAGTTCAGGAATTTAGGTACGACCAATAGACCCAGTACTATAGCGGCGACCATGAACACAACTATGCCGATCACAAGCCATATGGTACTTGAAGCACTGACCACGTCACCTACAAGAAGTGGCGAGAGCATGGTCAAGATAATGACCTGACCGATATCCTCCATCACTGTTACAAGAATGATGGTGTCAGCAGTATCTTTGGGGATCTTTTTATTTGCGCGTAATACTACTGTACATACTGCAGTAGAAGAGCCAGATATTATTGCACCTAGAAAAAGCGATTCTACCAATCCTAGTCCGATCAAAGAACCAGCGATATAACCGAACAGGACCATCAATGGAAGCTGCACAGCAGCGACCATGATGGTAAAACCACCACTTTGTTTCAGCTTTTTAATGTTCAGTTCCATGCCGATGGCGAACATAAGCAGAACAAGACCCACATCGGAAAGAATGTTGACAACATCCCCCATGGTGCCTTCTGGCATGCCCCATACGTTGGTAATGACTATTCCTGCGGCAAGATAACCGATAATGGCGGGAAGTCTAAGCTTACTAAATACAATAGATGCAACACTGGCTAATACCAGCATCACTGCCATAATACTTAGAAAAGCGACTTCATCCATCCATTGACCCGAATTACCATATAAAGGACATGTTTAAAAAAGTGTCTAAAAATGTATACTGTCACTTTTTATTTATTGCTTACCATCACTTTTTTTCTTTGACTTCCGCCGGTCCTTTTTATTTTATCCTGGTCTATTGCCCATTGAAAGTTTTCCAGTTCGGAAGGAGTTATCAATACTCTTTCGCCCTTAACGTATTTCCTTCCAGTTATCCAGTTCTTAAAAGGTGAAAGCACTCTATACTCATCGGCGTCCATTACGATCTCTCGTACGTTCTTAACGCCTTTTCGTTCAGAATATGTGCCAGCTGATTTCTTTATACGCCCTTTGCTGACTTCTATTGTACTTGTGCACACAGAATCAAGGAAATAACGATCATGGGTCACAGTAACAAGAGTACCGCCATAATCATTCAATGCAGATTCCACCGCATGTCTAGAAGGTATGTCAAGATAATTCGTAGGTTCGTCCAGTACGAGGACGTTGGTCTCCTTCACAAGAAGTAAAGACAGTGCAACACGAGCTCGCTGTCCACCTGAAAGTGTTGAGATCGGTCTTTCCACATCGTCCCCTCTTAAAAGTAAACGTGCCAGCATACCTCTGGCTTCTGCTCTTCTATCTGTGCCTATTGCCTGTATGAGCTGTTCCTCTGCAGTAAGACATAGTTCAAGTCCTTCGTGATTCTGGGAATAATATCCTATTTTGGCCCCTGGAGCGATCCACAATTCTCCTTCACTGGGTATTTCACCGATCAATGCTTTGATCAGAGTACTTTTCCCCTCTCCATTCGCTCCGAATATGCCTATTCGGTCGCCTTTCATGATATCCAATTCTATTCCGCTGAGTATATTCCTTCCACCTAGATCTACAGAAAGATTATTTGCCGTGATAACGTTTTTACCAGACTTTTTTGCAGTCTGTATCTGAACAGTTATGGATCTAACATCCTCGGGCTTTTCTTTTACTTCCATCTTAGATATCAGCTTTTCACGGGATTTATGGACGGCTGAATACCATTGATCTCTATGGAGTTCTTCTGCGATCTCTTCTTGCGTACGTTTTTGACTAGCGTATCGTTGATATTCCTTTTCCATCCGGTCCATATCTATCATTTTTTTAGTTATGAAATCAGAATAATTTCCTTTGTATTCGCGAGATTTACCATGTGCTATTTCTGAAACACGGGTAACGACCTTGTCTAGAAAGTATCTATCGTGACTAATTACTACTAAGGCACATCCAGACTTAAGCAGAAAATCTTCCATGAACTCTACGGTATCGATATCAAGATGTGATGTCGGTTCGTCAAGTATCAGAAGGTCACATTCTTTTGCTTGAACTAGTACGCGGGTGAGCATTATCTTGGTTCTTTCCCCTCCGGAAAGTGCGTCCATGGTCCTATCCATGATATCTGCGGAAAGTCCGACTTCTTCAATCGCAGCCAATATGCGTCTTTCATCATCTGCGGCTGAACTATTGATACTTGATTCGAGATCGGAATATTCTTCAACGATAGCATTCCAATCATCTATGTCACCCCTGGCCATTTCTTTTTCTATTTCTTTCAGTCGATCTTTGATGCGTTCTATATGCCCATAAGGCCTTCCTAGAACATCTCGTACCGTTACGTCTGCTGAAGATTCAGCGAACTGCGGAAGATAACCGATCTTTTCGGTATTTCTTATGATCTCTCCTGTATCAAAACCCATCTCGCCTAAAAGTATTTTTAAAAATGTGGTCTTTCCTGCACCATTGACGCCGATCAATCCAACGTTGTCGCCATCATTGATCTGTAGACTAACGTCTTCCAGAACTTTAACGGGACCGAAGGTTTTGGTGATCGACTTGGCTTTCAGGAGCATGTTTCATCATAACCGTTTGACTAATATGCTTTTCCTTAAAATCTCATGTTCTGTTGGTGTAAGATCAAAAGACGGACGGTCATATATCATTTTTATTCTCTAAAAAGAGACTCGTATTTTGGCGACTATTTATACGACGATGGATTAAACGTTGGACGTATCATAAATATCTCAATTAATTATTGTCCAGGCTCTGTTAAACGTACCTTTAAACAATCAATGAAGTCAATAGCAATCTTTATATATTTATATTTGCAATTTTTTAAAAAAAATACAAAGCATAATATACTATTGTGTATTGACGGCCATTAATATTAACAACAAATTTAAATATAATTAAATTAAAAAAATCGATAGAAATAGTAAATATGACTCTTTTAATGGTAAATTCGATCTACTGATTGCAATCTGTTAAATAGCTCACATTCTGTTTTTTCATTACCTGAGATGAAGTAACATCTAGGCGAAGAAGGAGGAAAACAATTGAATGCGGATGTGAAAGTTCTTGAAGGTTTGAAAATTCAGGGGCAAGTAGCAAATGCAGTTCACGACAGTAATATGTTGATGGCCATAATCTTCGGTGGCGCTCCATACAGCCAGGAATTAGTGAACAAAGTCGGCGATAACGGTAATTCATCGTTCTATGCTGGAGTAGTTATGCTAACTTCTCGACTGTACGAAAGGAGGAGGAGAAATATGACTATTCGGTTTATGGACGTTGACAGATTGAGATTGTATCTCGTTCTTTCAATTCTAATGATCCTTTATTTATCGGTTAGTCAGAATGGGAGATAATAATATGGAAAAAAATCAAAAAATTGGGATAATTGCTGTAATTATTTTTGCAGTAGTAGCAGGTATTCTCATCTTTTACGACCTGAAATTATCAGGTGCCATAATGGGAGATTACTTGACATCGGGATCCCCGATGGGCGAGGGAGTAGGGATGGAATCCATCATGTACGCCAAAAATTTGGATATTTGGCTAATGCTTATGATGGTGGCTTTCTTGATGATTTTCATCAGGAAGTTCGAATGGGGAACTGTACTTGCAGTTCTTTTATCAACAGCAGGAAGCTTCGTAGCATATCTGTTCATACAGCAGTTCGGCTTTGGATATGAAATATGGGACCAGGCACTTATGATCCGGGCAGTTATATGTTCGATTACTATAGTTATCGGTATCGGTGTATTCCTTGGTTTATGTAAAATGTGGCAGTATCTCCTTGTAGGAGTACTGTTCGCACCTGCGTATGCTCTATTGGAATATTTCTTGGCGAATGATTTCTTTGGACTCATTGCTACAGATCCTGGAGGATCAATGCTCGTTCACATGTGCGCCGCATACTTCGGTATCGGTGTCGCTATCGTACTTCATGAGAAGAGGTCCTTTGATGAACCTATGCATTCTTCAACCCATAGTGTAACATTCGTTTGGCTTGGTAGTGTGATATTGTTCATACTTTGGCCTTCTTTCGTTACAGCATTGGCAAACCCTGCAGACACTACTTGGGGAATGATCACCTGTTACATGGCTGGAATCGGTTCGGTCATCAGCGCTTACTTGGTATCTATGATCGTTGACAAAAAGGTCAATCCGCTTGTATATGCTTATGCTCTGCTGGCGGGAATGGTTGCTATTGGATCTCCGTTGCTTTCGGTAGGTCCATGGGGTGCGTTGTTCATAGGATTAGCCGCAGGAGCTCTTTCCGTGCTATGTTTTACATACATGCAGCCTTGGCTTTGCAAGAAGATGGGTACCGTCGATATGATGGGCGTTCACAACTTGCATGGTATGGCGGGCTGGTTGGGTGCATTATCCATATGTATCATAACATTGTCTATCGATAACCTAGTGTTCGCAGTTATCACTTGCGCTTTAGCCATCGGTACCGGTGCAATAGCCGGTCTAGTGATAAGAGTAACACGTGGGCAGATGGATGTTCTGGCAGACGACGATACGGATTTCATCAAGAACGAAGCGCCTATAGCATGAAAAAATCGTGTTAACTAAACCTTTTACTTTATTTTTCTATTTTTTTTAATCTCTATATACTATATGTGGAGGGCAATGAGAACGATCATACAGTATCATTTTTTAAAATTGGGCGATCATGTGAAAGAAAGATCAAATTATTAGTGTCAAGAAGCTTATGGCCTCTATGTCGATTGCAATGCATGTAATAACAAATCCATTTCATAAGAGTTATTTCATATCCAAAGGAATAACCATATTTACAAATATTATTCTTAGTTATATTTATATAGGGTTGGATGCAACATCCACCTTTTTAACAATTAAAATTAATCGGTTTCGCATACAATTCCTGAGAAAAAAAAATAATCTACAATAAATAAGTATAAATATAGATTTAATTAAAATTTTTTTTGAGGGCTAGTATTAAATAGAAATATTGCTGTATAAATTTTGTACTTAGCGAAACCCGCTAAACTGATACCTGTTCTCAGGATCGGTAATTGTGCAATCCCCAAAAAGGATCAGTACAACGCACAAATTAGAAGGAGGATAATATATGAGCAAAGGAAAATTACTCGCAGATTGTCAAAAAGCTGTCGAGACTTGGGACTTAAAACTTGCAAAAACCGCAACCCAGGCCGCAGCTGACGCAGGAATCGAACCCAAAGACATCATCTCTGATGGACTTGGAAAAGGAATGGAAATTATCGGAGTTCGCTTCGACAAGGCAGAAGTATACTTGCCTCAGGTCGTTGCAGCATCCAAAGCTATGGAAGTAGGACTTGCAGTTCTAAAGCCATTAATGGAGGGTAAAGCAACCTCTATGAAAGCAACCGTTGTCATGGGAACTGTCGAAGGAGACATCCACGAGATCGGAAAGAACGTATGTTGCGCTATGCTCCGTGGAGCTGGATTCAACGTCATCGACGCTGGAGCCGACACATCTGTTCAAGATTTCATTGACGCAGCTGAAGAAAATGACGCCGCTATTGTCGGTGCTTCCGCACTTATGACCACCACACTCGAAGTCCAGAAGGAACTCGTAGAAGGTAGGGACGAAATGGAAGCTCCCTTCAAGGTCATCGTAGGCGGTGCACCATGCAGCCCAGAATGGGCCAAAGAAATTGGATCCGATGGATACTCTGAGAACGCAAACGAGATCATGACCTTGGTCGCCTCTCTGGTGGAGTGATTAGAATGGCAGCACCTAGACCCCTGACCGTTTGTGACGTCTATGAAAGAGCCATGAAGGGTAAGAAAGTTTCTGAAGAAGAGTGGGACTACACCATCATCCCGCAGAACGCAACTGCAATGAAGGAAAAGTACAAGCTGAACTTCGGAAAAAAGACTATACCTGAAGACAAGGAAACGATGAACAACCTGTTCCTCGCTGGACTTGAAATGCTCGTAACCACTGGTTACCACCTCCAGGACTTCGGACGTGTCATGAAAATCACCGAAGAAGAAGTATGGGAAGGTATCAAAAAGACCCCAACCAATCTAATCCTCGGAGAGGGCAGAGACATCGCAAGATTCTACCCACGTCGCGGAAACAGCCCTGTAAAGCCTATCATCCAGGGAGGTCCAACCGGAGCTCCTATTTCGGAAGATGTATTTGTACAGGTCATGCAGTCTTACGCACAAGAAGGCGTAGTTGACACTCTCGTTAACGGTGTTCTGACCTCAGTTGAGGGAAAGAAACCTAGGACCAACACTCCTTACGAGATCCGTGCAACAATGCAGGAACTTCGTTCAGTTAGAGAAGCATGTATCAGATCCGGAAGGCCCGGACTCAGTTCATAGGGACCCGAGACTCCGCTGTCCGCAGCGGCACGTCTCGCCTCTGACATACCGAGCGCAGGCCACAGGATCACCGATCCTCACGAATGCTCTCAGCTTAACGAGCTCAAATTTGACATGGCGGCACTCATAATGCTTGCTGGCTGGTCTGTTGCAGGAGACACCATTATGATCGAGCAGATGCCGATCTTCGGTGGATACACTGGCGGCGTAGAAGAAACCGCTATATCTGCCGTTGCGACAACTCTTGGATCATTTGCAGTGTTCGGTGGAAACTTCCACTTAGATGGACCTATCCATATCAGATGGGGAACCACTACCTCGAAAGAGACTCTGCAGATCGCAGCACACACCGCAGCAGCAATCGATGCTAACACCGACCTGCTTTTGGCAAACCAGTACTACCCGATGGCTGGACCATGCACAGAAATGTGTTTGATCGAGACCGCCACACAGGCTATGTCGGACACTGCTTCAGGAAGGGAAATGTTATCCGGATCCGCTGCCGCAAAAGGTGTCGCTCAGGATAAGACCACCGGAATGGAAGCCAGAATTATGGGCGAAGCCGCAAGGGCAACTGCCGGTATGAAAGTTTCTGACGTCAATCAGATCATCGCTAAACTCGTACCAACATACGAGGCACAGTACACATGTGCACCCGCTGGAAAGACTTTCCAGGAGTGTTACGATGTAACTACAGTCAGACCGACTGCAGAATACCTCGAAGTGTATGACAAAGCCGTGAAGACTCTTAGAGACGCCGGACTCGACATACAGCGCTGATTTCGATCCTAAACCTTTTACCAGGCTTTACGCCTGGGATCATTTTTTTCAATTAATTAACAAATCTGATATATACGACCAATCGAGTGACTCAATTATTATAAGCTCAGGGCCGTGGGTAATGAATTGTTTTATAATCCATCAAAATAATTTAAGGATGCACATTTATGGTAATCAAAAAAGCTTTGGATATATATGATACGTATGACCGTTTCCATAATGGAAAGAGGGTACGGGAAGATAGCTGGGACTATGTGATCATACCTACCAACGCATCGATCATGAAGGAAAAATACGACATAAAATTCTCTGAAGATATAGTTCCAGACGACGACGATCTGTGTGACAGATTGTTTTCAGCTGGGGTCGAAATGCTTGCGACCACAGGATTCTATAATACGGATTTAGGGCGTGTCCTTCAAGTATCCGAAGAAGAGATATTCGAAGGAATTAAACATGCCCCTAAAGAAGTAAAGTTAGGATCCGGCAAAGACGAAGTCCTTTGTAAGTCTAGGCATGGAAATTCTAATATAAGGCCTATAATCGAAGGAGGTCCCACCGGTGCGCCTGTCTCCGAGGATATATTCGTATCTATGATCCAGTCATACGCTCAAGAGGCCAATGTAGATACTTTGGTAAGTGGCGTCTTGAACACACTAAAGAAACATTCTGTGACCACTAACACACCCTGGGAGATACGTGCCACATTGGCAGAGATAAGATATGTACGCGAGGCTTGTGCAATGTCAGGCCGTCCCGGTCTCGGCATATAGGGACCTCAGACTCCCCTTTCCGCTGCGGGGAGATTAGCTTCGGATTTATCTAATTACGGTCTTAAACCTCACGACCCTCACGAAGTGTCCCAACTTAATGAGATGAAGATCGATCTGGCAGGATTGAATATGATAGCTGGTTGGATCTTGAACGGTAATGTAATAATGATGGAGCAGATGCCAATCTTTGGAGGTTACTCTGACGGTAAAGAAGAGGCCGCTATCTGCGATGTCGCTACAATGCTGGCATCCTTCGTATTGTTTAATAGCGATATACATCTAGACGGACCTATACACATAAGATGGGGTACTACGACAACACGCGAGACCCTGCAGATCGCGGCACATGCCGGCGCGGCCCTTGATATGAATACTGATCTTTTGTTGGCTAACCAATATTATACTATGGCGGGGCCCTGCACTGAGATGTGTTTTTTGGAAACAGCAGCACAATCAATGACCGATACCGCATCAGGAAGGGAGCTTATTTCGGGTGTAGCATCCTCTAAAGGTGTCACTCTCGATAGGACTACGGGGATGGAAGCCAGGATGATGGGGGAAGTTGCCACCGCTACGGCTGGGATGGACATCAAAGAGGTCAACAAAGTGATCGAGAATCTTGTGAGCTCATACGAAAAGAATTTTTCGCGGGTTCCTATCTGCAAACGTTTCCAGGATTGTTACGATGTGACAAAAGTGCTTCCTACTGACGAGCATATTGAAGTCTACAAAACAGCAGTTCGAAAGATCGAACAGTGCGGTTTAAGTTTAGATGTATTTTGAGGATAGATTCCGATATCAGGTTTAAGCTGGCACATTTGATATTCAAGGATTTATCAAATATATTTAAATACTGCAATCTTAAAGGATGCAATAGTTTAGATAGTTATTTTACCTTCCTGACAGTGAAGTGGGGGACGGTCCGGTGACCAGCTGGCCTCTAGAGCTTCGCTAGCGGGGATC
>CAYIZM010000029.1:0-9428 GCA_964368015.1 uncultured Methanomassiliicoccales archaeon
TATTCGCTTCCGTCTGTCGGTACAAGAATCTTGTCAAAAAACATTTTGCATCTCCCTTTACTCATATCTGGTCATAGTATACGTTCCTTATTCCTAAGCATATCTTCTGGCCTTTCAATGAAGACGTTGACATATAGGATTTCATACTAGGATGAAGCCCGATTCAGTTCTCATCATTTAATAGCTTTTGTTCTCCCTATGGCCTAGGACTTCAAACGTCTCTGTATGATTTTTATAAAAATATACTGGCGGACTTAGAACAGTCTGTAGTAAAAGTTCATCACTTCAATCCGCGTTCATGCAACTTGAAGGATAAGTGCCAGCATAAAATTATTGATGCTGTTTTATTCCTTATCTACAATGCAGGACTTTACGACCATAACGCGACATTTAGCAGCTCTCATTACTTTCTCGGCAACGCTTCCTACAAGTAGTCTTGTCATTCCAGTTTTTCCCAGGGATCCCATCACTATAAGGTCAAAATCTTTTGATTCATCAATGATAACATTTGAAGGGGTCCCATCTAAAATTTTTAGATCCACCTTTACGCCGTACTCTTCTCCTAGTTCTCTTACAGCGGCCAAAGCGACCTGAGCTTCTTTTTCCAAGGTATAATTTATGCTGGTCATTGCAATATCTGCAGGGAAATTAGAGAACATCGTTTTATCAATGACAAAAATTGCAGTTACTTTTCCTCCGCTCAGTTTTGCTAACTCCATGGCATCCTTTGTGGCTGCCTTTGCATATTCACTACCATCTGTTGGAACAAGAATTTTTTTAAAAACCATATTATGTACCCTCTTTAGTCATATTGAAACGTAATATACGCTCTTGGTTCCTGATCATGCCATCAGTTGTTCCATCTTTTGACGGAAGTACTACTATATCGGCCTTCATTCCAGGATGTATCGATATCGCTTTATCATCACTTAATAGTTTTCTTCCGTTAAAGACCATAGTATCCCAAAGTCCTTTGCCAGTTCCTCCTTGGGATCTAAGTAACGAAACGTACTCTTTGGCCTCAGCTCTAAGGTCTGGAGAGCATATCATCGCATTATCTGTTCCTAGTATCGTTATGTTGCCGTATTCTTCCATCATGGCTAAAGGTGGCGTGAAACCAAAAAATCTATTTGATCTAGGGCAAACTACTATCGGAACATTCTCGTCAACGCATCTTAAAAGGTCTGAAGATTCTGAATGTGCCATATGTACTAGAAAAGAAGGTGAAAGTGCCAGTATAGAATCTATGTCGTCTCTGATACCTTCGCTAGCATGTATTGCAAATATCTTGCCATTACGATGTGTTTGATCGGCTACAGCTTCTACATATTTCGTGGAAATGTCGTTTATTCCCGATATCCCTATGCCATCGGCGTAACTTAGTATATCATCAATCTCGTTCGAATTATATTCTTTTGAAATAGGACGTCCTAAAATTAATGACTTTGATACTGTTTCCCTAAGTAATCGGCTACCAGCTACTCCGCCTTCTCTAAAGTCTATGAATGTTTCTATCCCGTTATCAAGAGAGAGTTTGGAATACTCTTTGATTCCTTTAATGAGAATATCATTAGGAGTTTTACTAAGAAATTGATGCTTGAGTCCCCCAGGACCTACAAGATCGTTTAAACTTACGTTATCTGGAACACTAAGTCCGCCGTCAGCGCAATGTGTATGTCCGTTGAGCATCGGAGGAATTATTATTCCTTCGGCTGTTGGTTTTTTAGGGCATTTTCCTTCCGAGACCTCAGCTACTATTCCGTCCTCAAGACATACGTAGCCTTCGATCGCTCCATCCTGAGTTATTACGGTTCCGGAGAAATAATGCATATGCATAATTGCTCCGACAATCTATTTTGTTGTTTCGTTACGTAAAGTACTAATATCAACTTTTTATTACACTATTCGGTGTTCAGATGATTAAAATCATAGAAGACAAATGTACGGCCTGCGGCGCATGTGTAGATGTGTGTCCACAGGATGCTATTACGATAGACGAGGTCGCAATCGTAGACCACGACGCTTGTGTTGATTGTGGAGCTTGTATCGACGAGTGTCCCAACGACGCTATCGTAGAAGAGTGAAACCTATTCTGGCATCAATGCCAGTTTTATTTTTTTTTATTTACGCCCAGTAAGGCTTCTTAGAGAATTTATATGCCATCTGGACGGCGTTAGCAGCCTCGCCACATGCGGTAATTATTTGCTTATATTTTCCTGGATAGTCGACTACGTCCCCACAAGCAAATATTCCTGGCCTGTTGGTAGACATATCTAAATTTACTTTTACTAGACCTTCTGACGTTAGATCCAAATTCCATTTAGTCAAGATCCCTAGATCGACCTTTATTCCAATATTGATGACAGCAAGATCTGTCGGTATGTCAAAAGTCCTTTCACCCTGTTGGATCGTTACAGACTCCAATACGTCATTTCCGTTGAATGATATGGTCCGAGCATCCATTACTTTCAGGATGTTGCTCTTGTTCAATGACTTAACATTCATTTCGTCGGCACGGAACTCTGATTTTCTATGTACTATGGTCGTATCAGTCACCGAATCAGATATTAGAGCCATTTCTATAGCGCTGTTTCCGCCACCGAACATGGTAACTTTTTGACCGACCAATTTTTCTTTTACGGGCAGTAGATATTCTACGCCTTTGCCACAAAACTTTTCTTCTCCTGGTACGTCCATGGTTCTTGGATTGAACTCGCCCATACCTATGGATATAATAACTGAAAGTGTATGATATTCGGCCTTGTCAGTAACGACAACTATATCTTCGTCTCCGTCGTTGATTTCAAGGACTTTCTCATGTTCATTGATCTTACACTCTAAGTTCTCTGCTTGAGCGTATAAACGATCGGAAAGCTTTCTGGCTTGGACACTTTCAAATCCTGGAAAATTATGGACGCCTTTCTCTGGATAGAGACTTACTAGTTGTCCGCCAACTCGCCCTGACTCAATTATCAAGGTATTCATCATTTTTGATCTGGCATATATTCCGGCGGTAAGACCTCCAGGGCCAGCTCCAATGATGATAACATCGTATGTCATTCAAACGGGCAATAAGTTATCTATATAAAAAAATGACTGAAAAACAGTTATATTATTTTCCGATTATCGAAAATTAAATGCGAAATTCGTTAATTATGCATCAAAGTTCCATGTATCGAGTCAAAGTCTCTGTTATATTGCGTATTCGGTTAATCATTCAGTTATGTTTAATATCTCTAAAACAATTACCTTATGGGTGAAAAAATGGAAGATTTAAATTTTTCGGATATTCTGTTGAACATGGTGTTAGATGAGATAGACGATTTGATAATAATTCATGATTCATCCCACTGTGTAGTGTGGATGAACCGCGCTGCATTGAAAACGTTCAATAAGACCTCAAGTGAGATAATTGGATCTAATTGTTACCGTCTTCTAGGGCGTACTACTTGCTGTCCTGACTGTAATGCTATCACAGGTCCCACGCCTATTCAAAGTAAGGCTCCCCGTATTATACCCGGTACCAACAAGGAATACGATTGTACATCAGTTCCGTATTTTGAAAACGGTGTGATCAAGCTGGTGGTCCAGCATCTTAGGCCGGTGGCAAAGCAATAAATACGGTTTTGTTGTTCAAGTGGCTATGATAGAAATGTCCGAATTTGCGGCAGTTATTATTTCTGCGGTCGTATTGATGGCGATCACTATGATCTACGACAAGACCGGTAAAAAGGAAAAGAAAGATAAGAAGGAATAATTAGGAAATTTTATCTTAACCTTTAATCTTAATTCTTTCTTCTAGTCACATAGATGTTACCACGTTTAGATATACTTTTGATACCATTTACACATGGTGTTAAACCATGGTAGCAATTCCAAATGAAATTTTAGATCTGATGAAAGATAAAGGAACTGTGAAGATACTTGTAACAGCTAACGCCGCAGGACAACCTCATGCTATCGTGTGTGGTAGTTTCGGTATCATCGGTGACGATGTCATTGCAGTGGGCGAGATATTCATGAAGAGATCTTCTGAATATATGGCTGAAAACAAAAAAGTGGCTATTCTTGTAGCAAACGGCGGCAAGGCATATGAGATGCAAGCTACCGTCCTCGGTCGTGAGGAAAAAGGCAACGATATTGAAAATTTGAATAAAGGCCTTAAGGTAGCTAATTTGAATGCTAAAGCCCTGTGGAAATTCAAAGTGTCTGCAATATACAACGAAAGCGCTGGACCTGATGGCGGAAAGAAGATCGCTTGATCGTTTTCAATTCACATTTAAACTTTTTACCTTTTTTAACATTTTAATTAAATACTGACCATGAGGTAACTATTTGTGAAAATTAAACAGACTATGAATTCGACCCGTGTCGCTTTTTTCTTATTTGCATCCGCTGCGTTCATAGGGCTTGGATTATACTCAATGGGTTACAATATGGCAGGGATGATTATTTTTGTGATCGCCGTTGCTGGCTTGATGTTAGCTCTTGCAATATTGAAATCGTCGATTATGGTGCAAATGTCAATCGATATAAAAAGAAAAAAACGTAAGTAAATACGTAAATGGTTTTAAGAAATCCCTGAACTTATTCAAGTTCAGTATCTGGGGCGTCTTGCTCCACCATCTCTGTCTGCAGGGCGATGTTTCTGGAAACAATCTCTGCAGTAAACTGGCCTTCCCTCTGTGGGTTTGAAGGGCACCTGACATGCTCCTCCGCAGTCCGAGCAGGTAGTGTCAAACATTTCCCTGGGCTCGTTGCTGTTGCTTCTATAATTGCTGCTTCCTCTATTTTCTCCGTAGGCCATATTATCTATCTCCTAGTTTGGCTCTAATACTACTTCCTAACTCTTCCCTACGGCGTACAGGGAGCTATATTAGTATGCCAGTGTTTGTATTGGCGTCCTGGTTATAAAGCTTTGCACTTAAAAAGCTCAGCAATCAGGACAGGACCAGAGTCCTTTGTAGTAAACCATGCTTTCGCCACATTTTGAACACACGTGTTTATCATCACCATATACAGTTTTGGTGGCCAGATCTTCGGATGCCCATGTTATTAGATCAGCAAGTTCGGCGGTCCTGTCGGTCTCTTCCTCTCCGTAATACTGAAGATTGTCCGATTCGTTGTAAAGTCTAGCGCTCATCTTATTCAGTGCAGAAACGATATTGTTCTTTGCCGTCACGCTGATCTTCTTATCTGGAAACACATTATTCCTGTATCTTACATCGATATATTCTATCGATCTATTGATAAAACTGTCATATGCATCTTCGTCCGGACGTACTGGCGGCGAAAGAATAAAGTCACGTTTAGTTCTAAGTTCAGGATAGCGATAAATGATACGCGAAAGTGTATTCCTAATTTCGTTGCGCATTTCTCCTTTGACCTGCCCTAATACGTTGCGAATATCGTCAATATCTTCGGCACGTCCTATGGAACCAAGTGTTACAGCGGCCTTTGAGAACTCTTCACCACGTTTATATTTGATAATTTTCATTAATTGTGGAACGAGATCTTCTGTTTCTGAAACCGCAGCTAAATATCCGATACATGCGCCACGGACCTTTTCGGTATCCGACGTGCTCATTTTACGTATAATATCTGCGGCCATAGGTTCTCTTACATCTGTAAGCAACATTATCGTTTCCGCACGTACCTGTTCATTATCAAAGGAAAGGTAGCGAGTTAGAATCGATGCATATTTTGGATCGTAATATATGACCAACCATTTGTCGTCCGATATACCACCGGGACGTCCAGTTTCGATTTTATCGATTCCGCCGATATAACGTTCGATATAACCCGCCCTAATTTTGGACATATTCACCTTAAGTCGAGTAAAAAGATCACTCGAGATCTTCTCTGGTGTCTAGAGCCATCTTCAATATGATGGCTTCTTCGAGGGACAATGTGACGCCTTTTCCCATCTTACTCCTGTCTGGAGCCCATTCTCTGATATCGTACTTAGGGTCCTTTCCGTTCCAACTTATAATATTGAGTTGTTTGGTCCAGCCCTTCGAAGATTCGGAGAGCACCGCGATTTCTTCTACGATGTCATATTTAAATTCGGTCGTCATATGTTTCAGCTCTAAAATCAACATGAGTATTATAATATAAATATAATGGTGGAATGCTGATTTTAGCATATAAATCGACAAAAAATAATAATAATGCCAGATTCCAATTTATTAGTTCGTAAACAATATATTAGATTGCGATTAGTATATATACGGGCAAAGATAGTCATTTTATATGTCTTTACTTGACAACCCAAAAAATTTTGGATTAGCGGCTATCGTGATCGGTGTCGTTAGTCTTATAGTAGGAATCATAGCAATCGTGAATGGTGCACTCGCTGACGAAATTGCATTAGGTGCAATTGTAGCTGCAGTCGGAACCATTCTTTACGGTGTATTGATCCTCGGAATAGGTTTACCCATATACAGGGGTGAAGATACTAACTCACTTAGTATTCTTGGAAAATTCGTTCGTGTTATAGGTCTTGCTACCATCGTCGTCGGTATCTTTGCTGGTGCTGGAATAATCATCGACGGTTCACTCAGCGCTGGAATCGTAGAGATAGTCATTGGATTGATCTTCGGTCTGATACTCATATGGGTAGCTACTAAGATCCTCGATGGAACTGTTGACCTTATGGATAAGATCATCTGGATCCTTCTCCTTGTCGTGTTCCTCGTATTGACCATCGTTTCGTTGGTTGGAATAATAGCCCCCTTCATCGGTGGTTTCGTCCTCATCGACGCTTTGTTCTTAGCAGTTCTTAGTTTCTGTCAGTTCATCCTATACGCTTTCCTCTTGGTCGCTGTTCTCTCGAACGACGTCAAGAAAGCTATGGGTATGTAAGTACGATAAAACGAAAAACAACAAACCTTTTACCCTTTTTTAATTTTTAAATTCAATACTTGATGTGATTCGTTATTGACAATGATTATATCCTATCGGCCCTTAATCGAATTGTCGATGTAAAATGGCAGGATAAGAAAAGTGTCCATAGAACGTTTGGAACGGACGGGTTGATCTTAGATGGATGTTAGTCTGGTCACGGCTTTGATCGTAGTATTATTTTTACTTTTATTATTGTCAATATATTTCTCAATGTCAGAGATGACATTCTCCAGTGTAAACACTATACGCCTTAAGAAATTGCATGGCGATGATGTTAAGAATGCAAATAAGGCTCTTAAACTGACTGCAGATTTTGATAAACTTCTGACGACTGTGTTAGTTGGTAATACTGTGGTCAATATCGCTGCTTCTGCGGCCTGTACAATATTATTCACAGAACAGCTGATATCTGGCAATCCGGGGTTAGGTGCAGTATTGGCTACCATCATAATGACAATGATAATCCTTACTTTTGGCGAGATAATACCTAAAACCATAGTCAAAAGAAATCCTGAACGTTATGCTTTGAAATTAGTAAATTCTCTTTCCGTAGTTGTATTGATATTTTATCCTATAACATGGTTTTTTATGAAGCTCAGTTCTGTATTCAGGAAAGGCGAGCGCGATAATACTCTAACACTAACTGAAGATGAATTAGTCGTTATGATAGATGAGATCGAAGAAGAAGGTACTCTTGAGAAGACCGAAAGTGATCTGATCAAGTCTGCTATTACCTTTGACGATACGACCCTTTCTGAAATATATATACCCAGAGTCGATATTGTAGCTGTTAATAAAGACATCAACATGGACGAATTAAAAGATATTTTTACTCATACTGGATTTTCCAGAATACCAATATATGACGGCAATATCGACCGTATCATCGGAGTGGTCAACGCTAAGGATTTCTACAGAAGAGTGGTCATAAATGATAACTTCAATCTTATAGATATCATAAGACAGGTCAAGTTCTTCCAAGAATCAATAAGCATAGCCGAGGTTCTTAGTATGCTACAAAAGACAAAGGTCCATATGGCCGTCGTAATGGATTCCTTCGGTGGTACATTGGGTATGGTAACCTTAGAAGACATATTGGAAGAGCTTGTAGGCGAGATATGGGACGAAAGTGACGATATCAAACTATCTGTTGTGCGTGAGGCCGATGGTTCCTACACCGTACTGGGAGATGCTAACATATACGATGTGATGGACGACTTACAACTCAAGTTCGATCCCGAAGATTATCTAGATTATAATGTGAGCGGTTACATACAGTATATGACCCAGGATATCCCTCATAGAGGTGCCGTAGTGGATACGGATAATGTTAAAATCACCGTAAAGACGATCAAAGGTCGTCGCGTTAAAGAGGCCAGGTTCGATATCAAGGAAGTTCCTGAGGAGATCGATTGAGAGAGTTGAGATACTCTTTCAGAATATCTATTGCTAGTTCTCTTTTTGCAGGATATGAAGCAACCTTACATGTCAGTGATATAACATCTCCCCCACTTCCTATAACATAGGATTCGGACATGGCTTCCTGTTTATCAAGGCGTAAGTAGAAAGTGCATTCTTCGTCAATACGGTCTTCGACCTCGGTCAATATCCACTCTACATCCTCCAATTCGAATTTTCCGAACAGATGATCGAACTCTCTCTGCTTCGTAAGGGTAGCTTCTAAGATCACGGTGATATTCCCAAGTTCGCCTTCTACGAGATCTTCTTTATATTCGTCGGTCCCGACCAGTTCGGAGAACATTTTTGTGACGCGTTCTCTATCTTCGGTCGCATAGATCATAACTCTCGCTTTTATCCATCGAAATGTTAGTTGCATTTATTCAGCCTCTTTCTTTTCTGCCTTTGGAAGTAAGTTCGCAAGTTCCTCTTCACGGTGTGACGAAACGGCCACAACGGTGTTGGGCGTACGGAACAGTACGCCGGTCTCGCATCCAGCACACAAATAGTTTCTGTATTTGAAGCCTCTGAGGCCGATACTAGAATAATTCCGCAGTTCGTTCATCACACCATAACGCCTATCAAGGATCTTTTCTATGCGATAACTTCTAGTTCTAAAATATTTTATTACTATTTTGTCTTCGTAGACATCGGTTTTTAGTACAAATAATCTGAATACAGCGAACAGCATCAACACGATCCCGGTCATTAGTGCGAATAACCACCAATCAACCCAGCCGAGGGCGGCGCTGATCAGAACAAAAGCGTCTGTAGGTATGAGTATTGCCATCGTTGCTATTTCAGCTATTTTGGGTACTGCTCGTATCCTTTCGCTGAATACTGGTTCCATATTGACCATATGTAAGGTTTAAGTTATCAATTTTCCGTATGAAGCGTGTATCTGGCCCGAGTCAGGGGAATGTTTATATTGTACCTCTTTATTGAACTTCTTAATTGGGCCCATAGCTTAGACCGGTGGAGCGTCCGGCTGATAACCGGAAGGTCATGTGTTCGAATCACATTGGGCCCACCACTTTCCATCTGGCAGGTCGTTTTTTTCGCTC
>CAYIZM010000030.1:0-9091 GCA_964368015.1 uncultured Methanomassiliicoccales archaeon
CACCGGTCTTAGGATCGATGGTCTTGATGAGCTCGGTGATCCTGCACGCAGTCTGAGTGGTGTGACAGTGGAACACAGGTGTGTATCCAACAGTTATCACGGACGGGTGGTTAAGAACCGCGATGTGAGCTACGAATGATTTCGCAACAGATGGCGGGTTGTCTACCGGACCAGCAACGTCTCCTCTCTTGATGTCGTTCTTGGCTACACCGCGGACGTTAAATCCAACGTTGTCACCAGGAAGTGCCTGAGTAAGTTGTTCGTGATGAGCTTCGATCTGTTTGACTTCTCCTTTAACGTGAGAAGGTTCGAACATAACGGCCATGTTAGGCTTAAGTATACCAGTCTCAACACGTCCGACAGGAACGGTTCCAATACCAGTGATGGTATAGACGTCCTGAACAGGTATCCTGAGGGGTTTGTCAGTAGGCTTAGCAGGTACTGCGAAATTATCAAGTGCCTGGAATAGAGTAGGGCCCTTGTAGAAAGCAGTCTTTTCTGACTTAACCTTGATGTTGTCGCCCATGTAAGCAGAAACCGGGATAACTTCCATTGGTTTTGCGCCTACTGGCTTCATTATCTTAAGCATTTCATCTCTGGCTGCGTTGAATTTCTCTTCGCTGTAATCAACTGCATCCATCTTGTTTATACAAACGATGATCTGCTTGATTCCCAGAGTAACAGCTAGGAACACGTGCTCCTTTGTCTGTGCCTGAGGTCCTTCGATAGCGGAACAGGTGATGATTGCTGCGTCTGCCTGGGAGGTACCAGTGATCATGTTCTTAACAAAGTCACGGTGACCAGGGGCGTCTATGATTGTGAAGAAGTACTTGTCGGTGAAGAACTTCTTGTGAGCTATATCGATAGTAACTCCTCTTGCTCTCTCTTCCTTAAGGCCGTCCATGACCCATGCGAAGTAGAAAGATCCTTTACCTTTCAATTCTGCTTCTTTCTTAAATTTCTCTACTATGTGCGGGTCTATCGCGCCTGCCTCGAGAAGGATCCTACCAGTTAAGGTGGATTTTCCGTGATCGACGTGTCCGATAACGACCAGATTAATGTGCTCTTTGTCAGCCATATTTATATCTCCTTGATTGTTTATTTTACTTTGATTGATTAGCCATAATATGTTTATTATTTAACGTTTACACTCCAGCGTAGTATCTGTCGTCATAGGGTTCAGGATTGAGTCCTTTTCTTACCCTTATCTCGCCGACAACCTTCTTTTGGATCTCGTTAGGAGCCTGCTGGAAACCTGAGTTCTCAGTAGACCATAGTGCACGTCCCTGTGTAGCACTGCGTATGTCAGAAGCAAATCCGAACATATCTGCTACAGGCACGAGGGCAGTTACCGATGAATCGGCACCGTCCTGTCCCATTTCTAGAATGGTCCCGCGGCGCTGGGTTATCATGTTAACTGCGCCACCCATATAATCTGGGGGAACGCTGATGAACAGTTTCTGCATTGGTTCGAGCAGGATCCTTCCTGCCTGACACATTGCACCGTAAATACCATCCCTAACTGAAGGAATTACCTGAGCTGGACCTCTGTGGATCGTATCCTCGTGGAGTTTTGCGTCCATGAGTTTGACCTTTAGACCGGACACTTTTTCAACAGCGAGTGGTCCTTTGACCATAGCTTCATCAAAAGATTGTTTGATGAGTTCCATGGTCTCATGGAGGTACTGGATACCTTTTGTCATGTCGATCAGAATATTAGTATTCTTGAAGCACACGACACCTTTCGCCTCGTCCTTGCTCATTCCGAGTTCTTCGAGCTGTAAAGCTAAAGCCTTTGGATCCTTGATCTTAGCTTCGGGGTCAATATCCCCTTTGTGTATAACATCGACGATCGACTGCTCAAGCGGTTCTACGATGAAGAAGAACTTGTTGTGCTTATTGGGCGATTTTCCTTCGAATGCTCTAGCGTTCTGTCCTTTTACACTTTCCCTGTAAACCACAATGGGTTTAGAGGATATGATGTCGACTTTGTGATCGTTGATGATACGGTACTCGGTGATCTCCAAGTGGAGTTCGCCCATACCAGATATCAAGTGCTCACCAGTATCGTTGTTAATTTCTATGTTAAGGGACGGATCAGCCTTTGCGATAGATCTTAGAACTTCGACCAGTTTGGGGAGGTCTTTTGTGTTCTTAGCTTCAATCGCTTTGGTGACGACCGGTTCAGAATAGTGAGCCATTCTCTCGAAGGGCTCCGTTTCAGGTATAGAAGATAGGGTAGAACCTGCAATAGCGTCCTTAAGTCCCGTTATAGCTACTATGTTTCCCGATTCACACTCTTCAATTGAGATTCTGTCGGCACCAACCATCAATGCGACGGTCTGCACTTTTTGAGCGTTAGGCACTCCGGAAATGTATAGAACATCTCCTTTCTTGATCTTACCAGAGAACATCCTTCCAAAGGCGACCTCTCCTGCATGTGGGTCCATAATGATCTTAGTTACCATAAGGGACGTTGGTCCATTCGGGTCGCAGAGCATCATGGCCTTTCCGATCTTGCTTTCCTTGTCGCCCTTCCATATAATTGGAATACGGAGCTTCTGTGCATCTATCGGATTGGGTACGTGCCTAATGGCCATTGCTAATGCCACTTCGTGTAATGGGATCTTCTTAGAAAGTTCCTTCTGGCCACCTTCGCGGCTGCAGTACTCGAAGATGTCCGTGAAGGTCATGTTATACTTCTTCATCGCCGGGACGGTTATCGCCCAGTTGTTGTAAGCAGAACCGAAACCTACGTTACCATCTTGGATACTGACCTGCCACTCTTTGTTTAGAGGTGCCGGAAGACCAGAATAGATCTTGTGATTGAATTCAGCAACAAGTTTAGAGAATTTTTCTATCATCATCTCTTTTGTTACCTGTTGTTCTACGATCATCCTATCAACCTTGTTGATGAACAACATAGGTCTAACGCGCTCTTTGAGCGCCTGTTTGATGACCGTTTCGGTCTGAGGCATGATACCTTCCACCGCGCAACATAGAATGAAAACACCATCGAGCGATCTCATAGCCCTTGTAACGTCCCCTCCGAAGTCTACGTGACCCGGGGTGTCGATCAAGTTAATAAGGTAATCTTTTTTCTCAAAGTGGTGAACCATCGATGCGCTTGCGGCGTTGATGGTAATTCCTCTAGCGGATTCCTGTTCATCAAAGTCCAAGACACGCTGTTCTCCAGCGAGATCCGATGACATCATTCCGGCACCTGCTATGAGGTTGTCCGAGAATGTTGTTTTTCCGTGGTCGATATGGGCTGCAGTACCTATATTTCTGATGGATTGCGGATCCTGCATAATTAAGACTGCTTTCTGTACGTTTTCTCTTTTTCTTCCCATTATTTTTCACACACCGGTTAAGATCACCTTGCGGCCTGAGCCACTCTTTCGATCTCATCTTTTTTAGATACAGAGAAAGACTGCATGTCTCCTCTGGATGCGAGCATCATTTCTTCTGCGAGACATTCAGATATTGATTTCTTGCTCTTAGATGATATGGATACTACACCATTACTCAAGTTGCGGAGAGCTATGTCGACCCTTCTCTGAGGCGAAATATCTACCGCTTTGGGTACGGAGATGCCTCCGAACTGAAGTCTTGTGATCTCTTCCCTAGGAGCTGCATTCTCAAGTCCAGTAACAAATACCTGGATAGGGTTCTGTTTTGTCTTTTCGGCAACAATGTCAAAGGCCTGGGAAACGGTCTTGTAAGCCTTCATCTTTTTGCCTGTGAATTTCTCGGTCCTCATAATGTCATTGATCAGTCTCTCGACTATGCTCAACTTCGATTTTCCGAACCATTTGTTAGCATGCTTTCCTCCAGAATGGGGGATATTCGTAGGGGTGAGGTCTATATACTTAGCTAGTCCGCAGTCCTCTACGAAGACGTCGGATGAATCGTATTTTCCAAACATCAGGGGCTTTGGCATCAAAAGTGCCACATCGATCTCTTCGACGGTCTCTATTATTTCTTTAACTTCTTCTGACATGAAAATCATCTCACCGGTTTCTCTGTCCTTCCTCTGACCATTTCGTCAAGAGAGACATCGTTAACCTTGATCACTTTGAAACGTACGCCCGGAATATCTCCGTAAGAACGACCCATCCTTCCACCGATTCCTTCGATGAGCACTTCGTCGTGCTCGTCTATGAAGTTGATCGCTCCGTCGCCTACTGCGAAGGCTGTGACCTGACGTCCGTTCTTGATTAACTGGACCTTTACACACTTGCGTATAGCGGAGTTAGGCTGTTTAGCCTCGATACCCACTTTTTCCAGTACGATGCCCTTAGCTTGGGAAGATCCCTCTAACGGATCTGATTTCTCCCTAAGGTTGAGCACTCTCTTCTTGTATCCTCTGTCGAGCCAGCGGAACTTCTGCCTGTTGACTCTCATTTTTCTTGCGGTGTTTAGACCATTTCCCAAACTTTTCACCTCATTGAATATAGCACGCGATATGATTAGTATATTTAAAGACCACGTAATCGGGTCAATGTGCGGAACATTGCTATCATAACCCCATATTTAAGACCTTTTACGATTTTCGCAGTCAGTCCTTATTACGTATACTATAAAGCGGATCCCTCGCGACGGAGGACCCAGGTTCCTGATACAGTATGATACATTGAAGAACTATATCAGTGTCACGTATGAAGGCATAATCTTTAAATGCTGTTCCGCTTAGCGGAGATAGGAGATAACATGGGGAACGAAGAGGATTATTTGGCACTGCTTGAAAGAGCAAAATTGAACCTTCCAGAGACGATAGAGAGCCACGAGAGGTTCGAACTTCCAGAGCTGGACATCATACAGGAGGGTAAAATAACTATCCTCAGGAACTATATGGATGTTGCAGATAAAGTACGTAGAGAACCAGCGCATCTACTTCATTTCCTACTAAGGGAACTCGGAACGCCTGGAGAGATAGATAACAGAAGAGCTATTTTTAAAGCTAAGATCTCGGGCATTACTATATCGGAGAGACTTCAGCAATATACGGACACATATGTTATCTGCGCCGAATGTGGACGTCCTGATACGAAGCTCGTTAAGAACGACAGGATCATGATGCTTGAATGTGAAGCGTGTGGTGCAAGTAGACCTATTGCAGTACGTAAAGTCATAAGGGCCGACCCTAACGAACTAAAGATCGGAGACATTGTCGAGATTTTGATTACCGATGTAGGTAAAAAGGGTGACGGTATCGGCAAGTTCAATGAACTTGTATTGATAGTGCCTGGAACTACCAAAGGTTCTCGCGTTCACGCAAAGGTTACGAACATCTCGAACAAGACCGCCTTCGGCCAGGTAACTAACGAGGCCGTGACCCGCTAAGATACATGAAGTATTTCGTAGAGTCCTACGGTTGCACCATGAATTACGGCGAGGGAACAAATCTCGCCGAACGCATGTCGGGCATGGGATATGAAGAATCCTCATCCGTCGAAGCAGCAGACATAGTCATACTGAACACCTGTACTGTTGTAAGTACCACTGAGAAGAAGATGGTCAAAAGGATGACCGATCTACGAAGTATGGGTAAAGAAGTAATTGTGACAGGATGTATGGCCGAAGTACAACCTGGAAGGATCGCTGTAAGACTTCCGGATTCACTTATTATCTCACCTCAGAAGTATTCAGAATTTTCTGATAAAGTAAGCACCAAATATGGATGCTGGCACCCTTTGGATCATAAGGATACAAATTCTTCGACCATACTTCCGATAGCGCAAGGATGCCTGGGCACCTGTTCTTATTGCATAACTCGTTTTGCTCGTGGGAAGCTTATAAGCTATCCTGTTGACGAGTTGCTAGCAGAATTTAAAAAGAAGATTAAAAATGGAGCTAAAGAGATCTTGATAACTGCTCAAGATACGGCGTGTTACGGGCGAGATATCGACTCCAGTTTACCGGAACTACTGACCAAGATGCTAGAAGTTCCAGGAGATTACAGGATTCGAGTAGGTATGATGAATCCCGACTGGCTCGTCCCTATTGTAGAAAAACTTATGATTGTTTTTAATGATCCGCGTATGTACAGATTTTTACATATGCCTGTACAAAGTGGCAGCAACGAAGTTCTTGAAAATATGAAAAGGCTGTACACTGTGGAAGAGTACCTCTTATTGATCGATATGATACGTGCCAGACACCCGGATATGAGTATATCCACTGATATGATCGCAGGATTTCCTGGCGAGACCGACGAGGATCATAAAGAAAGTGTTGAACTTCTAAGGACTCTAAAAGCAGATACAGTGAATATTACAAGATTCTCAGCTCGTCCAGGCACCAAAGCGGCAAATATGAATCAAGTTAACGGTCGTGTCGTAAAGGACCGATCAACTGAACTCACAGTAGTGAAGAACGAGGTCGAACTAGCCAATAACGAAAAGATGGTCGGCAAGATACTCAGAGTACTTGTAACTGAAGAAGGAACGAATGGAACAGTTATTGCTAGGACAGATAACTATAGGCCGGTAGGCATTTCCGAGGGGATACATGATTTGGGAAGTTTCCATACAGTAGAAATAACTGGATGTGCCCCCACATACCTTATCGGAAGAACGTTAAATAACTGAAGAATATAACAGTCTTAGAGTCCTGTAGTGTAGTGGTCAATCATGCTAGCCTTTGGAGCCAGCGACCCCGGTTCGAACCCGGGCAGGACTACCACGTTATTTTCTATAAATATCATATTATCATGAATAGATATGATAACCCGTAAGATGCTCCGATGGCCACTAACAAAGAAAAGGTGGTTCTTATCGCCGCACCTATGTTACGTGTTTTACCAACCTTCCTGCCCTCATCCGTTTTAAAGAACCGGCCATAGTTAACCCAGTAACTTCCAAATGCCAAAAGTATCGCCACAGGGATCAGAGAATTGAAAAACAATACGATCACAAACTCCTCCGTGATGAACGCTCTTTGGAAAAGAGATGAGAAAATTATAATCGCCACGAGAACGTGTAAAATACCATTAACTGTGGTTATCCTCTTCTGATTGTACAGAGATAATTCCTCGCGAGACATCGAAGAAAACTCCTTTAAGGTACCAATTGGCCGGTCTCCTGAGAGTTCATGGACTCCTTCTGATACGATAACGATGGAGAACACTGCGAAAACTAACATTAGAAAAGATTCTAGAGATTCGGTCCGAGCAATGGATATCAGATATATAGCTAAAAGTAAAAACGATGTCCAAATGATGAAACGAGGCAATGCCGCCTTGACTCTGTTGCCCATGATGCGTCCATATAGTTTCAATAATTATATCCTATGGAAAAATACAACATTAAATTAATAGAATAAATTCTTAAAATGCCGCAAATAAGTAATTCTATTGTCATTGGATCAAGTTATTTGTTAAGACATGGAATATAATAATGACCTCAACGATGGGTATACGTAGACGTTGGAGATATACGTATGAAAAAAATGATTAAAAGTAATGTTAGTTGGGTTGGTTACATAGATTGGGAATTGCAGAAATTCCACGGGGATGACTTCTCCATAATGAATGGTTCAAGTCAGAATGCGTATCTTATTGAAGAGGGTAAAAATGTACTGATAGATACCGTCTGGACGCCTCATGGAACCGAATTCGTTAATGAACTTAGTAAAAAGATCGATCTGAAAAAAATAGATTTCATAATAATGAACCATGGTGAAGCAGATCACTCTGGTGCTTTACCCGATCTAATGAAAGAGATCCCGAATATACCGATATACTGTACCGCCAATGCCGTAAAAAGCCTAGAGGGCCAGTACGGTAAGAATGGATGGGACTTTAGAACAGTAAAAACAGGAGACTCCGTAGACATTGGTAACGGTAAAAAACTCGTGTTCGTAGAAATGAAGATGCTTCACTGGCCTGACAGTATGGCAACATACCTAACAGGAGATAATATTCTATTCTCCAACGATGCCTTTGGCCAACATATTGCAGTGGGAGAACTATTTAATGATCTGGCAGACCAGTGTCTACTGGAAAAAGAGGCAATAAAATACTACGCCAATATACTAAATCCGTTCTCCTCTTTGGTCTCAAGAAAGATAGAAGAGATAAAATCCATGAATTTACAGATTGATATTATTGCTCCGAGTCACGGCGTCATATGGAGAAAGGATCCTATGCAGATCGTGGAAAAATATGCCAAATGGGCCGACACCTATCAAGAGGATCAACTCACGATCGTGTATGACACTATGTGGGAAGGTACAACCGCCATCGCCCATGAGATTGCTAGGGCCGCTAACGAGATAAGTCCTAAAACCGTTGTAAAGGTATTCAATTGCTCCAAAGCAGATAGGAACGAGATAATGACCGAGATCTTTAAGTCGAAGGCGATAGCGGTAGGCTCTCCTACAGTGAGTAATGATGTGTTGACCAGTGTCAATAGCACCATCCACTTTATGAGATCTCTAAAATTCAAAGGTAAAAAGGCTGCAGCGTTCGGATGCTACGGTTGGAGCGGAGAAGGAGTGGAGATCTTAAAGAAAGACTTAGCCGACGCGGGCTTCCAAATAATAGATGAGAATATTCGCTCTTTGTGGAAGCCTAACGAAAAGGATCTTAGTTCAGCCAAGACCTTGGTTGAAAATCTACTTGGGTGATCGATGAATTAACTGATCTTCATGAATAAAAATCCCGTCAACTTACAAAACAGATCTTGTAGGTTGATGGGATTCCAACGAATAAAAATTGTAAGATATGATTAGAGCATCATATCGAACTTTAAAGATCTTGACTTATTTTATTTTTAATGAATATGCCGTAAACTTATTTTTCAATATAGAAGTTGAAAAATCGTAGGCCATCTTTGATTGTAATTAATAAATAGAGTCTCATTCCGTCTTCATGTGAATCGAAGATCTTCAAAATATATTCAAGTAGAAAAAATAAGCTACGCTAAATGAATAAAAAAAGAAATGATGGACGTTCGATGCTACGTTTAGTGCATGGTAAGCTGCCAAGGAATCGCGGAGAATCCGTTAAGATTCCCTTGCTTTTCTATGTTATACACACTTATGTTTTGGTTGAGGGTGGGGCTAGGCCCCACCCTGCTTAGGAGGT
>CAYIZM010000031.1:0-8981 GCA_964368015.1 uncultured Methanomassiliicoccales archaeon
TTTAGCGCTTACACTGGTTTGATTAATTCTCATAAAAACCACCAAACCGTCATAGCATACACTGACTTATTCCAATAATAGTTCGGTGTGCAGTGTGAAGATCATGTTTTGACCTCTGACGGTTGATTAAGAATTATAGAGACCATATATAAATATTAGCCACGTCAAAGGACTTTTGATCAGAAATCCGATTAAGAAGACCCACGTTTTGCACGTTCTTTTGCCTTTCTTTCATTAACGAAATTTTTATAGGCCTCTTTATCAACGGCCTCTTGTACTTTTATCTCATCGATGAACTTACTAAGTTCTTCTTTGGCGACAGAACGTTCTTCTTTGGGAAGTTTACCTATATCGCTACGACGTTCTTTTATCTGCGTCTTATTGCGAATTTTGTTTTCAGATAAACGCATCTTCATGGATTCTTCTTCCTTCTTGCGATTTGCTGCGATCGCTGCATGTCTCTTAGTGGCTTTTCCACCTTTATCGTTTACTTTCTTAACCACCTTAGATCACCAGAACGTGCAGTAATCATACAACAACAATTTAATGTTTACAGAATAAGAAGTAAAAAGTTTGGTAAAAAGTTTGAATCACCATTACTGATTAGATTTCCAGACGCCGTGTACGTTGCAGAGTTCCCTCGCAGAGATTACCTTGGCATCTGTCTTGAAAAATGCTTCAGGCTTGTTTCCGGGCTTCAGATATTTACGCATAAGTATACCGTCAGCGCAGATCTCTATGTACGAAATGTAATGTTTTTCGTCCATGGGATGCGCGGTCTCCTTACCTACCTTGACAAGGACTCCACCGTCTACCTTCTCTATGAAGGGAACGTGCTTCTCGATAGCATAATCTTTTGTCTGTGGTTCGAGTAAGACCATTAACTGGTTGCAGCAAGAAAGCTTTCCAGCCCCATCGAATAGGATATCTACTATTTTTCCACATTTTTCACAATGATAAACATTTCTAATTGTCATGTTGGACCTCGACCCAAAATTAATTTGTGAGAGTATAATACTTTCTATCTAACGACGAACTTTAATTTTATTATTTGACGACGAAAGGATTTAAGTTCCGTCGTCGATCTTAGCTATAATAGAACGAAGGAATTCATTACACTCTTTCCTTATGTCCGAAGGCTGTTTTCTATCGGTACCAGATATCTTTAGCTCTCCGATCCACTTAGATCTCGCTGTAGCAGCTAAAGATTTGAAAACATGCATTGCACCTCGGAACTCGGGGTCCTCGTCGCCTCCACACATCATTGCTGCCATATATTTCGGCCCAGGAGTAGAAATATACCAAAGTGTTTGGAACCTGTCTATCACTGACTTTATTACTGACGAAGGTCCACTGTAATGTATCGGCGTACAAAGGACCACGAGATCCGCATTCTGGAACGACGTGTATATGCCGACCATATCATCCTCGATGACACATCCGTTACCGTTTTTACAGGATCCGCATCCTGTACAATGACCGATGTCCATGTTGATCGGATACGCAACCTCAACGTCAAATCCATCCTTCATCAGAACGTCTTCCGCCTCGGAACACATAGCATAAGTGAATCCTTTACGTCTTCCGCAGGCACATATTATCAAAACTTTACGTTCCACAAGGTCTAATCCACTGCTTTCCTTTTATATGTTTCAGAATATCTCATATCGGACGATAAAATGGATGTTTTCGATAAAGCTAAGAAAATGGAATTCCCGAGAACTATCCTTATGGGGCACGATGTCATCAATAGATTGCCGGAAATGTGCGAATCTTTTAGGTTCGAAAAATCTGGACTCATCGTCACAGGTGAGAACACATATGATGCAGCAGGGAAGAAAGTCGAAGACATTATGTCAGAAAAATATGACATTCATGTTCTAAAGACAGGCAGTGCGACATTGGATAACCTGGAAAAAGTAAAATCAGTTATCAGAGAGACCGAATCAAAATTCATACTGGCCGTTGGAGGAGGAAGTAAAATAGACCTTTCAAAAATAGCAGCCGATGATATGGGATTATCTTTCATTAGTGTCCCTACCAACGCAGCGCATGACGGTATCGCATCGGGACGTGCATCACTTAAGATGAACGCTGGACCTCAGTCAGTTGCTGCCTCATCACCTTTAGGAGTTCTTGCTGACACTGAGATCATCTGTAAATCACCTTACAGGTATCTTGCTTCGGGTTGTGCAGATGTTATATCCAATCTTACAGCACTCAAAGATTGGGAGTTCGCACACAGACTTAGAAATGAAGAGTTCAGTCGTTCAGCATATTCACTTTCACAATATTCTGCAGAAACAATAATGGAAAATTCCGAATTAATTCGTCCTGAACTAGAAGAAAGTGTATGGGTGGCCCTTAGGCCGATAATTATATCCGGAGTATCGATGAGCGTTGCCGGTAGCTCTCGTCCTACAAGCGGTTCGGAACATATGTTCTCCCATGCTATCGATATAATGTATCCTGGTCGTGCCATGCACGGAGAACAGTGTGGCGTGGGCTCGATAATGATGATGTACCTTCATGGAGGGGACTGGGAGGTCATCAGGGACGCTTTAGACAATATTGGCGCTCCAACTACAGGAAGACAGATCGGCCTCAAGGACGAAGAGGTAATCGAAGCTCTAACGTCAGCTGCAGGCATACGTAAGGATAGATTCACGATACTCGGTAACGGAATAAGTCGTGAGGCTGCAGCCAACGTTGCAAAAACAACGGGAGTGATCTGATGGTCCATATCACATTAGTTTCAGAAAACTCTGCGGAGAAAGATTTTACTTTCTATTACATGGGCCCAATGGACGGATGCAGAGAGTGTAAACTAAAAGCAGTCTGTCTTAACTTGGAGAAAAATACTGGATATAAGATAGTGAACACTAGGACCCAGACCCATGAATGCCTGGAAACGGGAGACCGTGTAAAGGTAGTAGAAGTTGATAAAATAAGCACTCCAGCAGCTATGTTGAAAAAGAATGCCATAGAAGGCGGCATGGTAACATTCCAGGAAATAAACTGCAATATGAAATATTGTGATAACTGGTTCAGATGTCATCCCCCTTCAGAGATATCTGGCACTAAGCTTACTGTCGAAGCTGTTGAAGGAGATACCGAGTGCCCATATGGGGAGAAGATGGTTTTGGTCAGGTTGATCTGATCAGAACTTCTCTCCAGTTATCCTCTCGTACATGCTTACGTAAAGATCTCTTGTACGATCTATGATCTCTTGAGGAAGGGCAGGTATATTCGGTTCCTCGAGTCCTTTATTACGAGCCTCCATAAGCTTTCCATGATAACCTGTTGTTCGATAATATTGTCTTACGAACTCTTTAGAGAGCTCTGATACGTTGCCTTTGGCATATTCATCGGAGTCCCACCAGCGATCTTCGTCAAGAGTACCGAAGGTATCTAAGACCATAAGTTTACGCTCTTTATCGTAACCGAACTCTTTCTTACCATCGCAATGGATAAGTCCACGTTTTGATGCTTCTTCTTCTATGATCTTATCGATCTTGAGAACTGTATCTTTGATCTCTTGGTATTCTTTATCGCTGATCCCAGCCATCTTCTTAGCTTCGACCTCGGACAGATTACTATCGTGTTCTTCTAATTTAGTGGTGGACTCTATGAATGGGACAGGAAGCTTCTCTCCATATGTGACCTTGTGGCCTTGAGGAAATCCTAACTCTTCTGCAGTGATTTTTCCTTCGTTGATACGGTCTAGAAGGGAGCCTGCAACGTAGTGTCTGCAGATGATCTCTAACGGAATAAGATAATTAACTGTGTTTTCATCGATCTTGCTGTAATCTCTTATGATGTTGACTTTTTTTACCCTCATCCTATCTGGGGCCGACTCGCTGATATAATGATTATGGATACCTTTTTCAGTAAGTAGATCAAACCAGAACTTGGCCGTTCTGCATAAAGTTTCACCTTTATGAGGGATCTTTGACGGAATGATCTTGTCAAAAACAGAAATGTTATCTGTATATGCAAATTCCAACGTGTCATCATCCACGCCGTAAACTTCTTTGACCTTCCCGGTCATTATTTTCTTCATAGTACACCTGAATATATGAGCCGTATTTATTTACAGCGAGTTTTTCCGCATACGGAACAGTTCGGGTCCGGTCTAATGTCTACCGTGCGGTACTCATTGGATTCCATGGAAACATTGAATAGTTTACCGGCAAGAGTGTCTCCTGTACCTGTTAAGAATTTGACCGTATCCGAGGCTTGAATCGATGCAATTAACGACACCATCGGAGCAAAAGATCGCGAAACTTGTTCGTCTGATGAACTAAGAATACAATTGAGGCATGGGGTCTCGCCAGGTATAACAAAGGTAGCTTGCCCATAAAAACCATCTATGCCTCCATGTACCAGCGATATATTTTGAGATACTGAATATCTATTGAGAATGAGTCGTGCCTTCACCGAATCAAGACAATCAACTATGACATCACAATTTCCAACGGTATCGAATATGTTCTCTTCATCGATGAATTTGCATACGGTTTCGATATTGACTTCCTCATTGATCTTTTTAAGTTTTTTTTCAAGAATCTCTGCTTTAAAACCTTCTTCACCCGAATAAAAGAATTGCCGGTTAAGATTACTTTCGGATGGGCTATCTCCGTCTATTAACCTTAGGTCACCTACTCCTGCGGACGCAAGTAGTAACGATACGTATGTCCCCAATCCTCCGCATCCAACGATAACGACCTTCGCATTAAGAAGCTTCTCTTGACCGTTTGTTCCAAAAAGACCTTCCTGTTTGGAATATCTGCTCATATCTTCTCCAGAATGAAATCAGCCAGTAATTCAAAAATAGTTTCTGCGGTTTTTGTTCTGACCTCTGATCTGCTTCCTTGAAAATGTTCAGTGAACGTAAGAGAGCGCCTTCCATCGGTTATTCCGATACAGACCGTGCCAACTGGTTTAACAGAAGTCCCTCCATCCGGACCAGCAATACCAGTGGCAGAAGCCGCAAAATCTGAACTAAATATTTTGATGGCGCCTTCGGCCATCTCAACTGCGACCTGTTCACTGACAGCACCATATTTTAAAAGGGTATCTTGAGAAACACCTAGAACTTTATTCTTAGAAATATTGCTATAAGTTACCGCAGAACCGAGAAAATAATCTGAACTTCCAGGAGGATCCGTTACTAGAGTACTTATCAACCCTCCAGTACAAGATTCAGCAAGTGCCAGAGAAGAGCCAGTGGACCTAAGGGCCTTGACCATCTCCAACAAAGCAGACATCAATATCCTCCGGATAGATCCTTGAGACGTCCTATGCCATCGATCTCTTCTATGACCTTAGCTACAGGGCCTGGCACTAGTGAACGCCAATCTTCGTCAGAGACTATCCTTCTGCGTACTTCCGTCCCAGAATAAATTTCTCGGTTGTACATTGGGGACTCGCGTATATGGAATCCAGATTCTTCGAATAAACGACGAGTGAAAGGATTGTTACTGTAAACGTATGCAAAGGGAGGCATCATCGAAGTAACGTGAGCCACCCATATGGAAAAACGATTTAGATCTTCCACTGGAACGATACAGTAATTGTCTATACCTTCGTCGTCCAGGGTATTCTTTATCATAAGATATCTTTCGCCTGCAGTGAACGGATTTTCTAAAGAGTGAGAATATTGTGCACTTCCGATACCGATATTCAGATTATCCGATTCTTTGGCACACTTACGAATTACTTCTAAGTGGCCCTCATGGAACGGTTGGAATCTGCCGATCATCAGCGAATAGTTGTCATATTCGTGTCCGTAGGACATGGTAGATCATTAACCTCCTTGGTTAAAGTGTTAAGCTCCACATGGCGAACCACCGTTTACCTTTTCCTGCTCCGAGACCTTCTCAGTATCAGATTCTGGCTCTATATCAACGATCTCGATGTGTGACTCGGTATGTTCCACGACGATCTCTTCAGATGCTTTCACAAACTTAGCGGGGCGTTCGAGCTTTCTTATGGTAGACTTTCCATCAGGCGTGAGCGCTATCAATTTATCAAGATACTGGGTCTTCATTGGGCAGTCCACGAAAGCAAATTCTAGTACGTCACGTAAGTTAGATACAGCATAGATATCCATCATATCGTAGTATTTGTCCTCGATCATTACGTCCTTAGCGTTATTCTCAGGGATCAATGCGATCTTTATTCCAGATTCTGCTGCAGCTTCCAACTTTGCAGTTACTGCACCTATCGGAAGCACTTGGCCTCTAACGTTCAGGCTTCCGGTCATAGCCAGATCCTGACGTATCGGTATGTTGTCCAAAGCTGAAATTATCACAGTGGCCATCGTTATCGATGCACTGTCGCCTTCTACACCAGAATATGTACCGACGTATTGTAAATGGATATCAACGTCTGTAAGATTGGTCATCGTGTATTTCTTGATGACCGCAGAGATATTATCCACAGCTTCTTTGGCTATAACGCCTAGCTGTCCGGTGGCTACTATACGACCGCCTTTCTTTATCTGGGCTGGAGCTACTTCTGCTACCAAGGGTAACACAATACCTGCAAATTCAGACATCTCTGAATTAGAGTTCATAGCTGCAAGACCATTGATCATCCCTACTTGTGATCCATCTATTTGGAAAAGTGGATAGTTCTTGTTAGCCTCAACATGACGATCGGCCATCTGTTGCTCAAGTCCTCTAGCGGACCTCTTGGCTTCCAGTACATCTTCCTTAGTAACTATACTAGCTTCTCTTCCAACTGCAACGTCACCAGAAACACGGATCAGTCCGCCGAGCTCCCTGAGCCTGAGCGTAAGTTCTCCGCGCCTTCCTGCACGACGTTGTGCTTCTTTGATTATCTCTCCAACGGCGTACTTATCGAAATGTGGGATCTTTTCGTCCTTGCGAACTTCTTGAGCAACGAATCTAGCAAGGAATCCACGGTTATCGTCAGTATCCTTCATGGTATTACGCATGTACACTTCGTAACCGTATCCTCTTATCCTTGACCTCAACGCAGGATGCATACCTTGTAAAGCATCCAGATTTCCTGCACATACAAGTATGAAATCACAGGGAACCGCTTCAGATTTCACTAAAGCACCAGATGAACGTTCAGACTGTCCTGTGATAGACATCTTCCTTTCCTGCATTGCAGTAAGAAGTGCCTGTTGGGACTCCATCTTCAACATGTTTATCTCGTCTATGAAAAGAACGCCTTTATTGGCCTTGTGGATGTCACCAGACTCTATCCTGTCGTGTGAAGGTGTCTCAAGACCTCCGGATTGGAAAGGATCGTGTCTTACATCACCTAATAACGCACCGGCATGAGCACCTGTTGCGTCGATGAACGGAGGCATTTCTCCTGGCGTATGACCTACTATGACTTTAGGTACGATAGCTACCTCGTTCCTTTGATTTGGATTTCTTAGGAACAAAAGGATTATGAAAACACTGAAAAGTGCGATGAACATGATCGTCCAATTACCGAAGAATATGGATCCCATAAGACCCAGTATCATAATGAATATGCTGACGTAGATGTACATCGAGCTCTTCTGATTCTTAATGGCCGCAGCATGGGCCTTCTGTTCGGCGACTATCGCCTTTCCCTTCCCAGCTGGAAGGGCTCTTATCCGAGGCTCGTTAAAGTCTTCGGGATTGTGATATGAAACTACGTCCTGAAGGTCTTCCTTAGAAAGATACTCTACCATGGAGTTAGCCAGCATAGATTTACCTGTACCTGGCTCCCCGATGAGCATTACATGTCTCTTCTGAGAGGCGGCCTTCTTCATTACTTGGACTGCATCGTCCTGTCCTATGACACGGTCTGCGATCTTTTCAGGGATGACCATGTTGTCGGTGGATGTGAAGGTCTGCCTCTCGATCCATGTTTCTATGGGTTCATCAGTAGGCTTAACTTCAACTTTATTTTCCATTTTGATTCCTCATTGTCTTTATATATACTCACTTAGAAACATTTCAATTAGCCACGTTTAGCATAAGTGAACATTACAACACATAATATGGTTATAATAGTTATTACCAGTATGTGTTGACCGTATTTTTCTAAGAGTGTGGGTTCTATCGGCGGTTCTATTTCTCTAACTTTTAACACAGGCGTATTTATTACGACGTCAGTACCAAGATAACTTGACATGTTCGCACTGTGAGAAACTTTGAATGTGTAATCAGTTTGATAACCATGATCGTAAGCTGCCATCATGAGATATGTGTTCGTTTCCTTTTGTTTGTTTAGGGCTACGTCAACACCATACCAGCCTTCGTCCTGAACTACGTTCCATGCATGAGGTTTCGATGAGTCAGGATCGTTAAGTTCGCCACATAATGTTACAGCTTTGACATTTAATTCTTGAGCACAGAAAGTTACTGCTGCTGCAAATCCATAAGCGTTAGCTTTTTTGTTGATGATCGCTCCATATGCCGTTCCATCAAGAACATTATAATCGTCATCTTCTGGTGAATATTCCACGTATTCTACTTCGGAACGTAGTTTAGAATTGATGGCTGCAATCTTTTCAGATATAGTATCGCCTTCTATACTCGAGGCAAAACTTTTCATTTTAATATTAGCGTCTAGGTCAAGGTCGGATATATCGAATGATAATGTGCTTCCGTTGTAGGTAATTTCCTTTAAAAGCCAGAAATAACCTGGATGATCTAGCGATGCAGCTTTAACAGCTATATCGATGATTGACTGATCTATAACGTCGACGGTCGGAGTTGGATTATAATCATTCCAGTTCTTTTCGAGTGGATCAGATCCGTCTTCAAAAGGATCGACGCACGCGTCGTAAACTATTATTTCATCTGCGGAAAGTTGATCCCCGTAAGATGTGAAATCAGTAGTTGCATTCGAGCTATCCGCTAAAGCTAGCGGCAACACGAGAAAAGATGCTAAAAACACCAAAGCAAGAACAGCTTTCTTATTCATTTATTATTGGTAATAGCTGACCCTTATTAACTATTGTG